>NZ_JANLGG010000013.1:0-101136 GCF_024655735.1 Aeromicrobium sp. 50.2.37
GGGCCGCGTACGCCGAGCTGGCGACCTTCCTGGCCGACGAGCTGGCCCCGGCGGCCCGCGAGCGCGACGCCTGCGGCCGCGACCGGTACGCCCTCGCCTCGCGCGGCTTCCTGGGCGCGGCCGTCGACCTGGACGAGACGTACGACTGGGGGCTCGAGGAGCTCGACCGCATGGTCCGCGAGCAGGAGGCCGTCGCGCAGCAGGTCCTGCCCGGGGCCTCCGTGGCCGAGGCCGTCGCGCACCTCGAGTCCTCCCCCGAGCACCGCCTGGTGGGCACCGACGCCCTGCAGGCCTGGATGCAGGAGACGAGCGACCGCGCCGTCGAGGAGCTGGGGCGCACCCACTTCGACGTGCCCGACATCATGCGCTCGCTCGAGTGCCGCATCGCGCCCACGCAGGAGGGCGGCATCTACTACACGCCGCCGAGCGACGACTTCGCCCGCCCGGGGCGCATGTGGTGGAGCGTGCCGGAGGGTGTCACGGAGTTCGACACCTGGCGCGAGCTGACCACCGTCTACCACGAGGGCGTGCCCGGCCACCACCTCCAGTGCGGCTACGCCGTGTGGAACGCCGCCGAGCTGAACGCGTGGCGGCGCGGCGCCCTGTGGACCTCCGGGCACGGCGAGGGCTGGGCGCTGTACGCCGAGCGCCTCATGGCCGACCTGGGCTACCTCGACTCCCCTGCCGACCGCCTCGGCATGCTCGACGGCCAGCGCATGCGGGCGGCCCGGGTGGTCCTCGACCTCGGGGTGCACCTCGAGCTGCCCCGCCCCGACGGCGACGGTCCCTGGACCGCCGATCACGCGTTCGCCTTCATGGCCGAGCACGTGAACATGAACGCCCCGTTCGTGCGCTTCGAGGTGAACCGCTACCTCGGCTGGCCGGGCCAGGCGCCCAGCTACAAGGTGGGTCAGCGCATCTGGGAGCAGGTGCGCGACGCCTGGGTCCGTGAGCACGGGCCCGATCTCAAGGAGTTCCACCGTCGGGCGCTGAGCCTCGGCTCCGTCGGGCTCGACACGCTGCGCGCCGCGCTGGTCTGAGCCGGCCCGACCCGCACGTCCCCGTCATCGGTGGATCCGCAACATCAGGACGCGCGCTTCAGTTGAGGATCCACCGATGGGTGGGGCGGGGCCGCCCCGGAGGGGTTCGGCGAACCGGCGTCCCTGCGGCGCTATGCCGCCGTCGCGGCGCCGGGAGGGGCGTCGTCGTCCTCGTCGTCGGGCTGGGGCACGTGCAGGGTCCGCTCGAGCAGGAGCGCTGCGACGAGCAGCAGGAGGCCGGCGACGGAGGCGAGGCCGCCCTGCAGCACCCGGTCCTGGCCGAACATCGTGTCCCAGTCACGCACGAAGGAGAGCGCGAAGCCGCCGTAGGCCCCCACCGAGAGCGCTCCGACGATGCTGCACGCCTTCGCCATGGCCAGGAGGGTGACCGCGTGCTGCGACGTCATGCGCTGCTTGCGCTGGTGCAGGCTCTGCCAGGTGCTCCAGGCGATCGCGGCCACGAGGGCGGCCAGGGCCAGGAGCAGCACGGCCACCAGCCAGCCGGGCCGCGGCGGCGACGCGCCGAGACGCAGCGAGACGGGCCGGACGACCGATCCCAGCAGCAGCCCGACGGCGACCAGGGCGGCGACGTGGACGGCGGTCGTCCGCCCGGCGCGCATCACAGAAGGATCTCGAGGTCCTCTCGCCGGACGACGCCGGTCGTGTCGACGTCGCCGACGAGGTCGGCCACGAATCCCTTGCCGGGGATCTCGCCCTCGGGGTCGATCTCGAGCCACGGGACGAGCACGAAGCCACGCTCGTGCGCCCGCGGGTGCGGCAGCGTGAGGGTCTCGTCGTCGGCGATCCGGTCGCCGACGACGACCAGGTCGACGTCGAGGGTGCGCGGGGCGCCCGGCTCGGAGCGCTCGCGACCGAAGGCGTCCTCGATCGCGTGGGCCCGGTCGAGCAGCGTGTGCACCGTGAGGGTCGTGTCGAGGAGCACGACGGCGTTGAGGAAGGCACCCGATCCGTCGGGCGTGCCGACCGGCTCGGTCTCGTAGACCGACGACACGGTCACGACCTGCACCTCGGGGGTGTCCTCGAGGGCGGAGACCGCCCCCTGGAGACGGTTCAGCCGGTCACCCAGGTTCGACCCGATCGCGATGACGGCCTGGCGGATGGGACGCATGCCACCCGTCATGGTGTCGGCGTCCAGCTCGTACGGCGTGGGCGATTCGGTCACTGGTGGCTCCGCTCTATCGTCACGCTGACGTCGGAGAACGTCACCGCGATGGGCGCTTGGGGCTTGTGCACGGTCACGCTCGCCCATTCCACGGACGGTCGTGCCAGGCACCAGTCCACCATACGGAGGGCGAGGGACTCAATCAGGTCCACCGGGTCCCCGGTGACCACGTCCTGGACCATCTCGGCGACCTCTGCGTAGTTGACGGTCGCCGTCAGGTCGTCGCTCGAGCCGGCCGGACCGAGGTCGATGCCGAGGCTCACGTCGACGACGAACGTCTGGCCGAACCGGCGTTCGTGCTCGAGCACGCCGTGGTGGCCGAAGGCCGTCACGCCGCTCAGGTCGATGCGGTCGAGACCGTCAGGACATGCCATCAGTGCTCCTCCATCAGGGCTGTTCCGTCATGCCGGGCTCCTCGGGAGCCTCCGGGTCGATGTCGAGCACCGGGGAGGCGTGCCGCGACCACAGTCGCCAGACGCCACCGGACCGGACGAGCACCGACGTGCAGATCGCCTTGCCGCCGGAGAACTGCTCCGGCGACTCGGTGCCCTCCCCGGAGAGGATGTTCTCGGTGCACGTGACGAGCGCCAGGTCCGCGTCGGAGCCCAGCGGCCAGGACACCTGGACGTCGGTGAGGAAGAACTGGATGTACTCCACGTTCGCCATGACGAGCGCCCACGAGCGCAGCACCGCGTCGGTGCCCTCGATGGCCTCGGCGCCGGGGTGCACGCAGAAGGCGCTGGGCGAGTCCACCCACAGCGAGCTCATGAGGTCGAGGTCGCCGGACTCGACCGCGTCGTAGAACGCCCGGTGACGCGACAGCACGTCAGCGGCCATGGTCGCCACCCCCTGGGACAGGCTCCTGGGTGATCCGCGCGACCACGCGCACGGCGTCGGCGGACGCGGCCACCTCGTGCACCCGCACGGCCCAGGCGCCGGCCTGCGCGGCCAGCGTGGACAGGGCGACGGTGGCCGCCTCCCGACCCTCCGTGGGCCGCAGCGTGCCGTCGGCGCCGGCGAGGAGCTCACCGAGGAAGCGCTTGCGGCTGGCTGCCACGAGCATCGGGAGCCCCAGCGCGGTGAAGGCGGAGAGCGCGGCGAGGACGGTCCAGTTCTGGCCGCCGGTCTTGGAGAAGCCGAGACCGGGGTCGACCACGAGGCGGGACCGGTCGACCCCTGCGGCCAGGGCCTCCTCGACCCGCTCGGAGAGCTCGGCGACCACGTCGGCGACGACGTCGTCGTAGTGGGTGAGGTCCTGCATCCGGTCGGCGTGGCCGCGCCAGTGCATGAGCACCAGCGGGACGTCGCGCTCCGCGGCCAGCGGCACCATGCGGGCGTCGGCGCGGCCGCCGGACACGTCGTTCACCAGGACGGCACCGGCATCGAGCGCCGCCTCGGCCACGTCGGCACGCATCGTGTCGACCGAGACGGCCACGCCGTCGGCGGCCAGCGCGCGCACGACGGGCACGACGCGACGCAGCTCCTCGTCGAGGTCGACGCGGACCGCGCCGGGGCGCGTGGACTCACCACCCACGTCCACGAGGTCGGCGCCGGCCTCGGCGAGCTCACGCCCGTGCCGGACCGCACGGTCGAGGTCGAACCATCGGCCACCGTCGGAGAACGAGTCGGGCGTGACGTTGACGACGCCCATGACCCTGCACCGCCCGATGGGCTCCAGCACCTGAGCGGGTGCGAGCCCCATCAGCAGACCCCGGTCACCGAGCGCCACCGCTCGTGATGAGCCCCATCGCCTCGGCCCGGGTGGCGGGGTCGCGCAGCTGTCCGCGCACGGCGCTCGTGACCGTCCGGGCGCCGCCCTTGCGCACGCCGCGCATGGTCATGCACAGGTGCTCGGCCTCGATCACGACGATCACGCCACGCGGCTCCAGCACCTCGATCAGGGCGTCGGCGATCTGGGTGGTGAGCCGCTCCTGCACCTGGGGGCGCCGGGCGAAGACGTCGACGAGCCGGGCCAGCTTGGACAGACCGGTGACGAACCCGTCGGCGCGCGGGATGTAGCCCACGTGGGCGACCCCGGTGAACGGCACCAGGTGGTGCTCGCACATCGACCACAGCTCGATGTCCTTCACGAGCACCAGCTCGTCGTGGCCGACGTCGAAGGTGGCCGTGAGGACCTCACGCGGGTCCTGGTCGAGGCCGGCCAACAGCTCGGCGTACGACCGGGCCACGCGGTCCGGAGTCTCCTTCAGGCCGTCGCGGTCGGGGTCCTCCCCGACGGCGATCAGCAGCTCGCGCACCGCCGCTGCGGCGCGCTCGACGTCGACGCTCATGCTGTCCTCGTCCTCACGCCGGCCCGACGGGGCCCTGCGGCGTCGGATCGTCCGGCGGCGGCGCGTCGGGGCCGGTGTCCGGGCCCACGACGATGCCCTCGGTCTCGGGCTCCTTGAGTCGCGCGGCCTCCGGCGCCTCGACCGGGGGCTGGTCCGACGGCTGCCGCGAGTCCGAGCCGGTCCAGGCCGGACGCACCTCGCGCCGGCGCAGCGGCTCGAAGATGAGGGCGACCTCGCGCTTGTCGAGCGTCTCCTTCTCCATGAGCTCCAGCACGAGGGAGTCGAGCACGTCGCGGTTCTCCGCGAGGATGTCGAACGCCTCCTGGTGCGCGTGGGCGATCAGCGAGGAGACCTCCTCGTCGACCACGGCGGCCACCCGCTCGGAGTAGTCGCGGGTGTGGCCCATGCCCATGCCACCCCCGAGGAAGGGCTGGCTGTTGTCGCTGCCCAGCTTGATGGCGCCGACGCGCTCGCTCATGCCGTACTGGGTGACCATGGCCCGCGCCAGGCCCGTGGCCTTCTCGATGTCGTTGCCCGCACCGGTGGTCGGGTCGTGGAAGACCAGCTCCTCCGCCGCGCGGCCACCGAGCATGTAGGCCAGCTTGTCCTGCAGCTCGGCACGCGTCTGGCTGTACTTGTCCTCGTCGGGCAGCACCATCGTGTAGCCGAGCGCGCGCCCACGGGGCAGGATCGTGATCTTGTGCACCGGGTCGCTCTGCGGGAGCGCCGCAGCGACGAGGGCATGTCCGCCCTCGTGGTAGGCCGTGACCAGCCGCTCGTTCTCGTTCATCAGGCGCGTGCGCTTCTGCGGACCGGCCATGACGCGGTCGATGGCCTCGTCGAGCGCCTCGTCGGTGATGACCTTGTCGCTGTTGCGCGCCGTGAGCAGGGCGGCCTCGTTGAGCACGTTGGCGAGGTCGGCGCCGCTGAAGCCGGGGGTGCGTCGGGCCACGCTCTCGAGGTCGACGTCGGGGCCGATCGGCTTGCCGCGGGCGTGCACCTTGAGGATCGTCTCGCGACCCTTGAGGTCGGGTGCCTCCACGCCGATCTGGCGGTCGAAGCGGCCGGGACGCAGCAGGGCCGGGTCGAGCACGTCGGGCCGGTTGGTGGCCGCGATGAGGATGACGCCGCCGCGCACGTCGAAGCCGTCCATCTCGACGAGCAGCTGGTTGAGGGTCTGCTCGCGCTCGTCGTGGCCGCCGCCCATGCCGGTGCCGCGGTGGCGTCCGACCGCGTCGATCTCGTCGATGAAGACGATGGCCGGGGCGTTCTCCTTGGCCTGCTCGAACAGGTCGCGCACGCGGCTGGCGCCGACGCCCACGAACATCTCGACGAAGTCGGAGCCGGAGATGGAGTAGAACGGCACGCCGGCCTCACCGGCCACGGCGCGGGCCAGCAGCGTCTTGCCGGTGCCGGGCGGTCCGTAGAGCAGCACACCCTTGGGGATCTTGGCGCCGACGGCCTGGAACTTGGCCGGCTCCGACAGGAACTCCTTGATCTCGCCGAGCTCCTCGATGGCCTCGTCGCAGCCCGCGACGTCGGCGAACGTGGTCTGCGGGGTGTCCTTCGTGATGAGCTTCGCGCGCGACTTGGCGAACTTCATGACGCCACCGCCGCCGCCCTGGAAGCGGGTCATGATGAACAGGAAGAGCCCGACGAGCAGCAGCAGCGGCAGGATGGCCGTCGCGAGGTAGCTGAGGAAGCCCGCGGTGGGGACCTTGACGTCGAACGTCTTGAGCTTCTTGTCGACGACCTCGGCCTCGGCCTTCTCGACCAGCCGGTCACCCTGGCCGGCGAGGTACTTGGCCCGCACCTTGGTGCCGTCGTCGAGGGTCGCCGTGATCTCCTGGTCGCCCTCCGTGAAGGTCATCTCCGAGATCTTGCCGTCGTCGAGGTAGCCGACCATGGTGGCCGTGCGGACCTCCTTGAAGCCGTCGGCACGCCCGGAGAACTGCAGGGTGACGACGACGAGGACGAGGATGAGGACGATCCAGACCCAGGGACCGCGGAACAGGCGCTTGGCGTTCATGGACACGGGCCGGTGCGGCCCACTCCTCCTCGTGTGCTCGATCGGCGGCCCTCGCCGCCGACACAGGAACCGTACACGTCAGGACGAAGTCCGACCCGCCGATCCCGTACTGGCAGAACGCTCACGCGAACCGTGACGTTCCCGGTGGATCCGGACGTGCCCTCAGGAGTACACGTGGGGCGCCAGCGTCCCGATGCTGCGCAGGTTCCGGTACCGCTCGGAGTAGTCCAGGCCGTAGCCCACGACGAACGCGTTGGGGATGTCGAAGCCGACGTACTTGACGTCGACGTCCATCTGCAGGGCGTCGGGCTTGCGCAGGAGCGTCGCGATCTCGACCGAGGCCGGACCACGCGAGCGCAGGTTGGTCACGAGCCACGACAGCGTGAGGCCGGTGTCGATGATGTCCTCGACGATGAGGACGTCGCGGCCGGAGATGTCGGTGTCGAGGTCCTTGAGGATGCGGACCACGCCGGACGAGGTGGTGCCGGAGCCGTAGGACGAGACCGCCATCCAGTCCATCTCGACGTGGCGGTCGAAGCTGCGCGCGAGGTCGGCCATCACCATGACGGCGCCCTTGAGCACGCCGACCAGGAGCAGGTCACGACCCGCGTAGTCCGTCTCGACCTGGCGCGCGATCTCGCGCAGCCGCGCGACGATCTGCTCCTCGGTGAACAGGGTCTGGTCGAGGTCGAGGTCGGACTCGACGTGCTGGATGTCCACGGACTCAGCCTGCCACAGCACCCCTCGCCCTGGACGAGGACCGCCCCGATCGGATCAGGGACCGCCGTCGATGCGGTGGAGGCGGCCCGCCGTCCGCGTCAGCGCCACCCGACCGGGCAGCTCGACCCGGTCCTGGCCGTGCCAGTCGGTGACGAGGCGGTCGAGCGCGGCGAGGTGGACCGCACCGAGCTCCCCGGGGGCGGCGCCGGCCTCGAGTGCGAGTCGGCGGAGCACCCGGGACCGCAGCGCAGGTGGGAGGGCCACGAGTGTCGCGACGTCGGCGGCGTCCTCGACCTGGCCCGCCAGCTCGTCGAGCAGCGTCGTGTCGTGACGCAGCTGGTCGGCGGTGCGAGCGAGCGCCTCCGGCACCCCCGAGCCCAGCACGTCGTCGAGCAGGGGGAGCACCTCGTGGCGCAGCCGGGCACGGCGGAACGCGGGATCGGCGTTGTGCGGGTCGGTCCACCAGACAAGGTCGTGGGCGCGGCACACCGCCTCGGTGTCGGACCGGCGCAGACCGAGGAACGGCCGACGCCAACGCCCGTCGCGCGCTGCCATGCCGGCGAGCGAGCGCGGCCCCGAGCCCCGGCCCAGTCCGAGCAGCACCGTCTCGGCCTGGTCGTCGAGGGTGTGCGCCAGCAGCACCACGCCGTCCTGGCCCGCGACCTCGACGAGCGCGGCCCGGCGCGCCGCACGCGCCGCGGCCTCGGGCCCGCCGACGGTCCCCACCTGCACACGAACCGCGTCGCCGGGCAGGCCGAGCGAGCGCACCTGCTCCACCGCGCGGTCGGCCACGCGGTCCGACCCGTCCTGGAGGCCGTGGTCGACCACCACGACGCGCACCCGTCGGTCGTCACGGTCGGCCACGAACGCGGCGCACACCGCCAGCGCGAGCGAGTCGGCGCCGCCGGAGACCCCGAGCACGACCGGCGCGTCCGGTGCGACGTCGGCGAGGACGTCGCGCACCCCCGCCCGCCCGCGGGCCTCCGCGCCGAGCAGCCTCACGCCGCGCCTCCCGGCCCGACGCTCAGCCGTGGACCCGCGCCACCCAGGCGGCGGGGTCGAGGATCTCGGCGCGGTCGGGCAGGTTCTCGGGGCTCTCCCACACCGCGTTGAAGCCCGCCAGCCCGACCTTCTCGTTGACCTCGCGGACGAACACGGCGCCGTCGCGGTACTGGCGCATCTTGGACTCCAGGCCCAGCAGACGTCGCAGGACCCGGTCGAGCCCTCCGCCGCCCTGACGTCGCTGGTCGAACCGTCGACGGATCGTGGCCACCGACGGGATCACGTCGGGTCCCACACCGTCCATGACGACGTCGGCGTGGCCCTCGAGCAGCGACATGACGCCGGTGATCCGGTCGACGACGGCCTTCTGCCGGTCGTTCTGGAACAGCTCGGCGAGCGAGGCGTCCGAGGTGCCGCGCAGCACCTTGACCAGCTCGCCGACGCCCTCGGTGAGGAAGCGCTGCACGGCCTCGGAGTCGAGGTCCGTGGCAGCGGTGAGCTCGTCGATGAGGCCGCGGAGGTGGTCGCGCATCCACGGCACGGCCGTGAACTGCACCCGGTGGGTCTCCTCGTGCAGGCACACCCACAGCCGGAAGTCGTGCGGGTCGACGTCGAGCGAGCGCTCCACGTGGACGATGTTCGGCGCGACGAGCAGGAGCCGGCCACCCTCGCCGCGCGGCCCGGTCCAGAACGGGTCGAACTGGCCCAGCACCTTGCCCGACAGCAGCGCCACCAGCCCACCGATCTCCGCACCGCTCACCCGGCTGCCCACGGCGTGGGCCAGACCGCTGCGCGGCCGCCCTGCCTCGATGCGGGCCACGACCGGGTCCATGAGCACCTCGAAGGTGCCGAGGTTCGCCTCGATCCAGCGGGGCCGGTCGACCACGAGCACCGGCGCCTGTGCCTGCACGGTGTCCGGCGCGTGGAGGTCGGAGAACTCGCGGACCGGGCCCGTGGACCGGGCTGCGGCCTCGCGCAGCTCGCCCACGACGTCGTCGGCCTCCGCCGGCGACAGGTCGGGCCCCGGACGTGACAGCTTCGTCGCCGTCGTCTGCGCGACGCCCCAATCGATCATGCCGCACCCCTCGTCGAGAAGAGCACAGAGTACGAGCCGCGCGGCATGAGATCCCGGTCGTTCACTCGCTGGCGCTCGCTCATGCCGCGCCCCTCGTCGAGAAGAGCACAGAGTACGAGCCGCGCGGCATGAGATCCCGATGCTTCACTCGCTGGCGCTCGCTCATGCCCCGCCCCTCGTCGAGAAGAGCACGGAGTTCGAGCCGCGCGGCATGAGATCCCGGTGGTTCACTCGCTGGCGCTCGCTCATGCAGCCACCGTACGGCGTGCCGCCATGCGGGACCTCCCGATAGGGTGAGGCCAGAATGATCGGGCTCCTCGCGCTGCACCTCGTCGCCGCGGCGGGAGCCCCTCTCCTGGTCAGGTTCCTCGACCGTCGCGCCTTCGTCGTGCTGGCCCTCGTGCCGGCCGCATCCTTCGCGTACCTGCTGCCGCGCGCGCTCGACGTGACGTCGGGCGCGAGCGGACCCGTCGTCGAGCGCTGGAGCTGGATCCCCTCGCTCGGTGTCGACGTCGACCTGCTGATCGACCCCCTCACGGCGCTGATGTCGCTGGTGGTCACCGGCGTCGGCGCCCTCGTGCTGCTCTACTGCGGCTGGTACTTCCGCCAGGGCGATCCCGAGATCTGGCGGTTCTCGGGCGTGCTGACCGCCTTCGCCGGCTCGATGCTCGGACTGGTCCTGTCCGACAACATGTACGTGCTGTTCGTGTTCTGGGAGCTCACGACGGTCCTGTCGTACCTGCTGATCGGGCACAACCCCGAACGACGGGCCAACCGTCGGGCGGCCATGAACGCCCTGCTCGTGACCACGTTCGGCGGACTCGCGATGCTCGTGGGCCTGTTCGTGCTGCACGCCCAGACCGGGACGGCCCGGCTCAGCGAGATCGTCGCCGACCCGCCCTCGGGGCCGGCCGTCACGGCCGCGGTGGCCCTGCTGCTCGTCGGAGCGCTCAGCAAGTCCGCCCTCGTCCCGTTCCACTTCTGGCTCCCGGGAGCCATGGCGGCGCCCACGCCGGTGAGCGCCTACCTCCACGCGGCGGCCATGGTGAAGGCCGGCGTGTTCCTCGTGCTGCTGCTGGCCCCCGCGTTCGCCGACACCCCCGGCTGGCGGCCCGTGCTGCTCACCCTCGGCATCGTGACGATGATCATCGGCGGGCTGCGCGCCCTGCGCCAGCACGACGTCAAGCTGCTGCTCGCCTACGGCACCGTGAGCCAGCTCGGCTTCCTGGTCGCGGTGGCCGGGGCCGGCACCCGGTCGGCCGCGTTCGCCGGTCTCTCGCTCGTGCTCGGGCACGCGCTGTTCAAGTCCACCCTCTTCCTCGTGGTCGGCATCGTCGACCGCAGCACCGGCACGCGCGACCTGCGCGAGCTCAGCGGACTCGCGCGCTCCATGCCCGTCCTGCTCGTCGTCACGCTCGTGGCCGCGGCGTCGATGGCCGGGCTGCCTCCGCTGCTCGGGTTCACGGCGAAGGAGGCCGCGCTCGCGGCGTTCGTCGACCTCGGCGACGACGCGGGCATCGGCGCGTGGGGCACGGTCGCCCTGGTGGGGCTGGTGGTCGGGTCGGTCCTCACGGTGGCGTACACGGCACGGTTCGTGTGGGGCACATTCGGCACCAAGGACGTGGCCCCCACCGACGTCGCGGCACCGGGACCCTGGTTCCAGGCCTCCCCCGTGATCCTGTCCGTCCTCACGATCGTCGGCGGGGTGGCCGGCCCCCTCCTGACGCCGCGGATCGAGTCCTACGCCGAGACGTTCGGCGCCGGCGCCCACGAGCCCGTCCTGACCCTCTGGCACGGATTCACCCCGGCGCTGTGGCTGTCGGTCGCCGCCGTCGTCGGCGGCCTCGCGCTCTGGCTGCTCCGCCGACCCGTCGCGCACCTGCAGGAGACGCTCGTGCGGCGGCTGCACCTGCCCGACGCCGAGCGCAGCTACCACGCCGTCGTCCGCGGCGTCGACCGCGCGAGCGTCGAGGTCACCGGCTTCACCCAGCGCGGCTCCCTGCCCGTCTACCTCGGCGTCGTGCTGGTGGTGCTCGTCCTGCTCCCGGGCAGTGCGGCCGTGCGCGCCTGGGGAACGCCGTCGATCTCGGTCGGCGACGGTGGCGTCTTCGAGCCCGACGACGCGCTGCGCATCGCCACGGCCGCGCTCGTGTGCGGCGCCGCGCTCCTGACGGTGCGGTCGCGACGACGCCTGCGGGCCGTGCTGCTGCTCGGCATCACGGGGTACGGGACCGCGCTGCTGTTCGTGCTGCACGGCGCGCCCGACCTGGCCCTCACCCAGGTGCTGGTCGAGACGTTCGCCCTCGTGACGTTCGTCCTCGTGCTGCGCCGCTTCGGGCCGTTCTTCTCCGACCGGCCGTTCACGGCGGCCCGCCGGGTGCGCATCGCGATCGGTGCCAGCGCGGGCGTGGCCGTCGCCGCCTACGCGGTCGTCGCGGCCAACGCCCGGACGGCCGCACCCGTCGGCCGGGACTTCGAGGGCCCGGCCTACGACTTCGGCGGTGGCGAGAACATCGTCAACATCACGCTCGTCGACATCCGCGTGTGGGACACCTTCGGCGAGCTGGCCGTGCTGGTGGTCGCCGCCACGGGCATCGCGAGCCTGATCTTCCTCATCACCGACCGCGCGCAGTCGCACCGGGAGACCCGACGCGCCCGGCCCGGGCTCGACGACGACCGCGCCGACTGGCTGCCCGGGGCGGCAGCCCTCGAGATCGGGCGGCGCTCCGTGATGTTCGAGGTCGTGGCGCGCGCCGTGTTCCCCGTGCTGATGATCTTCTCCGTCTACCTCATGTTCACCGGTCACTACACGCCCGGCGGCGGCTTCGCCGGTGGCCTCGTCGCGGGCCTGGCGCTCGCGGTCCGGTACCTCGCGGGTGGACGGCGCGAGCTCGACGCCGCCGCCCCCGTCGACGCCGGCGTGGTACTCGGCTCGGGGCTGGCCGTCGCCGCCGCGTCGGGACTGGTGCCGCTGCTCGTGGGCGCCAACACCTTCCAGAGCGGGGTGTTCGACATCCCCGTGCCCCTGCTGGGCGACGTGCACGTCGTCACCTCGGTGGCCTTCGACGTCGGGGTCTACCTGGTGGTCGTGGGCCTGGCCCTCGACGTGCTGCGCAGCCTCGGTGGCGGCATCGACCGCCACGGCGAGGAAGGCCACACGGACTCGGGCCTGGGCGAGGAGTGCACGAGCACCTCGGCCGAGGGGGTGGCCGAGCGATGACCGTCGACCTCGCCCTCGTCATCGCCATCGCGGTGCTCGTCGGCTGCGGCACCACGCTCATGCTCGAGCGCAGCCTGAGCCGGATCCTCGTCGGCTTCGTCATGGTGGGCAACGGCGTGAACCTGTTGTTCCTCGTGGCGTCCGGCCCCAGCGGCGCACCGCCCATCGTCGGCCGCGAGGACATCACCGACCCCCTGCCCCAGGCCATGGCGCTCACGGCGATCGTCATCACCCTCGGCGTCAGCGCGTTCGGGCTGGCGCTGGCCTACCGCTCCTGGCAGCTGTCGGGCAGCGACGACGTGCAGGACGACGTCGAGGACGACCTGGTCCGGCGCCGCGCCGAGGCCGACGACGTGTCCGGGTCGTTCGACGAGCCCGAGACCGACGTCCCCGACGAGGAAGGGGCCGACTCGTGACCCAGCTCGTCGTCCTGCCCGTGCTGCTCCCCCTGCTCGGCGCCGGCCTGTGCCTGGTGCTGGGCCGCTCGGCCCGGGCCCAGCGGATCGTCAGCGTGGTGGTGCTGACGGCCGTCGTGGCGACCGCCGCGACGCTGCTGGTGCGCGCCGACACCCAGGGCCCGCAGTCGCTCACGCTGGCGGGGTGGGGGCCGGAGATCGGCATCTCCCTCGTGGCCGACCGACTCTCGGCTCTCATGCTGCTGGTCTCGTCGTTCGTGACCCTGGTGGTGCTGCTGTACTCCTTCGGCCAGGGCATCGTCGAGTACGGCCGCGACACCCCGCTCTCGGTGTTCCACCCCACCTACCTGGTGCTGAGCGCGGGCGTCTCGAACGCGTTCCTCTCCGCCGACCTGTTCAACCTGTTCGTCGGCTTCGAGGTGCTGCTGGCGGCCAGCTACGTGCTCATCACCCTCGGTGGCACCGAGGCCCGCATCCGGGCCGGCACGGTCTACATCGTGGTGAGCCTGCTGTCGTCGGTGGTGTTCCTCGTCGCCATCGCGTGCGTGTACGCCGCCACCGGCACGGTCAACTTCGCGCTGCTCTCGCAGCGTCTGGGCGACGTGGACCCCGCCGTCGCGCACCTGCTCCAGCTGCTGCTGCTCACCGTCTTCTGCATCAAGGCCGCGGTGTTCCCGCTGTCGGCCTGGCTCCCGGACTCCTACCCCACCGCGCCCGCCCCGGTGACCGCCGTGTTCGCCGGGCTGCTCACCAAGGTGGGCGTGTACGCGATCGTGCGCACGCAGACGCTGCTGTTCCCCGACGACTCGTTGCGGACGTTGCTGCTGGTCGCGGCGATCCTCACGATGGTCGTGGGCATCCTCGGCGCGGTCGCCCAGACCGACATCAAGCGCATCCTGTCGTTCACGCTCGTCAGCCACATCGGGTACATGCTGCTCGGCGTGGCGCTCGGCACGGAGCTGGCACTGTCCGGAGCGGTCTTCTACATCGCGCACCACATCCTGGTGCAGACGGCGCTGTTCCTGCTGGCCGGACTCGTCGAGTACCGCACCGGCACCACCAACCTCGACCGGCTGGGGGGTCTGGCCCGCCTGGCCCCGATCCTGTCGGTCGCGTTCTTCGTGCCGGCGATGAACCTGGCCGGCATCCCACCCTTCTCGGGCTTCCTCGGCAAGGTGGCGCTCGGTCGGGCCGGGATCGAGGCGGGCGACTGGCTCGCGGTGACAGCCGTCGCGGCGAGCGTCGCGGTCAGCCTGCTCACCCTCTACGCCATCGCGAAGGTCTGGAACCGCGCCTTCTGGCAGCCGGTCGACGACGACCTGGCCCAGTCCGTGGTCGACGACGGCTCCGACGTCTGGTCGCACGGCGCCCTGCACGGAGGCGGCGACGTCACCACGCGCACCCGGACGACGTCGTCCTGGCAGCGCCTGGCCGAGCAGCAGAGGCTTCCGCTCAGCATGGGTCTGCCCACGCTGGCGCTCGTGCTGGCCACGGTCTCCCTCACGGTGTTCGCGGGTCCGCTGTTCCAGGTGACCGATGCCGCTGCCGTGGAGCTGCTGCAGCGCACCCCGTACGTCGACGCGGTGCTGGGCGGTGGTCGCTGATGCCTCGAGCACGGGTCGTCCTGGGCCTCACCGTCGTCTGGCTGCTGCTGTGGGGCGCGATCACCCCGACGTTGGTGGTGGGCGGGCTCCTCACGAGCGTGGCGGTGCTCCTGCTCTTCCCCTTCCCTCGCGCGCCGTGGCGCTGGACGGTGCGGCCGTGGCCCACGTTCACGCTCGCAGTCCGCTTCGCCGGCGACCTCCTCCGGGCCTCGGTCCAGGTGGCGTGGCTCGCGGTCCGCCCGGCCGCCCCACCGCCCAGCGCCGTCGTCCGGGTGCCCATGGTGACCCGCTCGGAGCTGCTGATCACGGCCACGGCCGAGCTGGTCTCGCTCGTGCCCGGCTCGCTGCTGGTGGAGCTCGACCCGGAGGCGCCCGCGCTGTTCGTCCACGTGCTCGACGCCCGCTCCCCCGACCGGGTCGAGCGAGCGGTGGCGGCGGTCCACGAGCAGGAGCGCCGAGTGGTCGAGGCCTGGGCCCCGCACGACGAGCGGGAGGCCTACCGACGAGCCACGCAGGAGGTCGTCTCGTGACCGTCGTCGCCGTCGTGTGCGCCACGATGCTCGCCGCCACCGGGGTGCTGTGCCTGGTCCGCATCGTGCGCGGACCCACCATGCTCGACCGCACCGTCGCGGCCGACGTGTTCGTGGCGGCCTGCCTGTCCGCCGTCGGGGTGGAGGCCGCGATCTCCGGGCACACCGACACCGCCCCGGTGCTGCTGGCGCTGGCCCTCGTCGGGTTCCTCGGATCGGTCAGCATCTCCCGGTTCGCCGCCCGCGACATCGATGCACCCCGGGAGGACCGATGACCACCGACCTGCTGGTCGACCTGGTGTCCGGCGCCCTGCTGGTGCTCGGCAGCGCGCTGGCCCTCGTGGCCGCGATCGGTCTCGTGCGGTTCCCCGACGTGCTGACGCGCATGCACGCCGCGACCAAGCCGCAGACGCTCGGTCTGCTCCTCGTGCTGGCCGGCCTGGCCCTGCGGGTCCGCGATCCCGGCGCGCTCACGATCATCGCCCTGGTGGGCCTGTTCCAGCTCCTCACCGCACCCGTCTCGGCGCACATGGTGGCGCGTGCCGCCTTCCGCACGGGCGTGGCCGACACGTCCCGCCTCGAGCGCAACGACCTCGACTGACCAGTCCTCCCGTCTCGGACACGTCCGGGCACATCGCCGGGTCGAGGCGCCCCGTACGTGTCCGAGACGGAGGACTGGAGCAGCGTTGGTAGGTTCGGGGCGTGCGCATCGCCACCTGGAACGTCAACTCGATCCGCAGCCGTGTCGACCGCGTGACCGCCTTCCTGGAACGCCACGACGTCGACGTGCTGGCCATCCAGGAGACCAAGTGCCGCGAGGACCAGTTCCCCGCGCTCGAGCTCAGCTCGATGGGCTACGAGTACGTGCACGTGGGCCTCAACCAGTGGAACGGCGTGGCGCTGCTGTCGCGGGTGGGCCTCGACGACGTGGCCACCTCGTTCGCCGACCAGCCGACGTTCGGCGACCCCGCCGTGGTCGAGCCGCGTGCCGTGGGCGCCACGTGCGGTGGCGTGCGGATGTGGAGCCTGTACGTCCCCAACGGCCGCGACCTCGAGCACGAGCACTTCACGTACAAGCTCGAGTGGCTCGACCGTCTCCGCGCCGACGCCGCCGGCTGGCTGGCCGCCGACCCCGATGCGCAGATCGCGCTCACCGGCGACTGGAACATCGCCCCCCAGGACGACGACGTGTGGGACATGGCGGCCTTCGACGGCAAGACCCACGTGTCGGCACCCGAGCGTGCCGCGTTCGCGAGCTTCGTCGACACCGGCTTCAGCGACGTCGTCCGCCCGCACGCCCCCGGACCCGGCACCTACACGTACTGGGACTACCAGCAGCTCGCGTTCCCGAAGAAGCGCGGCATGCGCATCGACTTCGTGCTCGGCTCCCCCGCTCTGGCCGCTCGTGTCGAGGGTGCGTTCATCGACCGTGAGGAGCGCAAGGGCAAGGGCGCCAGCGACCATGCCCCCGTGGTCGTCGACCTGGCTTAGTCGAGCTCGCGGCGGGCTTCCAGACGAGCCAGGTCGGTGAGGAGACGGGCCACGTCGCGCGAGCGCGAGGTCTCCGCAGCCGCGACCGCCGCACGCAGGCGCGCATGCAGCAGAGCGGGCACCACGACTGCCGCGCCGGCCAGCACGACGACGACGGCGAGGGCCGGCGTCGTCCAGCCCCAGGCGAGGGGAACCACGCCCACCGTCACGAGGACGGCGGTGACGAGGGCGAGCGGGCGGGGCGAGAGCACGTCCATGCCGCTCATCGTCGCAGAAGTTCGGGGAGGCGTCGGGCCCACGCGGCATCGTAGTCGCGTGCGGCCTCGGCGAGCAGCGACCGACGACGCCGATCCCGCTCGGCGGGGTCGTGCAACGCCTGCACCCTCTCCCGCTCCAGCGAGAGCACCGGCACAGCCCCCTCCTCTAGCACGTCGAGCCAGGCGGCGTCGCGATCGGGTCGGGGCCAGTCCTGAGGGACCAGCACCACGTCGCAGGTTCGCGAGAACGCGCGACGCCCCACACGGCGATCGTCGATCGGCACCCAACCGCCACCCCTGCCTCGGCCCAGCACACGCGCATCCACACCGTGCGGCGCTCGTGGGCGGGTGCCTGCACCCGTGCACCCCGTGAGATCGTCGAGCAGGCCGACGACTGTCGCCCCGGGCACCGGCTGCGGCGACCGGACCGGCCCGAGGACCTCCCAGCGTCCGACCGGACCCGTGACCTCCACCCCCCACGCCGAGAGCCCGGCGACGACGTCGACATCGGCTGCCCACCACTGCACCTCGGAGGCGCCGGTGAGGAGCTGCGCCGCGCGCTCGACGTCGGTCGGATCGAACAGCGGCCCGTCGTCGGACTCCGGCGCCCTTTCGGCCGCCAGCACCACACGATCGGCGCGAACGTGCCAGGCCTCCCGTGAGGGTGGTAGCACCAGCAGCTCGGGGTCCCGCACCACGAGGACGTCCGCCGAGCACTCCCTCGTCGGGTCGAGCCACGCGACCACACCGCGGTCGACCAGGTCGAGCACGCGGTCGGCCGGCTCCTCGCGCCGTCGTGACGAGCGCCGAGCGGGCTCACCGCCCAGCACCCCGACGCGGTCGACCGTCCGGGCGAGCGACGCGAGCTCGACGGCGAAGCGTCCGCCGGGGCCACGCTCGCGCAGGTCCGCCCACACCGCCACGGCAACCCGCTGGTCGGCCTCGGGTCCTCCGAGGTGTGCCGGAGCGGCGAACGGTCGCGGACCGTCGGGGTTCAGCCGCAGGTCGCGCGCCGATGATCGACGGTGCCAACGCGAGAAGCCGCTGTGGTAGGCGTGGCGCGAGGGGTGGTGCCACGACAACCGGAAGTCCGCTCGCGAGAGCGAGCCGTGGCTCAGCTGGTAGAGCGTGAGCGGCTCCTCGAGCGTCCGGGCTGCCTCGGACCCGAAGACGGTCTCCAGCCGACGGACGAACTCCAGGTCGGCGGCCTTCCGGACCGGGTCGAAGCCGCCAAGACGGCGCAGGACCGGCTCTCGGCGCACGAGCAACGACGGCAGGTTGAGAGTGAAGGGCGGCGCGCCCACCCTGGTGATCCGCAGGTCCTCGTGCAAGCGCACGGCGCGTGAGGAGACGGCCACGAGGTGCTCGTGCGCCTCGAGCTCACGGACCTGACGCTCCAGGCGACGCGGGTGCATCCAGTCATCGGCGTCCTGGAAGCCGAAGAACTCCCCCCTCGCCTCCCGCAGCGCGCGGTTTCGGCCCCGGTAGGTGCCGCCATTGACGTCCTGCCGCAGGATGCGGATGCGGTCGTCGGTGGCGGCGAGATCGAGGATGCGCGCGGCGTCGGCCGGGTCGTTGGCGTCGTCGACGAGCAGCACCTCGAGGGGACGCCAGGTCTGGGCCAGCAGCGACTGGACCGCTGGCTCGAAGCTCGGGCCGGGGCGGAACACCGACACGACCACGCTGACCAACGGGCCGTCCTCCACGACGTCGGGAACGACGGACGTCAGTCGGTCGAAGGGCGATCCGTCACCCGCTGCGACCCCCACCGGCTCCAGACCGGCGTCGACGAAGGGAGAGCTAAGCCGCTCGAGCCACCCGTCGTGCCCGGCGGTCAGGTCGACCTCGGCAGCCCATGCCACCCACGGGTCCACTCCCGATTCGGCCAGGAGCACGCGTGCCCGGGTGTCGTCGCCGAGCACGACAGCCGCCTGCAGGGCGAGGTCGAGGTGCTCGATGCCCGCACCCGCACCAGGGGCGGCCAAGGCACGGACGAAGAGCTCGAGGCCGGCCCGGAGGTCGGCCGAGACCCCGCCGAAGGCCAGGAGTGCCCGGTTGACAAGCGCGTCAGGGTCGTCGCCGAGCACCTCGAGGACGGCATCGGCGCCGACGAGGTCACGGCGCAGCGCAGCGCGGGCCAGCGCACCCGGCGAGGTGGTGCGTGCGAGCTGGGCGAGCACTCGAGCATCGACCGCAGAGACGTCCTCGTGCACCTGTTCCTCCTCGGCGGGCACCGACACGGGCACCGCCACGCTACAGGGAGCGGCGCGGGGGCCCGCGTGTCACTCGTTAGGGTGGCAGCACCCGGTCCCCGAACGAGGAGCAGCACCCCGTGACCACGTCACCTGTCGTCCACATCACCGGCGCGCGCCCGAACTTCCCGAAGGCCGCGCCGGTCATCGCGGCACTCGCGCGGCGCGGCGTCCCGCAGCTCCTCGTGCACACCGGACAGCACTACGACGACGCGATGTCCGACGTCTTCTTCCGCCAGCTGTCCCTGCCCCAGCCCGACGTCAACCTCGGTGTCGGGTCCGGGAGCCACGCCGAGCAGACGGCCAAGGTGATGGTGGCGCTCGAGCAGCTCTTCCTGGAGCGGCAGCCGCGTCTCGTCGTGGTCTACGGCGACGTCAACTCGACGGTCGCGGCCTCGCTCGTGGCCGCGAAGCTCCACCTGCCCGTCGCGCACGTCGAAGCCGGCCTGCGCAGCTTCGACCGCACCATGCCCGAGGAGGTCAACCGGGTCGTCACCGACGCTCTCGCCGACCTGCTCTTCACCACCAGCCCCGACGCGAACTCCCACCTGGGCACCGAGGGGGTGGACGCCGGGCGCGTCCACCTGGTGGGCAACCCGATGATCGACACCCTGCTCGCCAACCTCGAGGCCTTCGACGCCGATGCCGCCCGCACCGAGTGGAGCATCGAGTCCGACTACGCGGTGGCGACGCTGCACCGTCCGGCCAACGTCGACGATCCGGACCTGGTCAGCATCATCGTGGAGCGACTCCACCAGGTGGCCGATCGACTTGCCCTCTTCATCCCCCTGCACCCCCGAGGTCGCGCCCGTCTCGTGGCTGCCGGCCTCGACGAGCACCCGAACGTCACGATCACGGACCCACTCGGCTACGTGGAGTTCATGAGCCTCGTCCGTGGCGCTCGCGCCGTGGTCACCGACTCCGGCGGCGTCCAGGAGGAGACGACGATCCTGGGCGTCCCGTGCCTCACTCTGCGTCCCAACACCGAGCGACCCGTGACCATCACGCACGGCACCAACGAGCTTGTCACGCTCGACACGGTGGTCCCGGCGCTCGAGCGGGTCCTCGCCGGGGGCGACGAGGACCGCGGCACGCCGCCGCTCTGGGACGGCCGGGCCGGCGAGCGCATCGCGCGCGTGATCGACGGCTGGCTTCGCGACCGCTGAGAGGAGCGGCCTCAGCTCGCGCCGAGACGTTCGTACAGTGCCGTGACCCGTCCGGAGAGGACGTCCCAGTCGCGGTTCGCGATCACCCAGCGGCGACCCTCCTCGGCGAGCGAGGCGCGCAGAGCCGCGTCACCCGCCACACGATCAAGGACCTCGGCGAGGGACTCCACGTCGTCCTTGCGGAACAGCAGCCCGTTCGTGCCGTTCACGAACTCCTTCAGCACGGCCACGTCGGACGTGACGAGCGGCTTGCCCATCGCCAGCGCCTCGAAGGGCTTCAGGGGCGAGACGATCTCCGTCACCGGAGAGGACAGCCGCGTGATCGGCGCGATGTCGACCAAGGAGTAGTGCGCCTCGACCTGGTCGAACGGGATCTTGCCGAGGAGCAGGACGATGTCCTCCAGACCGAGCTCGGATCGCGCCTCCTCGAGTCGTGAGGCCTCGCTACCGCCACCGACGATCATGACCCTCAGGTCCGGGTGGTCGTCGCGGATGCGACTGACTGCCTCCAGCAGGAGCGGCAGCCCCTCGTACCAGTTGAGCGAGCCGATGTAGCCGATCACCGTCTTCCCCTCGAGCCCGTAGCGGGCCTCGAGGTCGGGGTCACGCTCCAGGGGCGAGAACCGTGACGTGTCGACACCGTTGGGCACGACCTCGATCTTGTCCGCGGGAATCCCTCGCTCGACGAGCGTGTCACGCAGACCCTCGGTAATGGCGATGACGTGGTCGGCCTCCTGCGCGGCCAAGGTCTCGATGTGCTTGGCGAAGCGGTACTGCGGCGTGAACTCGTACTCCGGGATGAGCGAGCGCCGCCCCTCCTCGTTGAGTCCTCGGACCTCGTAGATGTGCGGGAGTCCGAGCGAACGCGCCGCCACTGAGGCAGCAAGCGCGTTGTAGGCGTTGCTCGCCGAATGGATGAGCGACGCACCGCGGCGCTCCGCGAGGTCGCGCAGGCTCGACGAGTACGACGTGATGTAGTCCTGCAGCGGGTAGACGGGCATGGCCTCGTCGTGCTCGAGAAGGTGGTGGTAGCGCACACCATCGATCTCGTGCTGGGCGGCGAGCTCGGCTCGAGCGCCGGACGTGACGTCGTTCAACGGGAACCCGGGAGGCGTGAGCGCATCGATCTCGTAGCCGTGCCTCACCAGGCCCGACAGCAGGCCGTGAGTGCGGTTGGCCGAGCCCGTCACACGGTGCGGTAGGGAATTCTGGATGGCGTGCACGACCTTGCGCGGCGTCGCGGTCGCACTGCGGGGCGCGGCCGCAGGAGGACGCCAGTCGGTGTCCATCATCGCGAACGAGTCCCGCTCTGCCACGATGAGGCGGGCGCGTTTGCCGATGTTCCCGGTGTCGTCGACGAGCTGTTGTGCGCAGTCGACGGCGAGCTCGACGTCGCCGAGCCGCCAGAGGAGCGCCGCGGCACGCGAGAGCTGACGGGGCCGCAGCCCGTCCGCTCCGCGTGAGCGCAGGAGCGACTGGACCACCTCGGCGCTGTGGACCGCGATGGCGATGCGCAGCAGCAGCAGGGCATCGGCGTCGTCCTGGACACCGACGAGGACATCGAGGGGATCGAGGGACTCGTCGGTGAGGTGCTCGACCACGGCCAGGAGGCGCGCGACGTCGATGTCGCCCTGGTGCGCGGCGTGGTCACGCAGCCACGGCATCATGGCGAGCACGATCTCGCGCTTGACGGGGAGCAGCACGCCCTCGATCACGGGGTCGAGGGACGTGCCGGTGAAGTCGTCTCGCGCCTTGAGTCGCTCGAGGATCTCGGCCGTCACGATCGTGCGATCGGTGTCGAGCAGACCACGGAGGTGCTCGGCGAGCGGGTAGGCGAGACGTGGGTGCGCGTCTGCCACCGCGGTGCGCAGCTCGCGCAGCACCGCCTCGCCACCTCCCACCTGGTGAAGGACCGGCTCCGCTCGACGAAGCGCCTCGAGCGCGGGTTCGGCGAGGACCCGGCGTCTCAGCTCCGTGAGCACGGCGCGGCGGGCTCGCGGACCACGCCCAGCCGCGGCGACGACGGCGTCGGGACCTTGGGTGCCGTCCAGCACCCGGGCGACGGGCCTGGCGAGACGGGCACGGACGAGCGACGATCGCACGGCGAGGGGCACGGGGGACCTTCCAGTGGCGGGCGCGGGACCGGTCTCGAGTCTACCGTCCACCTGCCGGGCGGCGAACACGCCGACCCCAGGTCCGACGTGGTGGAGCCTCGCGAGCCGTTGGGTACGCTTCGTGACGGCCCGAACCCGAGGACGAGGACGTCGACCGTGTCAGACCAGCCCGCCACGCAGGGTCCCGTGGAGGAGACGCACCAGCAGCGCCTCGACGTCGAGGGCATGCGCGCGATCGCGATCGGCACGGTCCTGGCGTTCCACGCCGGCCTGCCGTGGTTCGCCGGCGGCTTCGTCGGTGTCGACGTCTTCTTCGTGCTCTCCGGGTTCCTCATCACAGGCCTGCTCGCCCGAGAGCTCAGCCGCAGTGGTCGGGTCCGGCTCGGTCGATTCTGGGCCCGCCGGGCTCGTCGCCTGCTTCCCGCGAGCGCGCTGGTTCTACTCTTCTCGACGGCCGTCACCTGGTTCGCGCTCCCGCTCACCCAGCGAGGCGCGTTCGGTGGCGACATCGTGTCGGCGGCCCTCTACGTCGTGAACTGGCGCCTGGCAGACCGCTCGGTCGACTACCTCGCGGAGGACGTCGGCGCGTCCCCGGTCCAGCACTTCTGGTCGCTGGCCGTGGAGGAGCAGTTCTACCTGGTGTGGCCCGTCCTGCTGCTCCTCGTGGCTCTGCTCGCGCGAAAGCGGGTGCTGCGCGGAGCCTTCCTCGTGCTGGCGCTCGTGGCGCTGGCCTCGTTCGCCTGGGCCGTGCACCTGTCGCGGACCGATCCGGCCCCGGCGTTCTTCGTCTCCACCACGCGCGCCTGGGAGCTGGCCGTCGGCGGCCTCCTCGCCCTGGCCGCTCCTCAGGTGCACCGGGTGCCGGCAGTCGCGAGGGCTGCACTGGGCTGGATGGGCCTGCTCGCGGTCGGGTGCGCGGCGCTGGCGTTCGACGGCAGCACCACGTGGCCGGGCGTGGCGACCCTGGTCCCGGTGCTGGGCACCGCCGCGATGCTCGCGAGCGGCGTGGTGCCCACCAGGGGCGGCCCCGGCACACTGCTGAGCCTGAAGCCGCTGGTGTGGCTCGGCGGACTCTCCTACTCCCTCTACCTGTGGCACTGGCCGGTGCTGGTGGCCGGCGAGGCGTTGATCGACGACTTCAGAATCCGGCACGGCGTCGTCCTCACGCTCCTCAGCGTCGTTCCGGCCTGGCTGAGCCTGCGATACGTCGAGAACCCCATCCGCTTCGGAGTGCGCTTCAAGCCCGACGTGCGGTCGTTGCAGCTGGGTGCCGTGCTCACCAGCGTCGGTGTCGCCCTGGGTCTCGTCCTGGTGCTGGCACCGGGCGTGTCCGGCTTGGAGCGGGCCACGCCGCAGCAGGCGCAAGGTGCCCGCGCCCTCCTCGACTCGTCCGCCGACGCCACCGACCCCGCAGACCAGCGCCGCCTCGACCGGGTACGACCGCTGCCGCAGGACGCGAGCGACGACCGGCCCGCCTTCTACGACGAGAAGCCCGAGTGCCAGGTCGCGGCAGACGACGACGACGTCGAGGTGTGCGCCTGGGGCGACACCGACGCCGACCGGACAGTCGTCATCGTGGGCGACTCCAAGATCGGCCAGTGGCAGCCCGTGCTCGCCGACATCGCCTCCGACGAGGGGTGGCGTCTGCTGCAGATCACGAAGTCCGCCTGCACGTTCACCGACTCCTACCTCTCCACCGGCGGCAGCGCCGATCGCTCGTGCCGCACCTGGGGCCAAAGGGCGTTGCGCACGATCGAGGACCTCGACCCCGACCTCGTCCTCACCTCGGGCGGACGCAACACGGCACTCGCCGACGTCGCCTCGACGCAGGCCTCGCAGGACGCCATGGCGGACGGCCTGACCTCGATCTGGGGCCGTCTCACCGATCGCGGCATTCCCGTGGCCGTGCTGCTGGACAACCCTCGACCCTCCACCATCCCGGTCTACGAGTGCGTGGCGGAGAACGTCGACGACCTGCAGTCGTGCACCTTCGACCTCGACGAGGGACGGAGAGGCTCGGGAGCACCGGCGCAGCAGGAGGCCGCCGCGCGGGCCGGCGTAGGGGTCATCGACCTCACCGACGTCGTCTGCCCCGACGGCCGGCGTTGCCCCGCCGTCATCGGTGACGTCCTGGTGTACCGCCAAGGAACCCACCTCACGGTCACGTTCGTCCGCAGCGCCCGCGAGCAGCTCGAGCGGGCGCTCTCGGCGGTGGGCAACGGCTCGTTCGGGCAGCGCTGAGAGTCCGTTAGGCTGTGGCAGTTCAACTCTCGAAGGGAACCCTGTGAGTCACGACCTGACCATCATCGGCCTCGGCTACGTCGGCCTCCCGCTCGCGCAGCAGGCGTCCCGCTCGGGACTGAGCGTGGTCGGCTTCGACGTTGCCGCGCAGCTCGTCGAATCGCTGAACGCGGGCACCAGCCACATCGACGACCTCAGCGATGCCGACGTGGAGGAGATGCTCTCCCTCGGCTTCCGCGCGACGACCGACGAGGCCTCCCTGTCCGAGGCGTCCGCCGTGGTCATCTGCGTGCCCACCCCATTGTCCGAGAGCGGCGAGCCCGACCTCGGCGCCGTGACAGGTGCCACCGGAGCCATCGCGCGCAATCTGCGTCCCGGGCAGCTCGTCGTGCTCGAGTCCACGACGTACCCCGGCACCACCGAGGACGTCGTCCGCCCGATCCTGGAGACAGCAGGCCTCGTTGCCGGCGAGGACTTCCACCTCGCGTTCAGCCCCGAGCGGGTCGACCCGGGCAACCCGACGTACGGCATCCAGAACACGCCGAAGGTCGTTGGCGGCTTCACCCCTGCCTGCACCGAGCGCGCCGTGGCGCTCTACGAGCGCTTCATCGACACCGTGGTCCCCAGCAAGGGCACGCGGGAAGCCGAGACCACGAAGCTCCTCGAGAACACGTACCGCCACATCAACATCGCGCTGGTCAACGAGATGGCGCGGTTCTGCCACGAGATGGACATCGACCTCTGGGACGTCATCCGGGCGGCGGCGACCAAGCCATTCGGGTTCCAGGCCTTCTACCCCGGGCCCGGCGTCGGCGGTCACTGCATCCCGATCGATCCGAACTACCTGTCCTACAAGGTGCGTACCGACCTCGGCTACCCGTTCCAGTTCGTCGAGCTCGCGCAGACCATCAACCTCGGCATGCCGCGCTACGTCGTGGATCGCATCACCGAGCTCCTCAACGAGGACAGGAAGGCCCTCCGCGGCTCGACGGTCCTCCTGATCGGCGTCACCTACAAGCCCAACATCGCCGACCAGCGCGAGTCGCCGGCCACGCCGCTGGCCGAGCTGCTGCGCGCCAAGGGCGCGACGCTGCGCTACTTCGATCCGTACGTGGAGAGCTGGCGCCCGGGTGGCACCGAGGTCGATCGGGCCGCGGACCTCGACGAGGCGCTGAGCTCGAGCGATGTCAGTGTTCTGCTGCAGAACCACCGTGACCTCGATGTCGAGCACCTCGGCGCCACCGCCCAGCGTCTCTTCGACACCCGGGGCGTTGCCGACGGCGAGAACGTCAGCCGGCTCTGAGGCTCAGCTGCCCCAGGTGGGCCGCAGCGGCATGTGCGCGTCGCCGTCGGGACCGACCTTCACGCCCAGCACCTGGTGCAGGCCGATCTCGTTGCGCTCGAAGGCGAGACGCGAGCCGGCCATGTAGAGGCCCCACACCTTGGCGATGCCGAGGCTGACCTCGCCGAGTGCCTCGTCCCAGTGCTCCTCGAGGTTCTGCGACCAGCCCTGCAGGGTGAGGGCGTAGTGCTCGCGGATGTCCTCGACGTGGCGGACCTCGAGCCCGTGGTCGTGCATGGCCGTCACGATCGTCCCGACCGGGGCCAGCTCGCCGTCGGGGAAGACGTAGCGGTCGATGAACGCGCCCGCCTTCGGCGACAGCGACCCGTCGCGCCGGGTGATGCAGTGGTTGAGCATGCGGCCGCCGACCCTCAGCTTGCCCTGGAGGAACGTGAAGTAGTCGGGGTAGTTGCGCACCCCGATGTGCTCCATCAGGCCGATGGACGAGACGGCGTCGAAGTCGCCCTCGCCCACGTCGCGGTAGTCGCTGAACCGCACCTCGGCGAGGTGGTCCAGACCCTGGTCCTTGATCGCCTGCTGCGCCCACTGCGCCTGCTGCTCGCTGAGCGTGACGCCGAGGGCCTTCACGCCGTAGTGCTCGGCGGCGTGGCGCACCATGCCGCCCCAGCCGCAGCCGACGTCGAGGAGCCGGTCGCCCGGCCCGAGCCCGAGCTTGCGGCACACCAGGTCGTACTTCTCGCGCTGGGCCTGCTCGAGCGTGGCGTCCTCGGTGGGGAAGACGGCACAGGTGTAGGTCATGGACGGGCCGAGCACCAGCTCGTAGAACCGGTTGGACACGTCGTAGTGGTGATGGATCGCCTCGGCGTCCCGCGCCTTGCTGTGCCGCATCCCCTCCACGACCCGGCGCCAGCGCGGCAGGTGCTCCTCCGGGGGAGGCGGCGGCGGCTTGAGGTTCGACAGACCGAGGCTGCGGACGATCTGCAAAAGCTCGGCCGGACCGGGCACCTTCAGCCGCAGGCGGCTCTGGACCAGGGTCATCAGGTCGTAGGGGTTGGCCAGCGACACGCCCTCGATCTCGAGGTCGCCGGCCACGAAGGCCCGGCCGAAGCCGAGGTCCCCGGGAGCGGTCATCAGGTAGGCCAGTCCGCGCTCGGTGCGCAGGCGGACGGTGATGTCGGCGTCCTCGGGCCCGGCGCTGCTGCCGTCGTAGGCCTCGAACCGGAAGGGCATGCCGTCGCGCATGAGGCGCTCGACGGCGCCGGCGATGGTGAGGGTGTCGGTGTCCCGCGTGATGATGCTCATGAGTTCCTCACGGCTTTCTCGTACAAGGAGCTGAGTCGCCCCTGGGGGTCGTGCTCGGCGCGCACGGCGTCGAGCGCCGCGGTGCCGTAGAGGTCGGCGAAGGTGGCCTCGTCGTAGAAAGCCTCGGAGTACAGCGACTTGTGGCCACCGAGGGTGTGCACGTGCTCCTCGACGCGCCGGTTCACCAGGCCCTCGGGCGAGCCGGCCGGGACGACGACCGTGCCCCAGAAGCCCAGGTTCACGTACGTCTCGCCCGGCCGCAGCGGGTAGCCGGGCCAGGAGCGGGTGGTGCGCAACGGGCACAGCCACACCGGCCGCATGCCGACCTCGGCGTCGAACCAGGAGAGGAACTCCGGGACCGCGGCCACCGGGACCTCGACGTCCTGGATGACCTTCTCGCGGCCGGGGACCTTCTTCACGCGGTCGAGCAGCCGACTGACGCCGACCTTCGCGTCGAGCGCGATGATCCGGTGGTAGACGTCGGAGCGTCGCCAGCGTCGGGGCCAGACGCGTCGCACCCACGGGTTCTGGGCGCCGAAGGCGGCCGAGCACCAGAACCAGTCGGTGTCCCAGCGCCACAGGTAGTCGTACATCGTGAGGCGGTCGGTCTCGCGGCGCTGGAGCGAGCGGTAGAACACGTCCTGGCCGGTGTAGTCCGACGTCGGACCGGGCTCGTCGGTGAACCGGGCCAGCGTCACGTACACCTCGTCGGGCGCGAAGGCGGTGGCGTCGAGCCCGTGGACCGGCTCGCCGTGCCAGGTACCGGACTCGGCGACCTCGCCCAGCATCGTCGCGGCGACGGCGGCGTCGTCGAGGCGGACGTGGCGCAGCGCGACGTAGGGCGGCACGGCCTCGAGGCGGATGCGCAGGCGCGTGGCGTAGCCGAGGCTGCCGTAGGAGTTCGGGAAGGCGTCGAAGAGTGCGTCGCCGGGCTTGCAGGTGACGATCTCTCCCGCGCCGGTGAGCACGTCCATCTCGAGGACCGACTCGTGCGGGAGGCCGTTGCGGAACGACGTCGACTCGATGCCGAGGCCCGTCACGGCGCCACCGAGCGTGATGGTGCGCAGCTGCGGGACCACGTAGGGGATCAGACCGTGCGGGAGGGTGGCGTCGACCAGGTCCTCGTAGGTGCACATGCCCTGGACGTCGGCCGTGCGCTCGCCCACGTCGAGGGCGACGACACCGTCGAGGCCGTCGACGTCGAGGCCGGGGACCCCCGGGTCGGCGCGCGGGCGGAAGAGGTTGGACGTGCGCTTGGCGAGACGTACCGGCGCTCCGGGCGGGATCGCGGCGTAGGAGGCGAGCAGCCTGTCGACCGCCCGCTGGTGCTCGCTCCAACCCTTCACCCGCCCAGACTAGGACGGCGGGAGGGCCGACCTCCACCCGGGATGGTTGCAGCCGTCAACGACCCTGGGTCGCGCGTCCTCCGCCGCCTCAGCGGGGATCGGGAAGCCGCCACACCAGCGCCTCGCCCTCGCCCTCGACGAGCAGGCGTTCGACGTCGGTCGCGCGGAGCTCGTCGCCAGGCCCGAGACGGACTCCGTCGACCACCACCTCGCCGCGCGTGACGTGGACGAGGACCTTCGCGGCACCGAGGACCTCCAGGGGCTCGTCGGCCCGCGGGCGGGCCACCGCCAGCTCGGCGTCGGCGTGGACGCGCACGGCCGGGTGGAGGCCGGGCCCCTGCGGCACGGAGGCGGACGCGTACTGCGGGGCGGCGTCGTGGCGCGAGCGCAGCATCATCTGCACGAACCTCAGCGGCTCGGTCGACGAGGCGTTCAGCTCGGCGTGCTCGGCACCCTCGCCCGCGCTCAGCCGCTGGGCGACGCCCGGCTCGATCGTGCCGGCGTGGCCGGTCGTGTCGCGGTGCGCGAGCTCGCCCTCGAGGACCCAGGTGACGATCTCGACGTCGGCGTGACGATGGGCGTCGTACCCGCCACCCGGCGCGACCTGTTCCTCGTTGATCGCCACGAGAGGACCGAACCCCACGTTGTCGGGGTCGTAGTGCGCGCCGTAGGAGAACGAGTGAAGGGTTCGCACACCCTCGCCCTCGGTGACGTAGCGCTCGCTCGCGAGGCGAACCCGGCTAGGCATAGCCGAGCTCGTGCAGCCGGGCGTCGTCGATGCCGAAGTGGTGCGCGATCTCGTGCACCACGGTGATGCCGACCTCGCGGACGACGTCCTCCTCGGTGTCGCAGATCGCGAGCGTGGGGTTGCGGTAGATCGTGATGCGGTCGGGCAGCACTCCCCCGTAGGCGGTGTCACGCTCGGTGAGCGCCACGCCGTCGTAGAGCCCCAGCAGGTCCGGGTCCTCCGGCGGGGCGTCGTCCTCGACGAACAGCACCACGTTGTCGAGCATCGCCGTCAGCTCGGGAGGCACCTGCGCGAACGCGGCCTCGACCAGCTCGGCGAACCGGTCCTCGCTCATCTCCACCACGGGTCCATCCTGCCCGAGCGCCCCAGGCCCGTCGGGGCGGACCGGGCGTCGTGGCGGGCGCGTCCCACCGGCCTGCGTGGCCCCGTATGCTGGGGCGGCCGCGCCCCCTTCGTCTAGCGGCCTAGGACGCCGCCCTTTCAAGGCGGTAGCGCGGGTTCGAATCCCGTAGGGGGTACCAGATCTCCCCTCACTCGAGGCGCCTTCGTGTGATCTCCATCACCTTTGGGTCTCTTTTCCAGGAATATGCCCTGACCTGCGCAAACTCGAGTTGGAAGCGTGTAGTTCTCGACCTACGATGACCTCATGGTCGCCGTCCTCCTCACCTTCCTCAGCCTCGTCCTCACCCTCGCCATCGGCGCCGTCTTCCTGCTCGGGGCCCACCAGCTCGTGACCATCGTCGTGCGACACCTCGAGACCCGTCCGACATACTCGGACGATGCCCGCCGGACGCTTCGCTCCCTCGCCGTCCGGCGACCTGCACGTCGGTAACCTCCGCACCGCGCTCCTCGCCTGGTTGTTCGCCCGCTCCACGGGGCGCAGCTTCCTGATGCGCGTCGAGGACCTCGACCGCGTCCGCGCCGGGTCCGAGGAGCAGCAGCTGGCCGACCTGCGCACCCTCGGGATCGACTGGGACGGACCCGCCGTGCGCCAGAGCGAACGTCGCGACGTCGTCGACGCCGCCATCGACACCCTCGAGTCGGCGGGCCTGACCTATCCGTGCTTCTGCACCCGTCGCGAGGTGCAGGACGCGCCAAGCGCACCCCACCTGCCGCCCGGCGCCTACCCGGGGACCTGCCGCGACCTGACCGACGACGAACGCACGGCACGCGCGACGGACCGCCCCGCCGCCCTGAGGCTCCGCTCCACGACGTCCACGTGGACCGTCCGGGACGAGCTGCACGGCGACGTCGAGGGTGCCGTGGACGACTTCGTCCTGCGCCGCAACGACGGCGTGCCGGCCTACAACCTGGCCGTCGTCGTCGACGACGCGGCGCAGGACGTCAACCAGGTGGTGCGCGGCGACGACCTGCTGACGTCGGCGCCACGACAGGCCTACCTCGCCTCGCTGCTCGGACATCCCCAGCCGACCTACGCGCACGTGCCGCTCGCCGTGAACACCCGGGGCGTCCGCCTGGCCAAGCGCGACGGGGCGGTCACCCTGCGCGAGCTCGGCCGCGACCAGGCCTGGACCATGATCACCGCGTCGCTGGGGCTGAGCGGTGACACCCCGTCCGACCTGCTCGCCTCCTTCGATCCCGCGTCACTCCCGCGGCAGCCCTGGACCGTCGTGGCCGAGGCTCAATGATGGGCTCGATGCCGCACGCGTAGAAGATATCGCGCAAAGAAAGAATCCTGGAATCGCAGTGGTTATCGGGACTTTCGACTCTGTAGTATCGCTCATGTGTTCGGTAGTGTGAGCTCATGACCGCGCAGCACGTCGCCGAGCAGCTCACCACTGCTGCGCGTGCGTTGCGTGAGCACCCCACGACCACCGATGCGCTGCGGGTGCTGCAGGTCGTGCAGAACGCGATCGATGCGGCGAAGGTCGATCTTGTGGCCGAGATGGCCGAGCACGGTGACCACGAGGCCGAAGGCTGCTCGAGCGTAAAGAACTGGCTGCGCGACCAGCTGCACCTCGACGCCAAGGACGCATCCCAGCTCACCAGGTCGGCCCGGACGCTGACCGACATGCCCGAGCTGGCCGACCTGGCCACCGCCGGAGCCGTCTCGCTGGACCATGTCGATGCGTTCACCTACGCCGCCCGGCACATCGACCCTGCCGCGGTCGAGACCTGCATGGATGCCTTGCTGCACCTGGCTGAACGCGCCGAGCCCGCCCAGATCCGCAGGGCCGTCAAGAAGCTGCGCGACGCCACCCATCCCGACGACCTCGACGAGGCCTGGATCAAGGGCATGGCCAAGCACGACATCAAGCTCTCCGCCGTCGGCGAGGGATTCCATGTGACCGGCTTCCTCCCGTTCGACACCGGCACGAAGTTCAAGACCGTTCTCGACTCGCTCTCCGCACCGACCTGCGCCGAGGACGACCGACCCGTCAACGAACGACGCGTCACCGCCCTCGACCAGCTCCTCACCTCGGTGCTCGAGTCCGGACTCCCCCAGGACAAGGGCGTACGCCCCCACGTCTCACTGACCGTCGACCTCGCCGACCTGGCCCAGGACGCAGAGACCACGACCGCCGACCTCGCCGGCTTCGGCACCATCGGCCCGGCCCAGCTCCAACAGATGCTCTGCGACAGCGCCTTGACTCCCATCCTGACCGCCGGCAAGCACTCAGTGCTCGACGTCGGCCGCACCGCACGTCTGGCCACACCGGCGCAGCGCAAGGCCGTCGTCGCACGACAAAGCGGCCGCTGTGGCGGACTCGGCTGCTGGGGACCCATCGTCCACATCCACCACGTCCAGTACTGGTCCCACGGCGGCACCACCGACCTCAAGAACCTCATCGGACTCTGCCCGAGATGCCACGCACTCGTGCACCAAGGCTACTTCACCATCGACCCCACCACCCACGAGATCGGCCGCACCCTGCGCACCCACCGCACCGGCAGGCACATCCGCATCGCACGAGCCGGCTGACGCAGGTTCAGCCGTGCTGGGCCAGGAACGACTCCATCAAAGCCGTCACGGCCTCGGGCTGCTCGATGGTGCTCGAGTGGCCCGCCCTCGGCACGACCTCGAGGCGCGCACCGGCGATGCCGGCCACGATCGCCTCGGCCTTCGCCACCGGCGTGGCCACGTCGTCCTCCCCCACGATCACCAGGGTCGGCGCCTCGATCCGGTCCAGCTCCGGAGCGATCGGGTCGCGGTCGGTCACCCCGAGGATCGCCGCGCGCATCCCGCGGCGGTCGACCGTGGCCAGCTTCGCCATCCACGGGCCGACGACGTCGTCGCGCCGCGACGAGCCCAGCAGGTCCGGACCGAACATGATCGGCTCCACCTTCGAGCGCACCGGACCCATGCCGAGCCAGCGGTAGACCCGCGCCAATGTCCGGTACTGCGCGACCTTCTCGGGGTCTTCAGGGCCGGCGCTGGTGTCGAGCAGCACGAGCGAAAGGACCCGGTCCGGGTGCCGGGCCGCGAGCCGCATGCCCACGAACCCGCCCATCGACAGACCGGCGTAGTGGACTGCGTCGAGGTCCAGGTGGTCCAGCAGCGCCACCAGGTCCCCCGTGAGCGAGTCCATGTCGGCCGCGCGGTCCGCTGCCGCCGGGGTGTCCCCCTGCCCCCGCCAGTCCACCGTGATGCAGCGGTAGCGATCCTTCAGCGCCGCCACCTGCGGGTGGAACATCCAGCCGCTGAACAGCAGACCGTGGCCCATCACCAGCGTCGGCGCACCGGGCGACGGCTCGCCGGAGTCGGTGTAGTGGAACGAGATCCCGTTGACCTGAGCATGTGGCACGGGTCACAGGGTGCCACACCTCCGGCGCGCCCGAGCGACCCCGACCGGACGCACCACGGCCCGGCACCCACGTGGGTGCCGGGCCGCGACGCGGGTCCGATCGGTCAGATGAGGCCCTTCTCCTCCAGCCACTCCTTGGCGACGGTGGCGGCCGAGGCCTTCTCGTCGCCGTCGACCCGACCGTTGAGCTCGATGAGGTCCTCGGTCGTCAGCTCGGCCGAGACCGCGTCGAGCGCGTCCTCGACCACGTCGCTGGACTTCGCGTCGTTGATCAGCGGGATGATGTTCTGCGCCGCGATCAGGTTCTTCGGGTCCTCGAGGGTCACCAGGTCGTTGGCCTTGATCGAGGGCGTCGTCGAGTAGATGTTCGCGACGTCGACGTCACCGTCCTTGAGCGCCTTGATCGTGGCCGGTCCACCGGCGTCGCTGATGGGCGTGAACTCCACGTCCTCGGCGCCGTAGACCTTCTTCAGGCCGGGGACGCCGTAGGGCCGGGTCTCGAACTCGGGGTTCGCGCCGACCTTGACGGTGCCGAGCTTGGCGAGGTCGCCGATCGAGGTGATGCCCTCGGACTCCGAGAGCTCCCGGGTGACGTTGTAGGAGTCCTTGTCCTCGGCCGGGGCGGGCTCGAGCGTCTCGAGCTTCTCCGGCAGGGCGTCGTCGAGCGCGTCCTCGACCGCACCGGACTCGGTGGCCGTGGCGTCCTTGTCGAAGTAGAGCAGCAGGTTGCCGGTGTACTCGGGGATGAGGTCGATCTCGCCGCCCTCGAGCGCGGGGATGTAGGCCTCCCGCGCACCGATGCGCAGCTTCTTCTCGACCTTGACGTCCTTGGCCTCGAGGGCCTGGGCGTAGATCTCGGCGACGATCTCGGCCTCGGTGAAGTCGGCCGAGCCGACGACGATGGTGTCGGAGTCGGACGCGCCGGCCTCCGTGGGGTCACCGCCGCACGCGGTGAGGGTGAGGGCGGCGGCCGCGAGCGCTGCGCCGATCCCGATCTTGTGCACGGACATGTCTCTCCTAGGGGTGGTCGTGCTCAGGTGGTGGAAGTCTGGGTGGTGGAGGTCTGGGTGCCGGAGGTCTGGGTGGCGGGCGTCTCGGACGTGTCGTCGTGCGAGGAGCCTGCACCCCTGCTGGGCCGGGCGTTGCGCGCCGCGGCGCCTTGGGCGGCGGCGAACAGTCCGTCGAGCAGCAGCGCCAGCACGACGACCACGACCGAGCCACCGACCATCTGCGGGTAGTCGCGCACGGCCTGGCCGTCGAAGATGTAGCGGCCGAGACCGCCGAGCGACACGTACGCCGCGACCGTGGCGGTGGCCACGACCTGGAGCGTCGCGGCGCGGAACCCGCCGACGACGAGCGGCAGCCCCAGCGGGACCTCGACCTTGGTGAGGATCTGCCACTCCGTCATGCCCTGGGCGCGCGCGGCGTCGACCGTCTGGGGATCGACGGACTCGACGCCGGAGTAGACACCGGCCAGCAGCGGCGGCACGGCGAGGATCACCAGGGCCAGCGTGGGCGCACCGAGCCCGATGCCGAGCAGGAGGGTGAACATCGTGAGCACCCCGAGCGTCGGCAGCGCACGCAGGGCGCCGGTGACGCCGATGGCGAGGCCGCGCAGCCGGCCCGTGTGGCCGATGTACAGGCCCAGCGGCACCGCGACCGCGGCGGCCACGGCGATCGTGAGGCTGGTGTAGCCGACGTGCTCGAGGACGCGGTTGGGGATGCCTCCCTCGCCCGACCAGTTCGCACCGTCGGACAGCCAGGAGGCGGCGTCGGTCACGATGCTCATCCGTTGCCTCCTGCCAGCGCCTCGGCTCGCGAGCTGGCGAGCCTCCGCCAGAAGCCGCCCTGCGGGCGGTTGCTGCCACGGTCCCACGGCATGAGCACCCGACCGGCGAGCACCAACAGGGCGTCGATGACCAGCGCCAGCACCACGATGCCCACGAGACCGACCATGATCTCGGTGAGGAAGTCGCGCCGGAAGCCGCTGGTGAACAGCGACCCGAGGTTGGAGACGCCGATGAGCGCACCCACGCTGACCAGGCTGATCGTGGAGACGCTCACGACCCGCAGCCCGGCCAGCAGCACCGGTCCGGCCAGCGGCAGCTCGACCCCGAGACCGCGCTGTCGCGACGAGTAGCCGGTGGCCGTGGCGGCGTCGAGGACCGCGGGCGAGACGGACTCGAACGCGTCGGCCGCGGTGCGCACCATGATCGCGACGGCGTAGATGCTGAGCGAGATGATCACGTTGAGCGGGTCGAGGAAGCCGGTCCCGATGATGCCCGGCAGCGTGACGAACACCGCGAGCGAGGGGATCGTGTAGAGCACGCTGCCCGCGCCGAGCAACGTGCCGCGCAAACGCGGGTGGCGACTGGCGTACCAGCCGATCGGCAAGGCCAGGGCGAAGCCGATGACGATCGGCACGACGCTCAGCCAGGTGTGCTGCCAGAAGAGCTCGAGCACCATGTCACGGTTCTGCCACGCCCACTCCACGGCTCAGTCCTCCAGCACGCCGGCAGGACGGCCGGAGGCGTCGAGCACGACCCGACGGCCGTCGCGCTCCTCCACGTGGAGGGTGCGGCCGCCCTTGTCCAGGCCCACGAAGCTGGCGACGAAGTCGTCAGCGGGAGCGGCGAGGATGTCCGCAGGCGCCCCGACCTGAGCGATCTCGCCGCCCTTCTTGAGGATCACCACCTGGTCACCGAGCGCGAAGGCCTCCTCGACGTCGTGCGTCACGAAGACGATGGTCTTGTCGAGCTCGCGCTGCAGACGCTGCAGCTCGGCCTGGAGCTCCACCCGCACGATCGGGTCGACGGCGCCGAACGGCTCGTCCATGAGCAGGATGTTGGGGTCGGCCGCGAGCCCGCGCGCCACGCCCACGCGCTGCTGCTGCCCGCCGGAGAGCTGGCCCGGGTACTTGCGCGACTGGGCCTCGTCGAGACCGACGGTGCGCAGCACCTCCAGCGCACGGTCGCGCGCCGCCTTCTTGTCGACCCCGTTGAGGCGCAGCACCGTCGCGACGTTGTCGACGACCTTGCGGTGCGGCAGGAGGCCGGCGTGCTGCATGACGTAGCCGATGCTGCGGCGCAGCTGCACCGGCTCGGACGTCGCGACGTCGACGTCGTCGATGAGCACCTGTCCGGCACTCGGGTCGACCATGCGGTTGACCATGCGCAGCAGCGTGGTCTTGCCACAGCCCGACGAGCCGACGAACACGGTCGTCGTGCGCGAGGGGATGGTGAGGTCGAAGGAGGCGACGGCCTGGGTCCCGTCGGGGAAGGTCTTGCCGACGGACCGGTACTCGATCATGGGACGACAGTCTTCACGGCTGCACCGACATCGGCAATCGGAACCGTGTCGACGGGCAGCCCGGCGGCGCGCCACGCCTGGATCCCACCGGCCACGTCGGTGGCGTCCAGGCCCAACGATCGCAGTGCCGCGGCGGCGAGGGAGGACGTGTAGCCCTCGGTGCAGAGCACGATCCACTCGGTGTCCCACGTGGCCTCGGACAGGTTGGCGCCGGAGTCCGGGTGCAGCCGCCACTCGAGGTGGTTGCGCTCCACGTGGAGGGCGCCGGGCACGACACCGTCGACCTCACGCTGCCACTGCGGGCGGATGTCGACGAGCCGGGCTCCCGCCCTCGTGCGGTGTGCCGCCTGGTGAGGACTGACCCGGACCAACCGGCTGCGGGCGTCGGCCAGCAGCGCGTCGACCGAGGCGAAGCGTGCCGTCCTGCGGGGCGGCTCGGCCGCGAGCGCGCTCACGAGGCGGCCTGCCGGGCGTCCCGTGCCGGCGCCTCGACCTCCGGGTCGTCGGTCCAGACGTGCGCGAGCCGGACGAGTCGAGCCGATCCGTCTGCGTCGGGCTCGACGTCGAAGAAGTCCATCCGCTCCAGCGGAGGCGAGTAGACGTGGACGCTCACCGCCGTCCCGGGAAGGACGTTGCGCACGTCGTGCACGTACCCGGGGCCGAAGGCGACCACGTCCCCGCGCGAACGGGTGGCGCCGTCGGCCTCGCGGGCGGCGGGGTCCCAGACGGTCTCCTCGAGCTCGCCGGAGACGACGGTGAAGGCACCGCTCGACCCGCCGTGCCCGTGCAGCTGGGTGCCCTGCTCCCGCGTCCAGGAGATCAGCCAGACGTCGACGTCGTCGTCGTGGTGCAGGCGCACGTGCCACCGCTCGTCGGGGTCGGCGTGCACCGAGTGCAGCTCGGCGCGGACCTCGTCGGCCGCACACGTCGCGCGCTCGACCAGCTGGGCGAGGGGCAGTGCGTGGCGGCGACGGCGAGGCTTCATGGGCCGATCGAACCGCGCTGCGACCGTTCGCGGGAGTGGTCCCGCCATGCGGACGCACCGCCGTGCGTCGACGCGCGGTGCTAGGCGAGCCCCCGTTTTGTGGTCGCCCGACCCCATGGGATAGAGTGACCGTCGCGGTTACGCCGCACTGCAAGGCCCCGTGGCGCAGTTGGTTAGCGCGCCGCCCTGTCACGGCGGAGGTCGCCGGTTCGAGTCCGGTCGGGGTCGCAGAGGAACGAGACGAAGGCCCGCGCCACACGGCGCGGGCCTTCGTCGTGTCCGGGCCGGGTGTCCGGTGCATCACAGTCGGAATGCTCGCCGGAGGCGAGATGGTTGAACGTTCCATGACTTCCACGACCACGAGTGAGTACGTCCTCGACGACACGGCCCTCGACACGTTGTTCCGCGAGGCACGTACGGCGAACACCTTCACCGACGAGCCCGTGTCGGTCGAGGAGATCCGCGCCGTCCACGCGCTGACCAAGTTCGGCCCCACGGCCATGAACAACCAGCCTCTGCGGATCGTCCTCGTGCAGAGCCCCGACGCCCGCGCCCGTCTCGTCGAGCACATGAGCGGCAGCAACAAGGCCAAGACCTCCACGGCCCCGCTCGTCGCGATCCTGGCGGCCGACACGGACTTCCACGACCACCTGCCGGAGTTCTTCCCGCCGTTCCCCGGCGCCCGCGACATGTACGACGCCGACGAGGCCATGCGCTTCCAGCAGGCCGAGTTCAACGCGGCCCTGCAGATCGGCTACTTCCTCATGGGGGTGCGCGCGACCGGCCTGGCCGCCGGGCCCATGGCGGGCTTCGACCGCGGCGGCGTCGACCGCGACTTCCTGGGCGGCACGAGCTGGCGGTCGCAGCTCGTGGTGAACCTCGGCCACCCCGGCCCGGACGCCTGGCAGGAGCGCCTCCCCCGCATCGAGTTCGACGACGCGGTGCGCGTCGTCTGACGTCCGGCCCCCGTGCTGAACCCACCCAAACCGGTTTCGGCTCCGCCGATCCGGTGCGATAGGGTGGCGGTCGCCCGTTCGCGGGCGACGGTCAGGTAGCTCAGTTGGTAGAGCGTCCGCCTGAAAAGCGGAAGGTCAGCGGTTCGACCCCGCTCCTGACCACCACGACGGCAATGGAGAGATGACGTCGAAGCGGGCTTTCGGCTGCGGGCGTCGCGTGTGCGCGGCCAAGCCCTTCGGCGCGCCGCGGGTTACACCCAGGTCGACCTGGCCGAGCGTTCGGCCGTCCACTCCAGGATCAGCCGCCTCGAGCGAGGTTCCCAGACAGTGTCAGTGGCGCTTCTCTGGAACGTGCCCACTCGATGGGTGGGGATGTTTCCGACCTTTCACCTAGCAAGTCGATGAGACGGCCCGCCAATACGCGGAGGCGATCGAGGGCAGTCCGCGACCTGAGCCTCGCGATCCTCGACAGTCGGCAGCCCTACAAGAAGGCGCACCCTCGCAGTGAGACAGGTTCTCCCGACGTGGACGTTGTAGCGGATAAGCGCGGCCGCGGCGCAGGAGATTGGCGTTGCTACTTCGCGGATAGCCCTAGCCACCGTCCCGAGCACCATCCGTACGATGAGAACCACAAGACTGAGGTGGACAGATCTGATGACTCTTGATTTCAACACCGACCCGATGCTCGCAACGTGGTTGTTCCGCGCACCTTGCAATCCGGAAGAACTCATCACTCTGGGTCCAACTGGGTTCGAGTGCCTCGTGAGGTTGCTGTACCTTCCGGACCCGGCGACGGAAGGTCTGCCCGAAACCGACGCGGTCGACGACGTTTTCGGCCCTGGCGATGGTTCGCTCGTCGAACAAGCGGCAAACCTGCTCGGACAAAGCCTTCACCAACGCCTCACCTTCTGCCTCTGGGACGGCTACTCCGATATGCCGCTTCCAGGACGAACGAATGTCGACGTCTCGGGATTGCGCAGCTACGTTCTGGCGCAGGGAACTTTCGATGACCTCCATCAGTGGACTGCTTCAATCGGCCTCACCGAAACCCGACCGCCGGCGTTCACGTGGCCGGAGGATCGATCGTGGTGCATCACATCGGATGTAGATCCGCACTGGGCTGCCGTCGCCTGCGATCACTTGAGTCGCGACAGGCTGCTCGCGAGTCACCTCCCCACGAGCGAGATGCATCCAAACGACCGGATTCCTCGTTACGGCTCTTGACCAGCCTCCGTGGCCTCGCCACAGTAATCCCTTCAATCCAGTCCGAAGGGGATCTTCTGATGAAGAGACTTGCGATGCACGTTGCCATACCAGCGATGCTGGCTCTCACTATCTCCACTCCAGCCAACGCACTCGTTTCGTCAGAGGTAGCACACATCGGGTCTGTCGCTGCGCCGGACGCCGAACCAGGTATCGCTCCTGCAGACCCGGCATCGGATGGGGTCTACCTGGACGAGAACGGCGAGCAGATCGAAGATCCGGCGAACCCTGACGGCAAAGGTCGATCGACGCCAGCCACCGCTGGCGCCGAGGCCGTCGCGGCTGGCTGCAAGCCAATAAGTGGTCGGGATAACCCGCACCACTCGAGCGGTGACGTTTCCGGTCACGGATGGTGGAGCAGGGGCACCTGTAACAACGACAAGGCACGCGTGAAGAACTGTCTTTACGAGTGGTACACAGATCGCACCTGGCGTCTCAAGAAGTGCAGCAAGACCGAAACTCTGAAGCCGGGGTCCGGCGGAAGCGCCAACCGTACACATGCCCGAATCGCCTGCGACAGTCGAACTCAGACAAGCTGGCGGAATCACGTCGATGTGGACGTGAACGGCGAGATCGACGACAGCAGCAGCCCATACAACCAAGCCGAGGTTTCCTGCCGCGTTCAGTGATCGGCACCCCTCCATCCACAATCGATCGCGTGTCCGGTGAGTTCCCGCACAACCCGCGCAGGGCCTCGCCGTCCAGCACGACTCCCTCGTCCTCCGTCCCGGATCGGGGTGACTGGCGCGGCCTCAGCGGTGCGCCGTGGCCTCGAAGAGGTGGACCGCCGCGTCGACGATGTCGTCGGGCTGCGCCTCCACGGCGCCCTCGAGCCAGTCGGTCACCAGCTGGGCGATCCCGCCGATGAACATCGTCGCGGCCAGCCGGCCCTCGGTCTCGGTCCAGGCTCCGGGTCCGTGCAGCGTCCGCGACTCCTGGGCGGTGAGCGCCACGAAGTCACGCAGCAGCTCGGCGCGGCGTGCCCGCAGCGCCGGCAGCGCGACCGACTCGATCATCGCCACGCGGCCCTTGCGGGGGTCGCCGGTCAGGATGCGCACGAAGGCCGCGAGACCGGCGCGCACCCGCTGCTCGGCGTCGCCCTCGGCCTGCTCGAGCGCCGAGACCGAGGCGGTCGCGATCTCCTCGGCCACCGACTCGAGCACCGCCGTGAGCGCCGCCTCGAGGTTCGTGAACTGCTCGTAGAAGTAGCGCTCGGAGAGTCCGGCCGTCGTGCACACCCGGGTCATGGTCACCGGTCCGGCCGCCTCGGTGCCCCACACCTCGAGGGCCGCCTCGAGCAGCCGCTCACGCCGCTCCCGCCGTCGCTCGTCGTGCGTGCGCCCGCCGTAGACCCCTGCCTTCACCGCCATGGCGTCATCATACGTCGATATTGACAGGACGCCCTTCCTGAATCATGATGACCCGTGATGCAGGTCACCTTGGAGGTCCCATGACGCAGCCGGTGGACGCCCCCTACCGACGCGGGCTCCCGTGGGTCGGGCAGACGCTGCGCTACGTGCGCGACCCGCTCGCGATGATGCGCGACCAGCACGACCGCTACGGGCCCGTCAGCGAGATGGACTTCATCGGCGACCGGTGGACCGTGCTGCTCGGCCCCGACGCCTGCGAGGCAGCGTTTCGCAACGCCGACAAGGCGTTCGCCAGCGGACCGGGATGGGGGCGGCTGGTCGGGCCGTTCTTCGACCGCGGGCTCATGCTGCTCGACTTCGAGGAGCACCACCGCCACCGACGGATCATGCAGGCCGCCTTCACGCGCGACCACCTCGCCGGCTACACCGCCGCCCTCCAGGAGCCGGTCCGCCGGACGATCGCCGCCTGGGAGCCCGGGCCCGACGTCCAGGTCTACCCGGCGCTCAAGTCGCTCACCCTCGACGTCGCCACCGAGGTGTTCATGGGCGGCGTGGAGCCGACCGACCCCGGCGAGCTCGACCGCGTCAACGCCGCCTTCATCGACTGCGTCCAGGCCGCGACCGCCCTCGTACGCCTGGACGTGCCGTTCACCCGCTGGGGCCGGGCGTTGCGCGGACGTCGGCTGCTCGAGGACTTCTTCGCCCGCCACCTGCCCGGCCGCCGCGACGGTGACGGCACCGACCTGTTCTCGGTGCTGTGCCGCCTGCGCGACGAGGACGGCAGCACGTTCAGCGACGACGACGTCGTCAACCACATGATCTTCCTGCTCATGGCCGCGCACGACACGTCCACGATCACGAGCTCGACCATGGTCCAGCTGCTCGGCCAGCACCCCGAGTGGCAGGAGCGCTGCCGAGCCGAGGCGATGGCCCTCCCGGAGCACCCGACCCTCGACGACCTCGACACGCTCGTCGACATCCCCCTGGTGATGAAGGAGGCGCTGCGACTGGTCCCACCCGTCCCCGTGGTCGCCCGCCGCACCGTGAAGGAGACCGAGGTGCTCGGCCGACGCATCCCGGCCGACCGGCTCGTCGTCGTGATGATGCACCTGTCGCACCACCTGCCCGAGCTGTGGCCGGACCCGGAGCGCTTCGACCCCGAGCGCTTCGCCGAGCACCGCCGCGAGGACAAGGCCCACCGGCACGCGTGGGACCCGTTCGGCGGCGGGGTGCACAAGTGCCTCGGCCTGTTCTTCGCCGGCGCCGAGGTGAGCTCGATCCTCGTGCACCTGCTGCGGCACCACCGCTGGAGCGTCGAGCCCGACTACCGGGCTCCGCTGAGCTACCTCTCCCTCCCGTTCCCGAAGGACGGACAGCCCGTCCACCTCTCACCCCTCCCCCAAGGAGCGACATGGCACGCACGCACCAGCTGACCGGCAGCACCGTCCTCGTCACCGGCGCCGCACGCGGCATCGGCCTGGCCACCGCCGAGCGGTTCGCCGCGGCCGGGGCCCACGTGGTCCTGGGCGACCTCGACGACGACCTGGTCGACAAGGCGGCGCGCTCCGTCGGTCGCGGCGCCGTCGGCCATCGCCTCGACGTGAGCGACCGCGCGTCCTTCGCCGCGTTCGTCGCCTTCGCCGAGGCCGAGGTCGGGCCGGTGGACGTGCTCGTCAACAACGCGGGCATCATGCCGATCTCGCCGCTCGTGGACGAGACCGACGACGCCACCGACCGGATCCTCGACGTGAACCTGCGCGGCGTCATCACCGGCACCAAGCTCGTCGTGCCCGGGATGATCGCGCGAGGTCGCGGTCACGTGGTCAACGTGGCGTCCGGCGTCGGCCGCATCGCCCTGCCGCACGGCGCCACCTACAGCGCGAGCAAGTACGCGGTCGTCGGCTTCACCGAGGCGATGCGCACCGAGCTCGCACCCCAGGGCGTCGACGTCTCGGCGATCCTGCCCACCGTGGTCGCTACGGAACTGGGCTCCGGCATCCAGGCGACGCGTGGCATGCGCCCGTGCCGCCCCGAGGAGGTCGCCGACACCGTGGTGGCGGTGGCGCAGAAGCCGCGCTTCGAGACCTGGGTGCCGCGGCACGCCAAGGCGATCTACTACGGCGCCAACCTGCTCCCACGACGAGCGAAGGACGCACTGGGCCGGGCCCTCGGCACCGACGGCGTGCTGGCCGACGCCGACGAGGAGGCCCGCGACGCGTACGAGCAGCGCGCCGCCCACTCCTGAGTCACCGCGTCCCGGTCCGTCATCGCCCGAGGCCTGCCGTCACTCGGACGACGGTGCTCCGAGAAGCGAGGGGTCGGGGTAGCGCGCCGACAGGGTGTCGCCCGAGGAGGTGCCCGTGAGGCGTCTCTTCACCCACGGCGCGGCGTGCGTGCGCGCCCAGTCGAGGTGGTCGGCCCGGGCCTGCCGCGGCGTCCGCACCGGCGGGTCCACGAGGGCGAGCGGCTCGAGGTCGTGGGCGACGCCCAGCTCGTCGAGCACCGCGATGGCCATCCGCTGGTGACCGGCTGACGACATGTGCAGCCGATCGACGTCCCACATCCGCGAGTCGCGGTACTCGCGCATCCGCCAGAAGTCGACGAGCCGCGTCCCGTGCCGGTCGGCCACCTCGCGCACCAGCTCGTTGTAGATCGCGAAGCGGCCGCGCCCGGCGGAGAAGATGGGAAAGCCTGCGGGGTCGAACGCGGTGAACAGCACCACCGTCGCCCCCGTGCGCGTCAGCGTCCCTACCGCGTCGTCGTAGCGCGACACGAGCGCGTCGATGTCGACCTTCGGGCGCATGATGTCGTTGCCACCCGCGTACAGCGAGACGAGGTCGGGTCGGGCCGCCACGGCGGGTTCCAGCTGCTGGTCGAGCACGGCGGCCAGCTTGCGGCCGCGGATCGCGAGGTTCACGTAGCCGAACTCGTCGCTCCCCCCGTCGACAGCACGGCGGCCGAGCACCTCGGCCACCCGGTCGGCCCACCCGCGCACACCGTTGGGGCGGGTCGGGTCGGGGTCGCCGACCCCCTCGGTGAAGGAGTCGCCGAGGGCCACGTACCTCTGGAAGCTCATCCGGACAGGCTAGGTGGCGCGTCCGACGCCGGTCACCGGAGCCCGCCGTAGGCTGGCGGCATGGACCTCGGACTGGCAGGCAGGACGTACGTCGTCACCGGTGGAACCCGCGGACTGGGTCGCGCCACGGCGGAGGTGCTCGTGGCCGAGGGCGCGAACGTCGTGCTCTCCTCCCGCTCGCAGCAGTCGGTCGACGCCGCCGTGCGGGAGCTGGGCTCGGCCGGTCCCGGCGGAGCGGTCGGCGTCGCCGCCGACAACGCCCACGAGGACACCGCCACCGCGCTGGTCGCCGTCGCGCAGGACCACTTCGGTGCGGTGCACGGCGCCCTGGTGAGCGTGGGCGGTCCGCCTCCGGGCACCGTGCTGGGACGGACCGACGAGGAGTGGCGCGGCGCCTTCGAGAGCGTCTTCCTCGGCGGCCTGCGCATCGCGACCACCGTCGCCGAGGCGATCGAGCCAGGCCACGGCGGCTCCATCGCGCTCGTGCTGTCGACGTCGGCCAAGATGCCCGTCACCGGTCTGGGCATCTCCAACGGCCTCCGCCCCGGGCTGGCCATGGCCGCGAAGGACCTCTCCGACGAGCTGGGTCCACGTGACGTGCGGGTCAACGCCCTGCTGCCCGGCCGGGTCGACACCGAGCGGGTGCAGGAGCTCGACGCGCTGTCCGGCGACGCGGAGGGCTCGCGCGAGCGCGCCTCCGCCGGCATCCCCCTGCGTCGCTACGGCCGGCCCGAGGAGTTCGGCCGCGCTGCCGCCTTCCTACTCTCGCCCGCGTCGAGCTACCTGACCGGCGTCATGCTGCCGGTCGACGGCGGCCTGTCGCGCGGTCTCTGACCTGCGCTCCAGGACTGGGAACTCCAGGACTCAGCGCTCCAGCGCCACGCGCACGCACGCCGCGACCAGCCGCGGCAGGTCCTCCGACCCCACGTGGCGCGCAAGTCCCGGACCGGTGTGCGGCAGGCCCGCGCGCTCGGCACCGCGCGCCGCGAGGTCGTCGACGTAGGGAGCGACGCTCGGCCACACGCCCTGGACCTCGCGCAGGAAGATCGACGCCCCCGCAGGTCCGATGCCCTTCACCTCCCGCAACGACGACGCCATCGCATCGACGTCGCCGTCCGCCGCGTCCCGCAGACGTCGAAGGTCCCCGCGCCAGCGGTCCGTGACGAGGTCCGCCGCCTCGGCGAGCTGCGTCGCGGTGCGCTCGTCGTACCGGCGGTAGCCGCCGCGCCCCAGGGCGTCCACGCGCTGCTGCCAGGTGCTGTCGCGCATGCGCTGCGGAGTCCTCCACCCGGCGCGGAAGAGCTCGCGTGCCGACGCCGTGGCGATCCTGGCATCGATGCGTGCCGACAGCAGGAGCGACAGCACCAACAGCTGCCAGAGCGGGGACGGACGGTCCCTCAGCGTGACGCCCGCCTCCTCGGCGTAGGTGGTCCCGTGCCGGTCGAGCAGCGTCGCGAGGTCCATCCCTCCACGCTAGGCAGGCCGCACGGAGGTCGCATCCTGCGGCTCAGCGCCGGGGCAGGACCGTCTGCTCGGGTGCGGAGTGGTCGGCGGGCGTCCAGCCGGGCGGGCCGAACAGGTAGCCGAGCTTGTCGCGGAACCGGTGGGCCGAGCGCACGTCGCGCACGATCTCGACGTAGTCGCCGTACTGCAGCTTCAGCAGGTTGTAGGTCTCGACCTTCTTGGTGAGTCCGTAGGTGGGACGCTGCCGCTCCTCGGTGAACGAGCCGAACAGCCGGTCCCACACGATGAGGATGCCGCCGTAGTTCTTGTCGAGGTACTCGGGGTCGCTGCCGTGGTGCACCCGGTGGTGCGACGGCGTGTTGAACACGTACTCGACGGGCCTCGGCAGCTTCGTGACCAGCTCGGTGTGCACGTAGAACTGGTAGATCAGGTTGAAGCCGAACGCCACGTAGAGCGTCCACGGCGCGAAGCCGAGCAGCGGCAGCGGCAGCCAGAAGAAGAACTCGAACCAGGGGTTCCACTTCTGCCGCAACGCGGTGCCGAAGTTCATGAACTCGCTGGAGTGGTGGGCCTGGTGGCCGGCCCATGCGATGCGGACCCGGTGGCTGAACCGGTGGTGCCAGTAGTAGCCGAGGTCCACGCCCAGGATCACCAGGACCCAGTACCACCACGTGTCCGTGGGCAGCTGGAACGGCGCGACGTAGGCGTACACGGCCACGAAGCCGAAGAACGTCACGACCTTGAACGCCGTGAGGAAGACCAACGAGAGGACGCCCATGGAGATCGACGTGCGGGCGTCCTTGAGGGCGTAGCCGGTCGTGTTGTCGTCGTGGTCGAGCCACTTCAGGGCCGCGAACTCGATGAGGATCGTGAGCACGAAGAACGGCGCGGCGTAGGTCACCGGGTTCTTGAGCGGGTCCAGCAGGTCGTCCATGCGTCCTCCGACGTCGACGTCGATGTCGGGCGTCACCGCCCGGTTATATGACTTCTGGGTAAGTTACCACGCGTTCATACTCGTCGGCTAGAGTTCGGGCATGGCCGTCCGACCCAACGCCGGCACCAAGGGGGTCCCCCGCGCCGAGCGCGAGGAGCAGATCCTCGACGTCGCCTCCGTGGCGTTCGGGACCGACGGCTTCGCGGCGACCAACATCGCCGACGTCGCGCGCGCCGCAGGGATCTCCAAGCCGCTCGTCTACAACTACTTCGGCTCCAAGGAGGGCCTCTACGCCGCGTGCCTCGACCGCGCCGGCACCCTCCTGGGCGACGAGATCGAGCGCATCGCCCGCGAGGACGTCGTGGGCATCGAGCGTGGCGTACGCACGCTCGCAGGGATGTTCGCCGTGCTGGAGGACCGCCGTCACGTCTGGCGACTCCTGCACGACCGGACCGCACCGACCGCGAGCGAGGTCCTGGGCGTGGTCAGCGCGCACACCGAACGTCTCGACAAGCTGGCCCACGAGGGCGTGAGCGAGCTGCTCGCCCTGGGGGGCGTCACCGACGAGCTCGACGTGTCGGCCATGACCGCCACCTGGCTCGGCATCGTCGACTCCCTCATGGACTGGTGGGTCGACCACCCCGAGCAGACGGCCGCCGACATGGTCGACCGCGTGGGCCGGCTCATCGGCGCCCTGTTCGTCGACGCGTCCGCCGGGGCCACGCGATGAGTCCGCGGGCCCGACGGTCCAAGGTCGCGGTGGTCACCGGCTCCTCGAGCGGCATCGGCGCTGAGGCGGCGGTGCAGCTGGCCGAGCGCGGCTGGACCGTGTGCCTGCTGGCTCGTCGCGCCGACGAGCTCGACGCCGTCGCGGCCCGCGTGCGAGAGGCCGGCGGCACCGCTCGCACCTACCCCGTCGACCTCACCGACGACGCCGACACCGCCCGGGTCGTCGAGCAGCTGCTGGCCGACCACCCGCGCATCGACGTGCTCGTCAACAACGCCGCCCGATCCATCCGGCGCTCGATCCGCGACTCCACCGACCGCCTGCACGACTACGAGCGCACCGTGGCGATCAACTACCTCGGCGCGGTGCGGCTCACGCTGGCCCTGCTGCCCCGCTTCCTCGAGCAGGACCGCATCGACGGGTCACGCGGCCACGTCGTGTTCTCCTCGACCATGTCGTCCCAGCTGCCGATCCCGCTCTTCTCCGCCTACCTCGGCAGCAAGGCCGCCCTCGAGTCGTTCGCGCGGTCCCTGCTCGCCGAGCACGGCCACGAGGGAGTGACCACCACCGTCGTCTACTTCCCGATGGTGCGCACGGAGATGTCCGGCGCCACGAGCATCTACGCCGCCATGCCGATGATGACCCCCGACAAGGCCGCGCGCTGGCTGGTCAAGGCCGCCACCGAGCGGCCCACGAGGGTCACCAGCCTCGGCGGCGCCGTCACCGAGGCCGGCATGTCCGTGCTGCCCGGAGCGCTCACCAAGGTGATCACCCCGAGCATCCGCCGGATGGACAAGCGCCTCGCACGCCGCACCCGCGACTGACACCGTTACAGCGCCAGGTCGAAGACCCACACCGCCAACGTCGTGGTGGCCAGCGTGATGAGCACCAGGGCGGCCAGGTTCACCCAGACCCCGCCACGCATCATCTGGCCGACGGTGACGTGCCCCGACCCGAAGGCGATCGCGTTCGGCGGCGTCGCCACGGGCAGCATGAACGCGCAGGACGCGGCCAGGGCCACGGGGATGGCCAGGAGCAGCGGGTCGAGGCCCAGTCCGAGCGCCAGGGCGCCGGCGAGCGGCAGGAAGGTCGCTGCCGTGGCGGTGTTGCTGGTCAGCTCGGTCAGCATCAGCACGCCGGCGGCCACCAGCACCACGACGAGCACCACCGGGATCCCGCCGAACGCCTCCGCCTTCTCGCCGATCCACTCGGTGAGGCCGCTCGACCCGAACTGCGCGCTCAGCGCGAGTCCGCCGCCGAAGAGCAGCAGGACGCCCCAGGGAAGCTTCACCCCACTGTCCCAGTCGAGCAGGCGCACACCCCGGCCCGTGCCGGACGGCAGCAGGAACAGCAGGACCGCGACCGCCACGGCGATCCCCGCGTCGGAGATGGCCGGCTCGTCCTGGATCAACGGGAAGCCGACCCAGCTCGCCGCGGCCAGCACGAACACGCCCAGCACCATCAGCTCGGGACGCGTCATGGGTCCCAGCTTCTCGACCTCGGTGTCGAGCAGCTCGCGCCCGCCGGGCAGGTCGTCCATCTCTGGCGGGAAGACCCAGCGGGTCAGGATCCACCAGCACACGACGAGCAGCACGGCCGCGAGCGGGAGACCGAGCAGCATCCACTCACCGAAGCCGATCTGCACGTCGTGGGTGTCGGCCATGTAGCCGACCAGCAGGGTGTTCGGCGGCGTTCCGATGATGGTCGCGAGCGATCCGATCGACGCGGCGTACGCGATGCCGAGCATCAGCGCCGTGCCGAAGTTCGAGGTCACCGGTCCGTCGCCGTCCTCCTCGACGACGCCGTCGAGGCGACCGACGAGCATGAGGACGGAGAGCCCGATGGGGAGCATCATGACCGCGGTCGCCGTGTTCGAGACCCACATGCTGATGAACCCGGTCGCGAGCATGAAGCCGGCGATGATCATCGAGGGCTTGGTCCCCATCGCCCGCACCGTGACGAGCGCGACCCGGCGGTGCAGGTTCCAGCGCTGCATGGCGAGCGCCAGCATGAACCCGCCCATGAACAGGAAGATGATGTTGTTGCCGTACGAGGCGCCGACCTCGTCCACCGTGACCTCGCCGAGGACAGGGAACACCACGAGCGGGACGAGCGCCGTGGCCGGGATCGGGATCGCCTCGGTCATCCACCACACGGCCATCAGCACGGCCACGCCCGCCGTCAGCGCCCCGGCCCGCTCGAGGTCGTCGGGCAGGACGGCGTAGATCGCCACGGCGGCCACCGGGCCGAGCACCAGCCCGATCCGCTTGCGTCGTGCCGAGCTGCGCGACTCCGGCTCCACCCTCAGGCCCTCGGCCTGCTCGGTCTCGGGTTCGGTCTGCGACATCGTGCCCCCTCCGGTCCGGATGTGACCTACACCATAGGAGAAGTCGCCACGCCACGCCCGCGCGGCGTAGCATCGTCGCGAGGCCCCACCACCCCTGCGGGCCCGTCCAGCGCCTCGTCCACCCACACCGGGGCCCAGCACACCAGGAGCACTTCGTGACCACTCTGCCCACGACCGCCGACGTCTTCAGCCACCCGCACGAGCAGGTCGTGTTCTGCCACGACGAGGCCAGCGGACTGCGGGCCATCATCGGCCTGCACTCGACCGCCCTCGGACCGGGGCTGGGCGGCACCCGTTTCCACCCCTACGCGAGCGAGGCCGACGCCCTCGCCGACGTGCTCGCACTGAGCCAGGGCATGGCCTACAAGAACGCGCTCGCCGGGCTCGACCTCGGCGGCGGCAAGGCCGTCATCATCGGCGACCCGCGCACCCAGAAGACCGAGGCCCTGCTGCGCGCCTACGGCCGCATGGTCGAGTCGCTCAACGGTCGCTACTACACCGCGTGCGACGTGGGCACCTTCAGCCCCGACATGGACGTCATCGCCCGCGAGACCTCCTACGTCACCGGTCGCACCGTCGAGCACGGCGGCGCCGGGGACTCCTCCGTGCTCACCGCCTTCGGCGTCTACCAGGGCATGCGCGCCAGCGCCCAGCACGCGTGGGGCAGCCCCTCCCTCGCCGGTCGGACCGTGGGCGTGGCCGGCGTCGGCAAGGTCGGCAAGCACCTCGTGGAGCACCTCGTCGCCGAGGACGCCTCCGTCGTCGTCACCGACGTGGACACCGCCGCCGTCGAGCGGCTCACCGAGCGCTTCCCGCAGGTGCGCGTCGTCGCCTCCACCGAGGCCCTCGTGGCCGAGCCGCTCGACGTCTACGCGCCGTGCGCGCTCGGGCGGGCCCTGTCCGACGACGTCGTCGAGGTCCTGTCGGCCCGGGTGGTCTGCGGCGGCGCCAACAACCAGCTCGCCCACGACGGCACCGCCAAGCTGCTGACCGAGAAGGGCGTCGTCTACGCCCCCGACTACTGCGTGAACGCCGGCGGCGTCATCCAGGTGGCCGACGAGCTCGACCCGCAGGGGTTCAGCTTCGAGCGCGCGAAGGCCCGCGCCACGGGCATCTTCGACACGACCCTCGCCGTGCTCGACCGGGCCGCCTCCGAGAACATCACGACCGCCGAGGCGGCGGACCGGCAGGCTGAGCAGCGCATGCGCGACGTGGGCCGCCTCGGCCAGATCCACCTGCCGCGCTGACCCTCGGCCCGGTCGATCAGGGGTCCTGCGCGCGCGGTTCCTGGGCGTCGATGACGTCGATCATCGCGGCCAGGAACCGGCGCACGACGGCGAGCTCCTCGTCGTCGAACTGGTCCATGGCCGCGTCCATCGACGCGGCCATGGGTCCGAACATCGCCCGCGCGGCCTCGCCGGCGGACCTGGTCATCGCCAGGCTGACCCGACGGCGGTCGACCTCGTCGTGGGAACGCTCCACGTGGCCGGACCGCTCCAGGCGGTCGAGCAGCGTGGTCGTCGCCGACGGACTCAGCGCGAGGGCGCGGGCGAGCACGCCGGGGGTCAGCGGCGCCCGCCCGTCCTCGTGCGCCCGAGCCAGCACCGACAGCGCCGTGAGGTCCGAGCGGTGCAGGCCGTGGGCGGCTCCGGCGCGCTCGGCGTAGCGCGTGGACCGCTCGGACAGGTCGCGGAGCTGGCGCACGACGTCGGCCCGATCACCCTCGGGGGGTCCGTGTTGCGCACTCATGCGGCCCATCCTATCCTTCCATCGTGGAAACTTTCGATCATCGAACCTTCCCCCTCGCCCGACTCGTCGGTCCGAGGCGGTCCGTCGTCGTGCTGCTGCTCGGCCTCGTGCTCTCGGCAGCCGTTCTCATTCTGGCCCCCGGGCCCACGGAGAGCACCGACGCCTCCGTGAACCTGCCCGACAGCGCCGAGTCCGCGATCGCGCGCGACCGGCTCGCCGACCTGCCCGGCGGCCAGGACGCTCCCGCGATCGTCGTGGTCTCCCACGGCGGCGAGCGCATCGACCGCACGCAGCTGGCCGCGCTGGGTCGGCTCTCGCAGGACCTGGGGTCGTCCTTCGACAGCGAGGTCGCCGGACCCGTCCCGTCGCAGGACGGCACCGTCGCCCTGCTCACCGTCCCCCTGCCCGGAGACGTCGGCACGAACGAGAACTCCGAACGGATCGAGGACCTGCGGGCCGACGTGCGCGAGGCCCTGCCCGACGGCCTGACCGCGGAGGTGACGGGCGCCCCGGCCGTCCAGGCCGATCTCGGCGCCGTCTTCGAGGGCGCCGACTTCCGCCTGCTCGCCGCGACCGCCATCGTGGTGGCCCTGCTGCTCATCGTCACGTACCGCAGCCCGTGGCTCTGGCTCGTCCCGCTGATCGTCATCGGGCTCGGCGACCGCGTGGCCGCGAAGGTCGTCGAGGCCATCTCGGGCCTGACCGACATCCCGATCGACGGCTCGACCACCGGCATCACGTCGGTGCTCGTGTTCGGCGCCGGCACCAACTACGCACTCCTGCTCATCGCGCGCTACCGCGAGGAGCTGCGCCGCCACGAGGACCGCCGCGAGGCCATGCGCCAGGCGGTCGGCGCGGCCGCACCGGCGATCCTGTCGAGCTCCGGCACGGTCGTGATCGGCCTGCTGGCGCTGCTGCTGGCCGACGCGCCGTTCGTCAGCCGCATCGGCCTGTCCGGTGCCGCGGGCATCGTCGTGGCCGTCTTCTTCGCCCTGGTCGTCCTGCCCGCCGCCATGACGCTCCCCGGGCGCTGGCTGTTCTGGCCGTTCGTGCCGCGCGTGGGCGATCCCGACCCGTCCGAGCGGGGCCTGTGGCGTCGGGTCGGCACCGCCGTGACCCGTCGACCCGTCGTCGTGACCGTCAGCGGTCTCGTGGTGCTGGTGCTGATGGCCCTCGGCACGCTCGGGCTGCGCACCGGCCTCGGCCAGGACGAGCAGTTCCTCGACACCCCGGAGTCGATCACCGCGCAGGAGACGCTGTCGTCGGCCTTCCCGGCCGGCTCGTCGGCGCCGACGAGCATCGTGACCACGCCCGAGCGGGCGGAGCAGGTGGCCCGTGCCGCGGGCGACGTGCCCGACGTCCGCTCGGCCGAGGTGGGCCGCGAGGGCGACGGGATCGCCGAGGTCAGCGTCGTGCTGAGCGACGAGCCGTCCAGCGACGCGGCCCTGCGGACGGTGGAGCAGCTGCGCACCGCCGTGCAGGACGTCGACCCCGACGCCCTGGTCGGCGGCCAGGACGCCGAGGCCCTCGACGAGGCCGACACCGCGGCCCGTGACCGCGGCGTCATCATCCCGGTCGTGCTGGCCGTCGTGCTCGGCATGCTGCTCCTGCTGCTGCGCTCGGCGGTCGCGGCGCTGCTGCTGGCGTCGACGACGGTGCTGTCCTACTTGTCCGCCCTCGGCGTGGGGTGGCTCGTGTTCGACCACGTGCTCGGCTGGTCGGCGATGGACGTGGGCACCCCGTTGCTGGCGTTCGTCTTCCTCGTCGCGCTCGGCGTGGACTACAACATCTTCCTCACCGCGCGCGCACGGGAGGAGATGCGTCGGACCGGGGACGCGACCGGGTCGATCGTCACCGCCCTGGCCGTCACCGGCGGCGTGATCACGAGTGCCGGCATCCTGCTGGCCGCGGTGTTCGCGGTGCTCGGCGTGCTGCCGCTCGTGCTTCTCGCCCAGCTGGGCGTGCTGGTCGGCTTCGGCGTCCTGCTCGACACCGTGGTGGTGCGCGGTCTGGTCACCCCGGCCCTGGTCGCCTGGTGCGGCCGCCGCTTCTGGTGGCCGAGCCGGCTGTCGCGCCCGGCCTGACCCTGCGGGGCCGGTGAGAGGTAGGTGGCGCGCGGAATCGGCGCGTCAGAGGTAGGTGAACCGCGGAATAGAGCTCCGTGTCCGCGCGCCACCTACCTCCGCCCTGCGAACAACGCGCGCCACCTACCTCCGACCGCCACGACCGACGCACGATGAGGCAGTCGGGTGGTCAGGACGACCCGAGAGCATCATCCTGCGTACCGGTGGCCCGAGAACCCGGACCGAGCGCGCAACCCCACCGCCGGTCGGGGCCCCTCTCGGAGCGCAGGTCGACGCAGAGCCGAGGCAGCGCAGCCGCAGAGCACGCCGACGACGAAATGCACCGCCGGACCCGCCCTCGCGAGCAGACGTCAGCCCACGCACACCTCATGACGACGGCCGCGGAGGAGCCACGGCCGAACCGCGTCAGCTGGCGGCTTCGTCCCCGTACTTCTGCGCGAGATCGGCGTACTGGTCCGGGATCGGGTCACCGGAGTCGTGGTGGAGTTCCTGTTGCAGATCGTCGAAGTCCGGATCGAAGGTCCGGTACTTCAGGTCGCGTGCGACCTTGGTCTGCTTTGCCTTTGCACGGCCGCGCCCCATGGGTCCGACCCCCTCGCAGAAAGAAATCGTCAGTATGTCGTGGGGCCCACCCTACCCAAACCCTGCCAACGTCGCTGGCACCGGGTCGACAAGTCAGGCGTGTGTCCCGGCCAGCGTGACGCTGCCGCCCGGTCCGTGCACGCCCGCCTCGGCGACGTCACCGGCGATCCAGGCCTCCACGCCGTGCTCGCCCAGCAGGCGCACGGCCGCGTCGGCGTCGTCGGGTGCGACCAGCGCGACCATTCCCACGCCGATGTTGAGCGCCTCCTCGAGGTCGCCCTGCGAGACGCCACCCAGGTCGGCCACCAGGTCGAAGATCGCCGGCCGCTCCCAGGTGCCGCGGTCGACGCGCACCGAGACGGCCTCGGGGACCACCCGCTCGAGGTTGGCCGCCAGCCCGCCGCCGGTCACGTGCGACATGGCGTGCGTCTGCGTGCGCCGCACGAGGTCGAGGCACGGCAGCGTGTACAGGCGCGTGGGGGTCAGCAGGGCCTCACCGAGCGTGACGCCGAGCTCGGGCACGTCGCGGTCGAGCGACCACTGCGCCGACCCGAAGAACACGTGGCGCGCGAGCGAGTACCCGTTGGAGTGCAGGCCGGACGACGCCATGGCGACGACGACGTCGCCCGGGCGGACGAGCTCGGCGCCGATCAGCGCGTCGGCCTCGACCACACCGGTGGTGGAGCCGGCCACGTCGTACTCGTCGGGGTGCAGCAGCCCGGGGTGCTCGGCGGTCTCGCCACCCAGCAGCGCGGTGCCGGACTCGGCACACGCCTGGGCGATGCCCTTCACGATGTCGGCGATGCGCTCGGGCACGACCTTGCCGCACGCGATGTAGTCGGTCATGAACAGCGGCTCGGCACCACAGACCACGAGGTCGTCGACGAGCATGCCGACCAGGTCGAAGCCGATGGTGTCGTGCACGTCCATCCGCTGGGCGATCTGCACCTTCGTGCCCACGCCGTCGGCCGACGTCGCGAGCAGCGGCCGGCGGTAGTCCTTCAGGGCCGAGGCGTCGAACAGGCCCGCGAAGCCGCCGATCCCGCCGACCACCTCAGGACGTCGAGCCTTGTCGACCCACTCCTTCATCAGCTCGACGGCGCGGTCGCCCGCCTCGATGGAGACCCCGGACGCGGCGTAGGCGCTCGGCTCCGTGGTCGCGGAGTTGGCGGCACTGGTCACTGGATCACCTTCAACGGCGTGACGTCGGACTCGAGCAGGTGCTTGCCGATCAGGTCGTCCTCGGGCAGCGGCACGGGGTAGATCCCGTCGAAGCAGGCCCGGCACAGCTTGTCCTTCGGGACGTTGGTCGCCTCGACCAGCTGGTCGAGCTCGACGTAGGCGAGCGAGTCGGCGTCGATGGAGCGGCAGATCTCGTCGACGCTGATGCCGTTGGCGATGAGCTCGGCGCGCGAGGCGAAGTCGATGCCGTAGAAGCACGGCCACTTGACCGGCGGGCTCGAGATGCGCACGTGCACCTCGGCGGCGCCGGACTCGCGCAGCATCCGCACGAGGGCGCGCTGCGTGTTGCCGCGCACGATCGAGTCGTCGACCACCACGAGGCGCTTCCCGGCGATGACGTCGCGCAACGGGTTCAGCTTGAGCCGGATGCCGAGCTGGCGGATGGTCTGCGACGGCTGGATGAACGTGCGGCCCACGTAGGAGTTCTTGACCAGCCCGTGGCCGAAGGGGATGCCGCTCTCCTCGGCGAAGCCGATCGCCGCGGGCGTGCCCGACTCCGGCACGGGGATGACCAGGTCCGCGTCGACGGGGTGCTCGCGCGCCAGCCGACGACCGATCTCGGCCCGCACGGAGAAGACCCGCTGGTCGGAGATCGTGGTGTCGGGGCGCGCGAGGTAGACGTACTCGAAGATGCAGCCCTTGGGTGCGGCGGGCGAGAACCGCTCGGTGCGCAGCCCGCTCTCGTCGATCGCGATGAACTCGCCGGGCTCGATCTCGCGGATGAAGGACGCACCGACGATGTCGAGGGCCGCCGTCTCGCTGGCGACCACCCAGCCGCGCTCGAGGCGACCCAGCACGAGCGGTCGGATCCCCTGCGGGTCACGAGCGGCGTACAGCGTGGTCTCGTCCATGAACACCAGCGAGAACGCGCCGCGCAGCTTCGGCAGGACCTCGATGGCCGCCTCCTCGACCGAGCGGTCGCGGTAGGAGGCGAGCAGGCTGGCCATGACCGACGTGTCGGTGGTGGCGGTCTCGCCCTTGCCGCGACGGTCCGGAGCCTGCTGGGCGGTCCGCTCCTCGAGCATCGTCACGAGCTCGGCGGTGTTGGTGAGGTTGCCGTTGTGGGCGAGGGCGACGGACCCCTGCGCCGTGGGCCGGAACGTCGGCTGGGCGTTCTGCCAGACGCTGGCGCCCGTGGTGCTGTAGCGCGCGTGGCCGATCGCGACCGATCCCTTGAGGGACTCAAGCGTCGACTCGTCGAACACCTGCGAGACCAGGCCCATGTCCTTGTAGACCAGGATCTGGCGCTGGTTGCTGACCGCGATGCCGGCGGACTCCTGGCCGCGGTGCTGCAGGGCGTAGAGGCCGAAGTAGCTGAGCTTGGCGACCTCCTCACCGGGGGCCCACACCCCGAACACGCCACAGGCGTCCTGGGGTCCGACGTCCTGGGGATCGATGTCGTGCGTCAGCCGACCGTCTCCGCGTGCCACCGCTCCAGTGTAGGGGCCTGCGCGAGGCCCCGGAACCGTCCTGGGCGTGACGTGGTCGGCAGGGGGAGGTAGGTGTCGCGCGCTTCCCGCGGAGGGGCGGTAGGTGGCGCGCGGATACGGGGCCGCCATCCGCGCCTCTCCTACCGCCGGACGCGGCGAGGCGCGTGCCCCCTACCGCCCACCCGGCCGAGCCCCGACGGCCCGGCGGCCGACGACGCCAGCCGTCCGGTCGAGGCGTCTCGGAGGCCACCGACGGGCACGACCGCGCCCCCGGTCCTAGCGTGGACGGGTGCTCACCGCTGCTCTCTACGGCGCCGCCACGGCCGTGCCCCTGGTCGTCGGCGCCGCGGCGGGCCTGCGGTGGCGGATCCCCCAGGCAGCCCTCGCCGCGCTCATGGCGTTCGGCGCCGGCACCATGATCGCCGCGGCCTCGCAGGAGCTGTTCGGGCCGGCCTTCGACGCCCTCGACGCCGTCCGGGCCGGGATCGCCCTGCTCGGCGGCGCCGGGCTCTACGTCGTCCTCAGCCACCTCCTGGACCGTCGGGCCGGCACCTCGGCCGTCGGCATGGGCCTGCTGCTCGGGGCCTTCCTCGACGGCGTGCCGGAGAACACCGCGCTCGGGGTCTCCCTGGGTGAGGGCGGTCTGGCCCTGCTGGTCGCGATCGCCGTCGGCAACACGCCCGAGGCCATCGCGAGTGCTGCGGCCCTCCGCGACGACGAGCGACTCGGCCCTCGCCGCGGGCTGGCGCTGTGGGCCGCCGTCGGTGTGCTGCTGACCCTCGTCACCGTGGGTGCGCACGCGGCCGGCGACGCGGTCTCCCCCGCCGCCGTCGCGGCGGCCCAGGCCGTGGCCGGCGGCGCGACGTTGGCCGTGCTCGCCGACACGCTCCTCCCCGAGGCCTACCGCGAAGGTGGGTGGTGGGTCGGGATCGCCACGGCGCTCGGCTTCTGGCTCGCCTTCGTGCTCGGCTGACCCGCGCACCCTCCCAGCTCGTCGTGCGGGCATGCCCCACCTCGGCCACGATGAGCCCATGTCCACCGACCAGGTCACGGCCGAGCGCCTCGTCGCCGCCCCCGCCGAGCGCATCTTCGCCCTGCTGTCCGACGCCGCACGACACCGTGAGATCGACGGCTCCGGGACGGTGCAGGGCACGAGCAGCGGGAGCGAGCCGCTGCACATGGGCTCGGTCTTCGGCATGTCGATGAAGATGGGTCTGCCGTACTCGACGAAGAACGAGGTCATCGAGTACGACCCCAACCGGCGCATCGCGTGGCGCACCACGGGTCTGTTCGGGATCATCGGCGGCCGGATCTGGCGCTACGAGCTCGTCGACCAGGGCAGCAGCACGATCGTCCGCGAGACCTGGGACATCAGCCGCGACCGTCAGCGCATCGCCCTGCGCCGCGGCAACATGCCCCGGGCCACCAAGCGCAACATCGAGCGCACCCTCGAGCGCATCGCCGCGGTCGTCGAGGGCTCCTGACCGGCCCTCCCAGTACTCGTGACGGGCCGGAACCGGTACCGGGACGATGCTTCACCGTGACGTCGCGAGCCCCTAGGCTGGCGTGACCCACGCCACAGAGGAGACGCCGTGCCCGACCTGCCCGACGCCACGTACCTGACCGACTTCCACGCGTACCGCGCCGAGCACGACCCGGACGGCCGGTGCTGGACCTACCTCGAGCGCGCCTGGACCTGGGGCGAGGCCTGGGACGACGTCCGACGCTTCGCCGGGGCGCTGCAAGCCGAGGGCATCGTGCGCGGCGACCGGATCGCCTTCCTCGACAAGAACAACCCGGCCATCCTCGCGGCGACCCAGGCGTGCTGCCTGCTCGGCTCGGCCAACGCGATCGTCAACTGGCGGCTGGCCGGCGACGAGCTCGACTACGTCATCAACGACGCCGGGGCCCGCATCCTCTTCGTGGGCCACGAGCTGGCTCCGTCGATCGACCTGATCCGCGACCGCCTGGTCGGCGTCGAGCGCATCATCGTGGTCGGGGGCGACGACGACGAGCTCGAGGCGTGGCTCGCAGCGGCGACCCCCGTCGAGCGCCAGCCCGGTGTCGACCCCGACGACGTGTGCCTGGTGATGTACAGCTCGGGCACCACGGGCCGCCCCAAGGGCGTCATGCTCACCCAGCACAACATGGTCGTGCACACGCTCAGCGCCATGGGCGACATCGAGTACGGGCCCGACGACACCATGCTGGTCGCGATGCCGATGTTCCACGTGGGCGGTTCGTCGTACGCACTGTTCGGTCCCGCGACCGGCACACACGGCTACATCATCCGCGAGGTCGACCCCCAGCTGCTGGCCGGCGCGATGATGGCCGGTGCCACCCACGCGTTCCTCGTCCCCGCCGTCGTAGCCGCCCTGCTGCAGGCCGGGCCCCAGGCCATGGCGTTGTTCAGCCGGCTGAAGGCGTTCTCCTACGGTGCGGCCCCCATGCCCCTGCCGGTGCTGCGCGGCGCCCTCGAGCACTGGCCCGGCACCGCGTTCATGCAGGTCTACGGGATGACCGAGATGGGCGGCGTCGTCACCATCCTCGACGACGCGGCGCACCGCGACGCCGAGCACCCCGAGCGTCTCGTCTCGGCCGGTCGACCCATCCCCGGGGTCGAGCTGCGCGTCGTCGACGTCACCACCCTCCAGGACGTCGAGCCGGGTGGATCGGGCGAGCTGTGGTGGCGGACCGAGCAGAACACCGTGGGCTACCTCGGTCGCCCCGAGGCCACCGCCGAGCTGCTCGTCGCGGCCGACGACGGAGGCGGCCCGTGGCTGCGCTCGGGTGACATCGGGCGGGTCGACGACGGCGGGTTCGTGTTCATCGAGGACCGCGTGAAGGACATGATCATCACCGGCGGGGAGAACGTGTACTCCCCCGAGGTCGAGCGCGTGCTCGCCGAGCACCCGGCCGTGCTGGAGACCGCGGTCATCGGCGTCCCCGACGAGCGGTGGGGCGAGACGGTCAAGGCCGTCGTGGCGTTCCGCCCCGAGCACACCGTGGACCCGCAGGAGCTCATCGACTTCGCCCGGGAGCGGCTGGCCCACTACAAGGCCCCCCGCACGGTCGACGTCGTCGAGGCCCTGCCCCGCAACCCGTCGGGCAAGATCCTCAAGCGGGACCTGCGCAAGGGCTACTGGCCGAGCGACGGCCGCCAGGTCTGACTCGATCCCGGGCACCACACGGGAGAGGACGTTAAAACGGTCCCGACCCTCCAGGGGTGTGGGCCGGGACCGTTGTGCCTCCAGGATACATGCCCGGGCAGGTTTCGTCTCCCTCACGGTCGGATGAACTCTGGTTGCGAATGTTTTCCGCCTCGAACCTGCCACCCCGACGCCGCGACGAGAATCCTTCGTGCACCTGACAGGACGCCACCCGTTCCGTAGCCTTCCGGACATGCCTACGGTGACTTCCCCCCCGTCTCACCTCGGCGCAGGGCGGCAGGCCCTCACCCTCGCCTGCGCGCTCCTCGCGTCCGTCCTCGTCACGCTCGCCCTGCCCGGGCCCGCGTCGGCGGCCACGCCCGCGGCGCCCGGCGACCGGACCGCCTACGCCTTCGACGCGTGCGTCGCCCCGAGCACCAGGGTCATGGACGCATGGATGCGCGACTCGCCCTACTCGGCCGTCGGCATCTACGTGTCCGGCAACTCCCGCTACTGCGGGGACCGCTACCAGCCGAACCTCTCGAAGTCGTGGGTCCAGCACAACGCCGACGCCGGGTGGGGCTTCATGCCGATCCACGTGGGCTACCAGTCGCCCTGCTTCAAGAACAACCCGCAGAGCCGCGTGCAGAAGAAGAGGATGTCGACGTCGCAGACGACGGCCCGCAAGCAGGGTGCCGCCGACGCGCGCGAGGCCATCGCCGCCCTCAAGAAGTACGGCTTCGGCGCAGGCTCGGTGGCCTACCTCGACATCGAGTGGTACGCCCGCACCACGACGTGCGACAACGCCGTGCTCGCCTTCTCCGACGCCTGGACCGAGACCCTGAAGGCCTCGAAGTTCCGCTCCGGCATCTACTCCAGCGGCTCGGCCGCCATCAAGCTCGTCGACGACGTCCGCTCCGGTGCCAAGAAGTTCTCGGGCTTCACGCAGTTCGACCAGGTGTGGTTCGCGTGGACGAACAAGAAGGCGAACGTGGACGGCGGTCCCTACCTGTCCGACACCGGCTGGAAGAACGCCCGCATCCACCAGTTCCACAACAACGTGAACGAGACGTACGGCGGGCACCGCCTCACCATCGACCGCAACCTGATGCGCGTGGGCACGGGGTCCGTGGCCACCAAGGAACCGCGGTCATGCGGTGTCGACCTCACGCTCGCGTCCTACCCGACGCTGCGGGCGGGCTCGAAGGGCAAGGCCGTGGAGGCCCTGCAGTGCCTGCTCCAGGAGCGCGGGCTCAAGAAGTCGGTGACGGGCGAGGTCGGCTCCGGCACCCTCTCGGGCATCAACGCGTACCGCGCGAGCAAGGGCTGGAGCCGCAACGGGGTCGTCAGTCGTCCGGTGTGGACCGCCCTCCTCGCCGAGGGGTCGACCCCGAAGGTCCTGAAGTACGGCTCGACGGGCTCGGCCGTCTGGAGGCTGCAGCGCTCGCTGCGCGCCGCCGGCTACACGCCGTCGGTGAAGGGCGTGCTCGACACCGCCACGGTCAGGGCCGCCCAGCAGCTGCGCCGCGACAACAAGCAGGCCGCACTGCAGACGGTGACCTCGTCGCAGTGGTCGCTGCTGCGCCGCGGCAACCTCTGACGGCGGCCAGGTCGGTCCCGCCCGCGTCGGCCGGACCGACCCTGACCCTCCGACGGGGCGGCTACGCGCCGTCGAGCGGCAGGTGGGGCGAGAGGTCCGAACGCTGCCCCGAGGCCCGCACCCGCGTCCGGTCGGCCGACGCCTCGCTCCAGGCCAGTGATCCGCGGGCCAGGGCGATCCAGGTGGCTGCGTCCATCTCCACGACGGCCGGCGGCGTGCCGCGGGTGTGCGTGGAGCCCTCGATGCACTGGACGGCCGCGAAGGGCGGGACCCGCACCTCCACGCTGCGACCGGGCGCCCGCTGGGCCAGCGCACCCAGGTAGTGCTTCACCAGGGGCTTGACCACGTCGCGGGCGTCGTCACCGTCGTCGAGCCGGGCCAGCAGGCCGTCGACGACCTCTGGCGTGAGCAGGGTGGACGGGCGCGCCACGCGGGTCAGCCGCCGAGGACGGGACCGAGCACCGCGGGCAGCGTGGCGCTCCACGCGTCGCGCAGGTCCTCGAGGTCGATCGTGAACTGACCGGCCACCTCGTAGGCCGAACCGCCCGTGCGACCGATCGACGTCAGCTCGACCCCGTGCTCCGCCGCGATCTCCGCGACCTCGTCGTGGTGGTGCTCGGGGACGGCCAGCAGCGCACGCGCGGCGGACTCGCTGAACAGCTGCACGAAGGGATCGTCGTCGAGCACGACCCGCACGCCGACACCGTGGGCGAATGCACCCTCGGCCAGCGCCATGGCGAGACCGCCGTCGGACAGGTCGTGCGCCGACGTGAGCAGCCCGCGCCGACCGGCCTCGCGCACGACCGCGGCGAGCGCCTGCTCGGCGGGGAAGTCGACCGCGGGGGGCAGTCCGCCGAGGTGGCCGTGCACGACGTCGGCCCAGGACGAGCCGGACAGCTCCTCCCGCGTCTCGCCTAGCACCAGCAGGTGGTCGTCGTCGCGGGTGAAGCCCTGGCGGACGCGCTGGCGCACGTCCTCGATGACACCCAGCACGCCCACCACCGGGGTCGGCAGGATGGCCGTCTCGCCGGTCTGGTTGTAGAAGCTCACGTTGCCGCCGGTGACGGGGATCCCCAGCTCGGCGCAGCCGTCCTTGAGCCCGTGCGTGGCCTGCTCGAACTGCCACATGACGGCCGGGTCCTCCGGGGAGCCGAAGTTCAGGCAGTCCGTGACGGCCAGGGGCAGGGCGCCGGTGACCGCGACGTTGCGGAAGGACTCGGCGAGCGCCAGCTGGGCTCCCGCGTACGGGTCGAGCTTGGCGAAGCGGCCGTTGCAGTCGGTCGAGACGGCCACGCCGAGGTTGCTCGACTCGTCGACGCGGACCATCCCGGCGTCCTCGGGCTGCGCCAGGACCGTGTTGCCCTGCACGTAGCGGTCGTACTGGTCGGTGACCCACGACGGGTCGGCGAGGTTGGGGCTCGTGACGACCCGCACCAGCTGCTCGCCGATCTGCTCGCCGGTGGCCGGCCGCGGCAGCGCCTCGGCGGTGTCGGCCTGGAGGGCGTCCTGCCAGTCGGGGCGCGCGTAGGGGCGCTCGTAGGTGGGTCCGTCGTGCGCGACGGAGCGCGGGGGGACGTCGACGATCGTCTCGCCGTGCCAGTCGATCACCAGGTGCTCGCCGTCGGTGACCTCACCGACGACGACGGCCTCCACGTCCCACTTCTCGCAGATCGCCATGAACGCGTCGAGGTGCTCCGGCTCGACGACGGCCATCATGCGCTCCTGGCTCTCGCTCATGAGGATCTCCTCGGGCGAGAGCGACGGGTCGCGCAGCGGCACGGTGTCGAGCTCGACGTGCATGCCGCCGTCACCGGCGCTGGCCAGCTCGCTCGTGGCGCACGACAGACCGGCACCGCCGAGGTCCTGGATGCCGTTGACGACCTTGGCGGCGAACAGCTCGAGGGTGCACTCGATGAGCAGCTTCTCCATGAACGGGTCGCCGACCTGGACGCTGGGCCGCTTGGCCGGGCCGTCCGCGTCGAAGGTCTCCGAGGCGAGCACGGACACGCCGCCGATGCCGTCGCCGCCGGTGCGGGCGCCGTAGAGGACGACCTTGTTGCCGACGCCCGAGGCGAACGCGAGGTGGAGGTCCTCGTGGCGCAGCACCCCCACGCAGAGCGCGTTGACGAGCGGGTTGCCGAGGTAGGTCTCGTCGAAGACCACCTCGCCACCGATGTTGGGCAGGCCGAGGCAGTTGCCGTAGCCACCCACACCGGCCACGATGCCGGGCAGCACCCGGGCGGTGTCGGGGGCGTCGAGCGGGCCGAAGCGCAGCGGGTCCATGACCGCGACGGGGCGCGCGCCCATCGCGAGGATGTCGCGGACGATGCCGCCGACGCCCGTGGCCGCACCCTGGTACGGCTCGACGTAGCTGGGATGGTTGTGCGACTCGACCTTGAACGTGACGGCGTAGCCCTGACCGATGTCGATGACGCCGGCGTTCTCGCCGATGCCGGCGAGCGTCTTGCCCAGCGGGGTCTCCTGCGGCAGCTCGCCGAACTTCTTCAGGTGCACCTTGGAGGACTTGTACGAGCAGTGCTCGCTCCACATGACCGAGTACATGGCCAGCTCGGCGCCCGTGGGACGTCGCCCGAGGATCTCGACGATGCGGTCGTACTCGTCGGGCTTGAGGCCCAGCTCGGACCACGGCAGCTCACGCTCGGGCGTCTCCTGCGCGTGGGCGACGGTGTCGAGCTGGCGCGTGCTGTCGGGCGATGCGTCGGTCACGGACTGAATCCTATCTGCGGCGGGCCGGCCCATCGGCGCTGCACCGCCGGACGCTCACGCAGGACGCAGCGTGACGGTCGCGACGTCGCCCTCGTGCACGTCCTCCGCCGTGCGCACGGCCTTCTTGACCGGCAGCACGTAGGCGCGGTGCTGCTTCGACGGGAAGACCGACGTGCGCCACGTGGAACCGCCGATCGTCACCTCGACCCGGACCGACCCGAACCCGGCGGCCGTGGCTCCGAAGCGCTCCTCCACCTCGTCGGACACGTCCTCGGGGACGGTGACGAAGTGCCAGGCGCCGTCGCGCCACAGAGCGCGCTCGAAGGTCCAGGTCGCGTCGTCCACGCCCCCATCCTGACCCGTCCGCCGGTGCGCTGTCGCCCGCGGACCGGACGAGGGACGGGCGTCAGCGCCAGGTGCCGCGCTCGTACTGCAGCGGGTAGAGGCCGTCGGGCGCGTCGCCGAGCTCGTGGGCGGCGCGCTGCGGCCAGGCGGGCTCGCGCAGTGCCGCGCGGGCCAGCAGGACGAGGTCGGCGTCGCCACGGGTGAGCACGTCGTCGGCCTGCTGCGGGTCGGTGATGAGGCCGACGGCACCCGTCGGCAGCCCGGAGCCCTCACGCACCTCCCGGGCCAGCGGCACCTGGTAGCCGGGACCCACGGGGATCTCGGCCGGGAGCAGACCGCCGCTCGAGACGTCCACGACGTCGACGCCGTGGTCGGCCAGCAGGCGCGACAGCCGAGCCGTCTCGTCGACCGTCCAGCCGTCGTCGAGCCAGTCGGTGGCCGAGAACCGGACCGCCAGCGCCTTCTCGTCCGGCCACGCGGCGCGCACGGCGTCGACCACCTCGACCACGAGGCGGGTGCGGTTCTCGAAGGAGCCGCCGTACTCGTCGTGGCGCTGGTTCGACAGCGGCGACAGGAACTGGTGCAGCAGGTACCCGTGGGCGGCGTGGACCTCGACCAGGTCGAAGCCGGCGGCGTCGGCCCGACGCGCCGCGTCCGCGAAGTGGCCGGGGATCGCCCGCACCTCGTCGAGGTCGAGGGCCCGCGGGGTGGCGTAGCCCGGGAAGGCGAGCGCGGACGGGGCGACCGTCTCCCAGCCACCCTCGTCGAGCCCGACGCTGCCCTGGCCCGTGGTCGCGGCCTGCGGGTGCGCGAACGGGGCGAACGTCGAGGCCTTGCGGCCCGCGTGCGCGAGCTGGACCCCGATGGGCGCGCCCTCCGCGTGCACGACGTCGACGATGCGCGCCCAGGCCTCCTGCTGCTCGACGTTCCACAGCCCCGTGTCCTCCGGGCTGATCCGGCCCTCGGGCACCACGGCGGTCGCCTCGGTGACCAGCAGGCCGAAGCCTCCGGTCGCGCGGGCGCCCAGATGCACGAGGTGCCAGTCGGTCGGCACGCCGTCGCGGGCGAAGCACGAGTACTGGCACATCGGCGCGAGCCAGATGCGGTTGCGGGCGGTGACGCCGCGCAGGGTGACGGGTTCGAGGAGAGCGCTCACGTCAGGTGGCCAACGCGGCGCGGGCGGTCGATGTTCCCTGGGCCACGGCTCAGGGCAGAGAGCTCCGGCCTCAGGGGCTCGTCACTCACGACTCGACGGTCGGCCAGGCCTCGTGGATCGGGTCCTTGGGCAGACGCTTGACCTTGCGGATCCGTCGGCGCCGGCTGGGGATCATCGAGCGCATCTCCTCGAGCTTGCCGAAGCAGAGCAGCCGGTCGCCCGCCTCCAGGACGTGCGAGCGTCGTGGGTTCGGGATCACCTGGGTGCCGCGCTGGAGGGTGAGCACCGAGATGTCGCGGTCGCGCAGGCCGCTCTCGCCGAGCGGCTTGCCCACCAGGTCGGAGGCCGCCTGCACGAGCAGCTCGGCCACGCCGTACCCCGTGGAGACGGTGAGCCGCTGGCGCACGTCGATCTCGGGGAACGCGACCTGGTTGTCGATGTGGTCGATGATCGCGCCCGCGACGTCGAGGTTCGTGGCCGACTCGATGCCCTCGAGGCCCGGCGAGGAGTTGACCTCCATGACCAGGGGGCCGTCGTCGCCCTCGAGCATGTCGACGCCCGCCACCCGCAGGCCCATGATCTGGGCCGCACGCACGGCCACCCGCTCGTACTCCGGGTCGAGCGAGACCGCCTCCACCGATCCGCCCCGGTGCACGTTGGAGCGGAACTCGTCGCCCTTGGCCACGCGACGCATCGCCGCCACGACGCGGTCGCCGACCACGAGGGCGCGGATGTCACGACCCTTGCTCTCGGCGACGAAGCGCTGGATGAGCACGTTCTGCCGCGTGCTCTGCAGCGTCTCGATGATCGCCTCGGCGACCTTGATCTCGGGCGCCAGGATCACACCGATGCCCTGGGTTCCCTCGAGCAGCTTGATGACGACCGGCGCCCCGCCGACCCGCTCGATGGCCGCGATCACGTCGGCCCGGTCGCGCACGAAGGTCGTGGCCGGCATGCCGATGTCGTGGCGCGACAGGATCTGGCTGGCGCGCAGCTTGTCGCGCGAGTTCTGGATCCCCCACGAGGTGTTGGGCGTGAAGACGTCCATCTGCTCGAGCTGTCGCACCACGGCCGTGCCGTAGTAGGTGATGGAGTTGCCGATCCGGGGCAGCGCCGCGTCGTAGTGCGACAGCGGCTTCCCGCGGTACTGCAGGTCGGGCTCGGCCCCGGAGAGGTCGATCGCGAAGCGCAGCGTGTTGAGGACCTTGACCGTGTGGCCCCGGTCGAGCGCCGCGGTGCGCAGGCGCTGCGTACTGTACGAGCGAGGCGCACGTGACAGGATCGCGAGTTTCATGGACTCCCCGAGCTGGAAGGACGGACGATTGACGCACCCACCTTCCTACACCCCCGCCCCAGCCGCAGGGCCGGACGGCGGCCTGCTCGACCAGACCCTGGTCGGCTGGCGGGAGTGGGTCCGTCTCCCCGACCTCGGCGTCCCGTGGATCAAGGCCAAGATCGACACCGGCGCCCGGACGTCGTCGCTGCACGCCTTCGACATCGAGCCCGACGACCACGGCCGGGTGCGGTTCAGCATCCACCCTTGGCAGGGCACCGACGAGGATCCCGTGCAGGTGGAGCTCGACGTGCTCGACCTGCGCGAGGTCCGCTCGTCGTCGGGCCACGTGGAGGAGCGCTACGTGGTGGTCCTCGACCTCACGCTCGCCGGCCGGGTGGTGCCTTCTGAGGTGACGCTGTCGCGCCGCGACGAGATGGGCTTCCGCATGCTGGTGGGTCGCGAGGCCCTGGCGCAGGGGTACCTCGTCGACTCCAGCGAGTCCTACCTCGGTGGCCGACCGCCCGTGCGGGTCCGTCGACGGAACCGGGGTCGATGATGGCGCGTCCGTCCTTCGAGATCGGGCCCATCCGGGTGCGCCCGGGGCAGGCCAAGGCGGTGTCGCTGCCCATCACGCGACTCGTGACCGGCGCCGACGTCGACCTGCCGGTGCGGGTGGTGCACGGCCGTGAGGACGGCCCGACGGTGTGGGTCGACGCCGCCATCCACGGCGACGAGGCGGTCGGCGTCGAGGTGATCCGCCAGGTGCTCGCCGACATCGACCCCAAGACGATGCGGGGCACGCTCATCGCGATCCCCATCGTGAACGTGCTCGGCTTCATGACGGGCGACCGCTACCTGCCCGACCGCCGCGACCTGAACCGCTCGTTCCCGGGCTCGGCCCGCGGATCGCTCGCCTCCCGCATCGCGCACCTGATGATGACCGAGGTCGTGGCCAAGTGCGAGGTCGGCATCGACCTGCACACCGGATCGGACCGACGGACCAACCTGCCGCAGATCCGTGCCGACCTCGAGGACGCCCGGACCCTCGAGCTGGCCGAGGCGTTCGCCGCACCGGTGATGCTGCACGCCAAGATCCGTGACGGGTCGCTGCGTGCGGCCGCGCGCGAGGCCGGCGCGACCGTTCTGCTCTACGAGGCCGGCGAGGCGTGGCGCATGGACGGCTGGGCGATCGACGCGGGCGTGCGCGGCGTCCGTCGGGTGCTCGCCGCTCTCGGCATGACCGAACCGGCGGACGAGGATCCACCCGCCCCCAGCCAGGCGTCGTACAGGAGCAGCTGGGTGCGGGCCCGCGGCACCGGCATGCTGCACCTGGAGGTCGCCCTCGGCGAGCACGTGGCCGAGGGTCAGCGCATCGGCGGCCTGTTCGACTCCTTCGGCAAGCGGGTGCGCCTCGTCCACGCCGAACGGTCCGGCGTGGTCATCGGCCGGACCGAGGCCCCCGTGGTCAACAGCGGCGACGCCGTCGTGCACGTCGCCGAGGTCTGAGAGCCGGACCAGCGATTCCCATCAACTGATGGGAATCCCCCACTCACCATGGCGAACCCTCCATGGTGAGTGGGAGAGAACCATGGTGGGCTCGTGATTCCCATCAGATGATGGGAATCACGAGCACGGCGGGGCGGACCGCGCGGGGACGGGTCAGGCGAGGTCGGCGAGCTCGACGTTCGGGTCGGCGAGGCGCTCGGCGGACACCTCCTGGCCGACGAGGGCGCGCAGGTCGTCCTGGACGTCCCAGATGTTGACGTTCATGGCCGCGGTCACGACGCCGTCGCGCTGCCAGAAGACGATGAACTCTCCGTCCCCGGCGCCGTCGTCCAGCTCGCCTCGCACCACCACGTCGTCGTCGCCCGACCCGTGGCCGACGTACTCCATGCCCAGGTCGTACTGGTCGGTGAAGAAGTACGGCTCCCAGTCGTACGCCGCGTCCTGGCCGAGCAGCACCGACGCCACGGCCTCGCCCTGGCGCACCGCGTCGTCCCAGTGCTCCACGCGCACGGCCTCGCCGCGGCCGGTGTGCAGGGTCGAGGCGACGTCGCCGATCGCGTACACGTCGGGGTGGCTGGTCGCGAAGTGCTCGTCGGTCACCACGCCGTCGTCGACGAGCAGCCCGGCCGCCTCCGCCAGCTCGACGTTGGGCGTGGCGCCCACGCCCAGCACGACCACGTCGGCCTCGAGCACCTCGCCGCCACCGAGGCGGACGGTGCGTGCGGTCACGGCGTCGACCCGCTCGCCGGTGCGCAGCGTGACGCCGTGCGACGTGTGCACGTCGGCGAAGTAGCGGCCCAGACGTTCACCCATGACCGAGGCGAGCGGCACGTCACCGCGGAGCACGACGGTGGTGTCCAGGTCGTGGTGCCGCGCGGCGGCGGCGACCTCGAGACCGATCCAGCCGCCACCGACGACGATCACCGACGACGCGTCCGCGAAAGCGGCCGTGAGCCTCTCGACGTCGGCCGCGTTGCGCAGGAAGTACGCGTCGGCCCCACCGGCGATGGAGTCGGGGACGGCAGGCCGCGCGCCTGTGGCGAGGACCGCCTTGTCGTACGGCACCACCTGGCCGTCGGCCAGGTGCACGCGGTGCGCCTCCACATCGAGTCGCTCCGCCGCCACCCCGGTGACCAGGCGGACGTCGTGCTCGTCGTACCACTCCTGGGGCTGCACCGTGGCGTCGTCGAGCGGCGCCTCGCCGAGCAGCACGTCCTTCGAGAGGGGTGGCCGCTCGTAGGGCAGGCGGTCCTCGTCGCCCACGATCGTGAGTGCTCCGTCGTGTCCGTTCTCGCGCAGGGCGGCGGCCGCCTTGGCCGCGGCGAGGCCGCCCCCGATGATGACGATGTCCATGATTCGACCCTGCCACGGCTGGCCTCCGCGGCAACCCGGGTCGCGACGTGCCACGATGCCCCCACGCCACCCAGGGGGAACGACCCATGCGCAGCACCGCTCGACTCGTCACGACGGCAGCCGCCGTCCTCGCCGTCCTCGTCGGATGCGGCCAGGGAGGTTCCGACCCGGAGCCGACCGCGTCCGCGTCCAGCCCGGCGCCGCTGCCGACCGAGGAGGCCGCGCTCGAGGGCGCCCTGCCCACCCTGGCCCAGGTGCCGGGGGCCTCGGAGGTGGACTTCCAGTGCCCGAAGGACGAGGAGAAGTGCGCCGGGTCCGACGCCGGTCACCCGTTCTGGGCGTTCTCCGCGCGCCTCGACGCCGTCGGCAACCCGGTGGACATCGAGCGCAACGGCACCACGAGCGCGCCCAACGACGTCGCGGTCGTCAACATCAACCTGCTCGACGACGCCGAGGCGGCCCGCACCTTCATGGCCGGTCTGCGCAAGGGCCAGGAGCCCTACGACGGCACGTTCGACATCCCCGCCAAGCCCGTCGGCGGCGGCCGTGAGGTCCCGGCGAGCTCGGGCGAGGGGTCGCTCGACGACGTCGCCGTGCAGGGGCTCGACGGCTACCTGAGCTCCTACCGGCTCGACTCGGCCGAGACCGGTGACCCGGCCCAGCGCGTCGTGAGCCTGCTGGTGGGCGAGGACCGCGTGGTGCTCGGCGTGTTCGTCAGCATGTCCGCACCGGGCCGCGACGCCGACGCCGCGGAGCAGCTCGCGCAGCGCCTCGCCCGCGACACCGTCGAGCGTCTCCGTAAGGGCGCGGCCACGTTCACCCAGTAGGCACCTGCGGGACAGCCTCGCTCGAGCGCAGGACACCGACCGTCGATCCGTCCGCAGCGACCGCGACCAAGGTCCCGGCTTCGGGTCGGAGCGAGACGACGTCGGCCAGACGCTGATCGATCCCCGAGCACCCACGTAGCGAACGAAGCGCCTCGCCCTCGACGACGACGCGGTCACCGTCGGCGGCCCAGGCCAGCCCGCTGAACCCGTTGCACCCGTCGTACCCGGTGAGCGTGCCGTCCGGTTGCAGCTCGATCCACGGCCGCTCGTCGACACCGGCCGACTCGCTCGTCCACCGACCTTCGATCGCGGCGGCCCGTTCCGACGGCGCGACCGTCGCGGGCGGGAGTCGGCGACCAGGTCCGGGTGCACCGGCGCACCCTGCGAGGACCAGGGCGGTCGCGAGCACCAGCACGGCTGGACGGCGTCGGGGTGTCATGCGTCTGTCCTGTCGCGACGGGCGCGATCGTCTCCGCGCACGGGCTCAGTCCGGGTCGGTGAGCAGGACGCCGAGGTCGGTGCCGTCGGGTCCGACGGCACGCAGGTGGCCGTCGTCCCATACGAACGTGGTCGCCTGGCCGAGCCAGGTGTCGACGTCGGGGCAGGCCATCAGCGTCGAGACGCGCGCACCGCTCGTGACGACCTCCTTGCCGGCGAGCGACCACTGCTGTCCGCCGAAGCGGTTGCAGCCGTCGTGCCCGGCGAGGTCGCCGTTGTCGCGCAGCTCGAGGAAGGCGCGCGGCGGCCCGCCCTCGGGCAGCCACCGCCCGACGACGTCGGTCCGGGCCGGCGTGCTCACTCGCTGCCGTAGAGGTCGTCGGAGGTCGCCGTGGTGGGTGACGACGGCGCCGTGGAGGCGAGCACGCCGCGTCGACGCCCACCAGGGAGCCGCTGCGCCAGCGTCCCCAGAGGCTCCACGGCCCCGCTCAGCACCGCGACCGCCTGGTTGAGGTTGGGGATGGCGTTGCCCAGCGCCTCGAGCCGCGGCACGATCGCGTCGAACGTGGCTCCCAGCGAGACCAGCTGGTCGAGCGTCCCGCCCGGCATCAGCAGGTTCTCGAGGATGCCCTCCTCCTCGAGCAGCTTCTCGAGCAGACCGCCTGGCCGCAGCACGTTCTCGAGCGTGCCGTCCTGCTCGAGGATGCGGTCCAAGGGCCCACCGGGCACCAGCATCCGCTCGATCGGCCCGCCCGGCGCCGTCAGCCGCTCGAGCGGCCCGTCCGGTGCCAGCAGACGGTCCAGCGAGCCTCCGGGCGCGAGGAAGCGGTAGAGCGGCCCGTCCTCGGCCAGGGCGCGGTCGAGCGGGCCGTCGGCCTCGAGCAGCCGCACGAACGGGCCCTCCTCCGACGCCATCCGGTCCACGAGCCCGTCACGCTGCAGCGCCTTGCCGACGGGTCGGTCCTCGGCCGTGATGTCGGCGACGAGGTTGCCGAGCGCGATGATGCCGCGCTCGTCGGCCAGCAGCTTGGCCAGCTGCTCCAGCAGGCCGTCCTCGCCGATCAGCACCGCGATGCGGGTGCCGTAGCCGCCCTCGCGCAGGATCGGGCCGTCGGGTGCGGCCAGCTGTCCCAGCGCCAACGTCGTGCGCGTGGCCGAGATGGTCACGCGCAGGGGCAGGGTGGCCAGACCGACGAGGTTCATGCTCGCAGCGTAGGACCGTGACAGTGGTGGTGTCACGTGCTCGTCCGCCCCGTGCTCGAGCGTCGCGGGGCTCCGTCAGGACCGCACGAGCCGGACGGCCCCGTCCCGGCGGGGATCGGCGGCCGCCTCCAGGTGCAGCTCGCCGGCCGCGTCACGGCGCAGGAGCGTCGCACCCACGCCGCCGTAGTACATCGTCAGGTCGGTCTCGACCTTCACGACCTCGTCCGGCCGGCCGGCGCGGTGCACGTGGACCCGCGGGTGGTTCACCGCCTGCTGCAGCCCCATTCCGCCGTTCACGAAGCCCGCGACCACCTGGGCGACGGCCGTGGAGATCCGGTCCGCGCCGGGCGAGCCGATCGCCAGCGCCGCACCGTCGTGGTGGTGCGCGACCGTCGACGCCATGTTCGACAGCAGGCGCGTGCCCGGCTCCAGCCCGTGCAGACCCCGTGGGTTGAGCTCCTGCTCCCCGAGGCAGTTGTTGAGCCAGATGCCGGTGCCCCGCGCGATCATCCCCGAGCCGTAGCCCGAGGAGACGGTGACCGAGCAGGCACCGCCGTCGCCGTCCGTCGCCGAGACGTGCGCGGTCGAGCCCGCCGACCGCGCCTCGTCGTCGACCGACGCCAGGTAGGCCAGCGCGTCGGCCACCAGGTCGTGGCTGTGGTCGAGCACGTCGAGCCGGTGGCCCAGCACGGCGCGCTGCACCTCGACGAGGCGGGCCACGTCGGCGTCGGACCAGCGGCCGTCGACCACGGCGTGCGGTGTGCCGTCGAGCAGGCGCAGCATGGCGGCGACGCACACCCCACCCACCGCCGGCGTGGGGTTGGTGCCGAGCGTCCAGTCCCCCAGCTCCACCCGCAGGGCCGGCCGGACGACCGGGCGGTACGCCGCGAGGTCGCCGCGACCCAGCAGACCACCACGGGCCTGCACGTCGTCGCAGATCAGACGAGCCAGGTCGCCCGTGTGCAGCGCTGCGGCACCGTCGGCGGCGATGACCTCCAGCGTCTCGGCCAGGTCGGGCACCACCACCAGGTCGGTCGTGACGGCACCGGAGGCGTCGTGCACGCAAGCCCGGCTCTGTTCGTCCCAGCCGAAGATGTCGTCGTGCACGTACTCCAGGTAGTACCGCGACGCCGACCCCAGCCGGAACCCACCGCGCGCGACGTCGACGGCCGGCGCCACGATCTCGCGCCACGGCACGGTCCCCCAGCGCGCGTGGGTCTCCTCGAACGCCGCCACCGCGCCGTGCGCGGCCACCGACCCCGGCCCGATCGTGACCGTCACGCCGCCGCCGTAGTCCGTGCGGACGTCCCAGGTCCCGGTGTCGGGGTCGGGGTCGGCCCGTGGGCCGCGGCCCGGCATGTCCATCCACCCGTCGACCGTGACCGGCGCCGACCCGTCGGCCGGCTGGACCGTGACGAAACCGCCCGAGCTGAGCGAGACGATGCCGACCTCGTTGACCATGGTCACGAGCGCGGCGGCGAGCGCGGCGTCGACCGCGTTCCCGCCGGCCAGGGCCACCTGCTCCCCCGCGTCGGCCGCCGCCTCGTTGGGTGCGGCGAGCGCGACGTCAGGCATGAGCGGCAGGCTACCGGTCGTCCCGGCGGGCCTCCGGGTCGTGGAGCTCGTGCAGCTCGGTGGCGTCGGTGCCCTGCTCGAAGGCGTGCCCGGTCAGGACCGCTCCGCGAGCGATGGCCATGCTTCCCACGGCGGACGTCACGAGCTGCAGCACGACGGCGAGCGCCGCCTTGATGCCGTTGCTCACCGACGGGTCGAGCAGCACGATACCCACGACGATGAACGACAGTCCCACGCCCGCCGCGGTGGCCACGGCGGACGTGCGCGTGTACGGGTCGAACAGGGTGATCAGCCCGACGGCGGCGAGCACGAAGACCGCGGCACCCACGAGCAGGAACACCTGGCCCAGGACCTCCAGCACGGTGGTCATCGCCACCCCCGGGTCAGCGCGCGGGCCAGGGAGACCGACGACAGGAACGCCACCAGGGTGGCCACCAGCACCAGGTCGAGGGTGGCGGGGCTCTGCACGCGCGCCCCCACCAGGGCGATGAGCGCGACGATGGCGAAGGTCAGGAGGTCCGAGGCCACCGCACGATCGGCCGGGGTCGGTCCCACCACGATGCGGTAGGCGCTGAGGACCGCGGCGAAGCCCGCCGCGACGAGGGCGACGTCGATGCCGATCATCGGTCGTCCTCACGGACGAGGGCTCTCAGCATGCGGGCCTCCATGTCGTTCAGGTCCGCGAGCGCGGACGGGTGGTCACGGTGGTACATCGAGTGCACGAGCAGGCAGCGTCCGCCGTCCTCGCGCCGGACGACGCCCAGCGTGAGCGTGCCGGGCGTGAGGGTGATCAGCGTCGCGATGAACGTGACCTCGGCGTCGGAGCTCGACCGCAGCGGCATCCGCACCACGCGGGCGGTCGCGTCCGATCCCGGGGTCGCGATGTCGTGCAGGACCTTCCCCGACGACGTCAGCACCTGCCAGGCGAACCAGGCCACGAAGACGGCCATCCGCCCCGGCGCCAGCAGCACGCGCCTCATCGCAGCACCGCCGCGACGTAGGCGGAAGGATCGAGCAGGCCCTCGGCGGCGACCCCGGTCAGCGCGAGCAGCCCCTCGGCCCCGAGACCGAGCAGCAGCGTGAGGACCGCCAGGAGCAGCCCCGGGCCGGCCAGGGCGAGCCCGATGCGTGGCGGCGCGGCAGTGGCCGGCCCCGCCCCTGCGGTGCTCCTGCCCTCGTCGGACGCCCGGGGCTCGGAGACGAACACGGCGTCCCAGATCCGCAGCACCGAGACCAGCGTGAGGAGGCTGGCCGCGACCGCGACGGCGGCCACGGCGACCTGACCTGCGTCGACGGCGGCCACGACCACGGCGACCTTCCCCGCGAAGCCCGAGAAGGGCGGCAGCCCGGCCAGCGAGAGGGCGGCCATCAGGAACGCTGCCGCCACCACCGGCTCGCGACGCGCGACGCCGCTGATCTCGCTCAGCCGTGAGGTGCCGTGCCGGACCTCGACCGCACCGGTGGTGAGGAACAGGGAGGCCTTCACGATCATGTGGTGGACCAGGTAGAACAGTCCGGCCGCCAGGCCCGCGCTCGTGGACAGGGCCAGCCCCACCAGGACGTACCCGATGCCGCTGACCATGTTGAACACGAGGATGGAGCGCATCGTGCGCTCCCCGGCAGCGCCGATCGCGCCCACGGCCATGGTCAGGGTGAAGACGACCAGGCCGATCCACAGGTACCGGTCGTCGCCGTCGAAGACCACGGAGTAGATGCGGTAGATCGCGTAGACGGCCACCTTCGTGTGCAGACCGGAGAACAGCGCGGTCATGGCCGGCGAGGTGGACGGGTAGGCCCGCACGAGCCAGCCGTGGGCCGGCAGCGTCGCGGCCTTCATGCACAGCGCGACGAGGCAGACACCCGTCGCCGCGGCGACCTCGGAGGACTCGGCGGCCCGCCCGGCCAGCTCGCCGAGGTTGACCGTGCCTGCCGTGCCGTAGACGAACCCCACGCCGACGAGGAACAGCGTGGACACGAACAGGTTGAAGGCGACGTACAGGCGGGATCCGCGGACCGAGCGCTCCGTCCCACGCCGTCGACCGGCGAGGACCAGGAGGCCGTAGGACGGCAGCAGCATGACCTCGATGAAGACGAACAGGTTGAAGATGTCGGCGGTCAGGAGTGCTCCGTTGACGCCGGCGGTCACGACGAGCAGGAGCGGACCGAACAGGGGCTCGCGCCCTGGGCCCGACACCACCGCGAACCAGGCGGACACCACGACGAGCAGACCCGTGGCGGTGAGCATCAGCGCCGACAGCTGGTCGGCCGCGAAGGGGATCGCGATGCCGGCAGGCCAGCCGCCGACCGCGTGGGCCAGCACCTGGCCGTCGCGCGTCTCGGCCACGAGCAGGCCCGAGAACACCAGCTGACCGAGGAGGACGGCGAAGGTCAGGGGCAGCACCCAGCGCGCGGCGCGCGGCGCCATGGCCGTCAGGCCGGCCACGGCCAGCGGCACGGCCACGAGGAAGGGCAAGAAGACGTCGTTCATCGGCTGCTCCCGCCGTCGCGGCCGGAATCGTCCGGCTCGACGCCTTCGTCCTCGGCACCGGTGACGGCCAGGACGAGCAGGTAGATCGTGATCGAGAAGGCGATGACGATCGCCGTGAGCACGAAGGCCTGCGGCAGTGCGTCCGCGACCACCGCCGGGTCGAGGTCGGACCCGAGGGGCTCGACCCGCCTGGCGCTGCCGCCGGCGGCGAACAGCGCGAGGTTGACGGCGTGACTGAGGAGCACGAACCCGAGCACGACGCGCAGGAACGTCCGGTCCATCAGCAGGTAGAGCGCGCCGGCGGTGAGGACACCCACGGTGAGGGCGAGGATCATCGGGTCACCTCCGTGAGGGGTGCGTCGTCGGTCTCGTCGGCCTCGCCGGCCGGTTGGCCGAGGAGGCTGATCGCCGCCAGCACCACGCCGAACACGGCCAGGTAGACGCCGAGGTCGAAGAGGAGGGCGCTCGAGACCTTGGTCCCGAGCACCTCGAACGGGATCGGCGTCAGGAACGATCCGTCGACCAGGCCCACGAAGCCGACGACCGCTGCGAGCAGCACCCCGGACCCGGCGATGGCGAGGTAGGGCAGGCGTCGCGTGGTCCACCGGTCGCTCGAGGCGGAGAGGTAGGCCGCGGCGACAGCGGCGGCGCCGATGAGGGCCGAGATGAAGCCGCCACCGGGTGCGTCGTGCCCGCGCAGCAGGGCGTACAGCGAGAAGCCCGCCATGGCCGGGACGAGCACCCGGGCCAACGTCCGCAGGAACACCACGTTGTCCGGCGAGTCGTCCAGTGCCGTGTGGTCGATGGTCACGGGCCCGCCGTCGAGCGCACGGCGGGAGCGCAGCAGGACCGACATGGCCAGGCCCGCCATCGCCAGCACGACCAGCTCGCCGAACGTGTCGAGGGCACGGAAGTCGACGAGGATCGTGTTCACGATGTTGCTGCCACCGGTCTCGGCCTCGGCCTCGCGCAGGTAGTACTCCCCTGCGGGCGAGAGGTCCTCACGGCCGGTCAGGGCGAGCGTGGCGACCGTGGCGGCCACGCCTCCCGCCACTGCCACCGCACCCGTGGCCGCACGAGAACGCGGGCTGCGCGGGCGGAAGCTCCTGGGGAGTCGACGCAGCACCATCACGATGATGACGACCGTCAGGAACTCCACGAGGAGCTGCGTGAGCGCCACGTCGGCCGCCCCCAGCTCGAAGAACCACAGGGCCACGCTGAACCCGACGATCCCGGCGGCGATGACCGCTCCCATCCGCGACCGGGACGCGACGACGGCGGCCACGCCGACGGCGACCAGCAGCAGGATGCCGGCGTCGACGGGCTCGGAGGCCGGCGCTCCCGAGCGCCATCCTCCGGTCGCCACCGCCGCCGCGAGACCCGCACCCGCGATGAGGACGATCGGCACCGCCAGGTGGAACGCAGGCTCGTCGTTGCGCGTGAGGTCGCCGACGCGGCGTCCCGCGACGACCACGCCGCGGTGGACCCTCTCGACGGCGCCGACCCCGGTGCCGGGGAAGAGCGGCCGGTCCAGCGCCTCGCCCACCTGGCGACGCAGCACCACGAGCAGGGCGCCGAGCGCCAGGATCGTGAGGGACACCCCGAGCGCGGGGGTGAACCCGTGCCAGAGGTAGACGTCCGGGATCTGCTGCAGCGGCTCGCCGGAGGCCGCGGCTGCGGCGGGTCGGACCACGCCGTCGAGGAGCGGCGCACCGAAGCCGAGCACGGTCCCGAGGACGGCCGAGATCGAGACGGCCGTGGCCATGGAGACCGTGCCGCCGGTGCCACCCAGCCGCATCGCGGTCCCGGGGAAGGTGTGCACCAGCAGTCGCGCGCTGTAGGCGACGGTGAAGACGGCGGCGAAGCCGATCCCGGCCAGCGCCACCCAGCCGCGGGCGTCGATCCCGGCGTCCAGGATGAGCTCCTTGCTGACGAAGCCCAGCAACGGCGGGACGCCGGCCATGCTGATCGCCGCGAGCGCCAGCATGAGGGAGGTCCAGGGCATCGCCCGCGCCAGGCCGTGCAGCTCGCGGATGTCGCGGGTGCCCGCGCGGCGCTCGATGAGCCCGACGTACATGAAGCCGGCGGACTTGAAGAGGGCGTGGGCCACGACGTGCACGCAGGCCGCCAGCATCGCGTGCGATCCGCCCACGCCGATGATGACGACCAGCAGGCCGAGCTGGCTGACCGTCGAGTACGCCAGCAGCTCCTTGATGTCGGTGCGCTGCAGGGCGAAGACGCCGCCCATGATCGTCGTGACGCATCCGAGTCCGATGAGCAGCACCGGCCAGGCCGACGATGCCGATGCCGCGTCGGCGAAGCGCAGCAGCAGGTAGATGCCGGCCTTCACCATGGCGGCGGCGTGCAGGTAGGCGCTGACCGGCGCCGGCGCGACCATGGCGTCCGGGAGCCACGCGTGGAACGGGAACTGCGCGGACTTCGTCAGGGCTGCCACCGCGACCAGGACCGCTGCCGCCGTCGCGAACGTGGGGTCGGTGGACCAGGCGTCGTCGGCGAGTGCCGCCGACAGGTTGGTGGTGCCGGTCTCGACCACGATCAGCGCGACCGCCGCGAGAAGGCTGAGCCCGCCCATCGCCGTCACGAGCAGGGTCCGGGTGGCGGGACCCGTGGCGTCGGGGCCCGACCGGAGGATCAACAGGTACGAGCACAGCGTGGTCAGCTCCCACGCGACGAACAGCACGATGAGGTCGTCGGCCAGCACGAGCGCGAGCATCGAGGCCGCGAACAGCACCATGAGCGTGTAGTACGAACGCGGTCGGTCCTCGGTGATGTAGCTCGCGCTGTAGAGCATGACCACGGCCCCGACGCCGAGCACCAGCAGCGTGAAGAGGAGCCCCAGCCCGTCCATCCGCAGGCTGAACGACACGTCGAGCGACGGGATCCACGGCACCGACTGCTCCAGCGGGCCCGTGTTCCACACGGCCACGGCGCCCGCCGTGCAGGCGGCGAGCCCGGCGGCGAGCGGCCATCCCGCGCGTGGCCCGAGCCAGGTGGCGAGCAGCGGGGCCAGGGCCACCAGCGCGGCCGCGGCGCAGACCAGCATGATCAAGGTCATGACACGGCCCTGGGGGGTGAAGGCATGGAGAGACTCGCTTGCGATCGACGACATGGCGCCGACCAGGCTTCCCGGCTCACCGGTGCCATCGTATCGCAGCGTCGGGGGGCGTCACCGGCGGCCGTCAGGCGGGCACGGGACCGGCTGCCCGGCTCGCGACGACGGCGCCGACGGCATCCCCGACGTCGACCAGGGCTGGTTCGCGGGCGTCAGGACGTCGGCGCGAGGGGCCGCGACCATGCACGCTCCACGTCGAGCTGGCCGGTACGGGCGAACAGCTGCACCTGCTGGGTGGACGCCAGCGCCGTGGCCAGGTCCGCGAGATCGGCCGGCACGAAGCCGAGGCCCTGCCAGAACGGACCGGACCGACGGCTGAACAGCCAGGCCGTGGTGGCGCCGGACTCGGCGGCCCGCTCGAGGGCGAACCCTGCCAGTCGGGTGCCGTGACCGGCGGCTCGGCGACCGGGGGCCACGGCGACGCTGCGGACCAGCACGTGCGCCCCGTCGTCGCCGACCTCGTAGCCGGTGCTGCCGACGACGGCGCCCTCGGAGTCGCGCTCGATCCAGCAGCGCAGGCCCGGGGCGTCGAGCCCGGCGACCGTCAGGTCGGCGTCGCGGAGGAAGCGAGCGAGGTCCGGCACGTCAGCGGCACGCACCGGCAGGAGCACCGTGGTCAGTCCCCGTCGGGCTCGTTGTCCAGCGAGCTCCAGTCACCGTCGGACTCGAGCGTGCGGCTGCCGTCCTCGGTGGAGACGACGATCGAGCCGTTGCGGCCGACGATCTCGTAGAGCGTGGAGCCCTTCTCGCCGAGGAACGCGTCGTTGCCCGCGTCGTAGTCGCCGGCCATGTCGATGGCGTCGCCGCCCTCGGGCTTGACGACCACACGGAATCGCTCGCCCGAGGAGTTGCGTCCGCAGACCGACGCCTTGGTGCCGTCGGTGGTGGTGGTCTTGTAGAGGATCACCGGGTAGGTTCCGCCGCAGCCGAGGTCGAGCCCGGAGGCCTCCTGCTGGCGCACGTTGACCACACGGGTCCCGCAGTCGGGCAGCAGGCTGTCCTGCTCGACGCCCTCGACGTTGAACTGGGTGTCGGCGTCCTCGCAGCTCGTGGTGGCCGACTCCGTGGGGCTCGGGGTCCCGGTCGGCGACGGCGAGGCCGAGGGGCTCTGCGTGGCCTCCGGCTCCGAGCTGGGCGACGCGAGCGGTTCGGCGTCGTCGCCTCCACCGCCGATGAGGGCCCACCCGCCGAGGCCGGCGAGCACCACGAGGACCAGGCCGACGAGGACCAGTCTCAGCTTGGGTTTCACGCGCAGTACCTCCCGAGATCGACGGCACGCCCAGCCTTCGACCCTAGCAAGAGAGCGCCCGCGGGGCCGTGCCGCACGCCGGCACCCGCCCGGCTCACTCCCACTCGATGGTGCCCGGCGGCTTGCTGGTGATGTCGAGGACGACGCGGTTGACGTCCTCGACCTCGTTGGTGATGCGCGTGGAGATCCGCTCCAGCACCTCGTAGGGCAGGCGGCTCCAGTCGGCGGTCATGGCGTCCTCGCTCGAGACGGGGCGCAGCACGATCGGGTGGCCGTAGGTGCGGCCGTCGCCCTGCACGCCCACCGAGCGGACGTCGGCGAGCAGCACCACCGGGAACTGCCAGATGTCGCCGTCGAGCCCGGCGGCCGACGTCTCCTCGCGCACGATCGCGTCGGCACGACGCAGGATCGCGAGCCGCTCGGCGTCGACCGCGCCGACGATGCGGATCGCCAGGCCAGGCCCGGGGAACGGGTGCCGGCCGACGATGGCCTCGGGGATGCCGAGCTGGCGGCCCACCTCGCGCACCTCGTCCTTGAAGAGCGTGCGCAGCGGCTCGACGAGCGAGAACTCGAGGTCCTCGGGCAGGCCGCCGACGTTGTGGTGGCTCTTGATGTTGGCCGCACCCTCGCCGCCCCCGGACTCGACGACGTCGGGGTAGAGCGTGCCCTGCACCAGGAACTTGACCGGCGGGCCCGGGGTGGCCAGCACCTCGCGCTCGGCCTCCTCGAACACGCGGATGAACTCACGCCCGATGATCTTGCGCTTGGTCTCGGGGTCGCTGACCCCGGCCAGGTGGCCGAGGAACCGCTCGCGCGCGTCGACGACCTTGAGGTCGACCCCCGTGGCCTCGACGTAGTCACGCTCGACCTGCTCGGCCTCGCCCTCGCGCAGCAGGCCGTGGTCGACGAAGACGGCGGTGAGCCGGTCGCCCACCGCGCGCTGGACCAGGGCGGTCGAGACGGCGGAGTCGACGCCACCGGACAGCGCGGAGATGACCCGGGCGTCGCCGACCTCGGCGCGGATCTTCTCGACCTGCTCCTCGACGATGTTGACGCTCGTCCACGTCTGGCGGCAGCCGGCGATGTCGACGAGGAACCGCTCCAGCACCTGCTGGCCGTGCTCGGAGTGCAGGACCTCGGGGTGCCACTGCACCCCGGCCAGTCGACGGTCGGTGTTCTCGAACGCCGCCACCGTCGCCCGCGGGGAGCGAGCGTTGACCGTGAAGCCGTCGGGTGCGCCGACGACCTCGTCGCCGTGCGACATCCACGACGTGATCGGGCCGGGCAGTCCCTGGAGCAGGGTCCCGGGGTCGAGCACCTCCACCGAGGTGCGTCCGTACTCCCGCTGGCCGGTGCGGGCGACGTCGCCGCCGAGCGCCGCCGCCATGGCCATGAAGCCGTAGCAGATGCCGAAGACCGGCACGTCGGACTCGACCATGGTCGGGTCGAGCTGGGGGGCGCCCGGCTCGTACACCGACGACGGGCCGCCCGAGAGGATGATCGCGGCCGGCTTGCGGGCGAGGATCTCCTCGACGGGCATCGTGTGCGGCACGATCTCGGAGTAGACGCGCGCCTCGCGGACCCGCCTCGCGATCAGCTGCGCGTACTGGGCGCCGTAGTCGACGACGAGGACGAGGTCGTGGTCAGGAGTCACCCCGTCATCGTATCGGTCGAAATATTTCTCCAGACCGTCGTAACCCCCTCCGTACGACGTCGTTGATCAGGACGGATCTCACTACACTCCCTCCCGTGAGATCCACAGTGCCGCCTCCTCGTGGCACATACAGGACCCGGCCCGTGAGCTCCCTCCAGGCCGGGTCCTGTGCTGTCCGGCACTCCCCCGCTCCAGCGCCGTAGATTGGCTCCGATGTCCGTCCTCGAGATCGTCCTCTCCGTCACCTGCGCCGCGCTGGCCGTGTCGCTCGTCGTGGCCTGGGGCCTGCTGCTCGGCGCACGCCGACGCATCGCGCAGCTCAAGCGGTCGATCCGGACCGAACGGCCGCGCATCCGGCTGGTGCCCACGCCGTCCGACGCCGTCCGCACCGTCGTCGGCACCGCGATCAGCCTGAAGGACAAGGGCCTCAGCGGAACGTTGCGCGGCTCGATCGACGACCTCGCCCGCTGGGCCGACGTCGAACGTCCCGACCTCGCCCGCATGGCGTCGCGCGACGGGACCGTGGCGATCCTGTTCTCCGACATCGAGGGCTCGACGGCCCTCAACCACGCGCTCGGCGACCGCGGCTGGGTGCAGCTGCTCTCGCGGCACGACGCGGTCGTCAACCGGGCCGTCAGTCGCCACGGCGGCTACGTCATCAAGACCCAGGGCGACGGCTTCATGGTGGCGTTCACCGACGCCGCCCAGGCGGTGGCCGCCGCGGCCGAGGTGCAGCGTCGGATCACCCGCGCGCGGCCCGGGTCACGCCTGAGCGGGGTGGCGGTGCGGATCGGCGTGCACCAGGGCTCGGCGGTGCACCGCGACGGCGACCTGTTCGGCCGCAACGTCGCCTACGCGGCACGCGTGGCGGCCCAGGCCGAGGGCGGTGAGGTGCTCGTGAGCGACGGTGCGCTCGAGTCGCTCGAGCAGACCCATGGCGACGACAGGCCCGCCGTGCTGGAGAGCCGCGAGGTCGACCTCAAGGGGATCCCGGGCACGCAGGTCGTGCACGCGATCGACTGGAAGGTCTGAGCACGAGCGCTCGGCCACCCGCTCGGCCGGTGCGGATCCCACCGTCTCAGCGCTGAGACGGTGGAGTCCGCACCGCGCGGGGCGTGGCCGCCCGATGCGGTGGAGAACTCACCGCTTTGGGGGGTCAGTCGAGGCGCTCGGTGGCCTTCTGCTGGAGCTTGGAGGCGAAGTTCGGGTCGTGGTCGAGCAGCTCGGCCACGTCGGAGTCGGTCAGGTGCAGGGCCTTGACGGGCGTCTTCGCCACGACGGTGGCGTTGCGCAGCTTGCCGTTGACCAGGGCCATCTCACCGATCACGTCGCCGGCCTCCAGCTCGGCGATCGGCTGCTTCTGGCGCCGCACCTCCATCGTCCCCTCGAGGATGATGTACGCCTTGTCCGCGGGGGTGTTCTCGATCATCACCGCCCAGCCCTCGGGGATGTTGACCGGACGACCGACGCCGGCGAGCTTCTCGACGGTCTCGGCGTCGAAGTCGGTGACGCGGGTCAACGCGTCGATGGTCTCGCGGTCTGCCTTGCGTGCCATGGCTTCCTCTCGGTCGTGCGACACCGGGGTGGGAGGGCGCCGCAACTCGTCCAACGACTCGAGCGAAGGGAGGACACGCCGCGGCATGCTGACGGTACGCTGCCGCACGTCCCCACCGCCAGCCCTGGAAGGTCCGACGTGGACGATCGTCCCTCCCGCTCGGCCACCCGGTCCCGGCGTGCGTTCGGGTCGGTGCTGCTCGGGCCGGCCGAGCAGGACCCCAGCCGGCTGCGCGTCCGCATCCAGCTCCTGCTGACCCTGTTCCTCGTCAGCACCAACGTCATCGGCGCCGGCATCGTCTTCGTGCTCTCGGTCTTCGTGGTGCCGAGCCCCGCGCCCACGCGCGAGATGGGCTACGCGCTCGCCGTCGCCGTGCCCTGCTACGTCGGACTGGCGGTGCTCATCGGCGCCACCTGGGGCACCTCGGCCACGCTCAAGGCGCAGCGGTGGGCCATCGAGGGCCGCGAGCCCGGGCCCAAGGACCGCCGCCGCGCGCTGCGGGCCCCCCGCATGCTCACCCTCATGCAGGCCATGCTCTGGATCCTCGCGACCGTCCTGTTCACGGTGCTCTCGCTGGTCGTGCAGCAGGAGCGCGCCCTGTCGACCGGTCTCACGGTCGGCATCGCCTCCATCGTCGTCACCACCATCGCCTACCTGCTCGCGGAGTTCGCGATGCGACCCGTGGCCGCACGCGCCCTCAGCGGTGCGGTCATGAAGAAGCCGCGCGGACTCGGCGCCGCCACCCGGGTCCTCATGTTCTGGTGGCTCGGCACGGGCGCGCCCGTCGTGGGCCTGGTCGTGGTCGGCATCCTCGCGCTCTCCACCGACCAGCTGACCCTGAGCGAGCTGGCCGTCGTCACGCTGGTGCTCGGCACCGTCGTGCTCTGCTTCGGCTTCTTCGTCATGTGGTTGACGGCGCGCGCCGTCGTGCAGCCCATCACGGGGGTCACCGCGGCCATGCGCGAGGTGGAGCGCGGCGAGTTCGGCACCACCATCGAGGTCTTCGACGGCTCCGAGCTCGGCATGCTGCAGTCCGGCTTCAACCAGATGTCCACCGGCCTGCTCGAGCGGGAGCGGCTGCGCGACGCCTTCGGGCGGCACGTGGGACGCGACGTGGCCGAGGCCGCTCTCGGCGAGATCCGGCTTGGCGGTGAGACCCGCGAGGTCTCGGTGCTGTTCACCGACCTCGTCGGCTCCACCACGTACGCCGAGCAGCGCGACCCCGACGAGGTCGTGGGCATGCTCAACGACTACTTCGGGGTGATCATCGCCGAGGTCGACGCGCACGGCGGGCTGGTCAACAAGTTCATGGGCGATGCGGTGCTGGCCGTCTTCGGGGCACCCCGACCGCTCGAGGACCACCCCGACCAGGCGCTCGCAGCCGCTCGCCGGATCGGGGAGCGGCTCGAGACCGAGCTCGTGGGCGTCCGCGCCGGGATCGGGGTGGCCACCGGCCGCGCCGTCGCAGGCTACGTCGGCGACGAGTCCCGCTACGAGTTCACCGTCATCGGCGACGCCGTCAACGCGGCGTCACGCCTCACCGAGCTGGCGAAGGACGTCGACGGCGGCGTGCTGGCCGACCTGCAGGCCGTCGAGGCGGCCGGCCCCGAGGAGTCGGCGCACTGGGCGTCGCACGGCAGCACCGTGCTGCGCGGCCGCTCCGACGAGACGCGGACCGCCGTGCCGCGGCGCGGCTCGCCCGCGTCCTGAGGCCGCGAGCCGGTCCCTTCCGTCCGACGATTCCCATCACCTGATGGGAATCCCCCACCCACCTGCGGATGCATCCCCCGGGAAGTGAGGGAAGACCATGGTGAGCTCACGATTCCCATCAGGTGATGGGAATCGTGAGCCGACCGATGCGACCGTCAGCTGACCCCGACGATGGGGAGCCGGAGGGCGCCGGGGGCGTCGTCGGGGACCACGGGGCTCTTGGGGGCGATCGGCTCCATGGACCGGAAGCCCTCGCCCACGGCGGGACGGACGTCGGTCTCGCCGCGGTTGGGCCAGTAGGCCATGGCGCGCTCGGCCTGGGCCGTGATGGTCAGCGACGGGTTGACGCCCAGGTTCGCGCTGATGGCGGAGCCGTCGACCACGTGCAGGCCCTCGTACCCGTACAGGCGGTGGTACGGGTCGATGACGCCCGTCTCGGGCGAGTCGCCGATGCAGGCGCCGCCCATGAAGTGCGCCGTGAGCGGCACGTTGAAGGGCTCGCCGATGGTGCCGCCGGGGGTGCCGCCCATGTGCTCGGCCATGCGCTGCACCGCCACGTGCCCGGGCTCGATGAACGCCGGGTTGGGCGCCCCGTGGCCCTGGCGCGACGTGAGCACCTTGCGACCGAGCAGGTTGCGCTTGGTGTACGTGGTGATCGAGTTGTCGTGCGTCTGCATGACGAGCGCGATGATCGTCCGCTCGGACCAGTGCCGCAGGTCGTACAGCTTGAACAGGTTGCGCTTCTGGTTCCACATCTCCTTGAGCCACGTCTTCCAGCGCTTGGCCGGCAGGCTGCCGTCGGTGAGGACGGTCTGCAGCAGCGACATCGCGTTGGAGCCACGGCCGTAGCGGCACGGCTCGATGTGGGTGTACTCGTCGGGGTGGAACGAGGAGGTGATCGCCACCCCCTCGGAGTAGTCGATGTCCTTGCCGTCGGAGATCGAGCCCAGGAGCGCCTCGGAGTTGGTGCGCGTGAGCAGCCCCAGGCGGTCGGAGACCTTCGGCAGGACGCCGCGGTCCTTCATGCGGTGCAGGAGCTTCTGGGTGCCCATCGAGCTGGCGGCGAAGATCACCTGCTCGGCGGTGATGACCTTGTGCTTGCGGAAGCGCTTGTTGGTGCCCCGGGTCTCGACGGCGTAGCCCCCGCCGGGCAGGGGCTCGACCGACACGACGGTGGTCAGGGCGTGGATCTCGGCGCCGTTCTGCTCGGCGAGGTGCAGGTAGTTCTTCACGAGCGTGTTCTTGGCGTTGTGCCGGCAGCCGGTCATGCACTCGCCGCAGTTGATGCAGGCGTTGCGGTCAGGTCCGGCGCCGCCGAAGTACGGGTCGGCGACCTTCGCGCCGGGCTCGTCGCCGAACAGCACGCCGACGGGCGTGTGGTGGAACGTGCCCTCCACGCCCATGTCGGCCGCGACCTTCTTGATGATCCGGTCGGCCGGGGTCTCGAAGGGGTAGGTGGCGACGCCGAGCATCCGCTTGGCCTGGTCGTAGTAGGGCGCCAGCTCGGTCTTCCAGTCGGCGATGTGGCCCCAGGCGGGGTCCTTGTAGAACGGGTCGAGCGGCTCGTAGAGCGTGTTGGCGTACACGAGCGACCCTCCACCCACGCCGGCACCGGAGAGGATGAGGACGTCCTTGAGCTTGTCGATGCGCTGGATGCCGTAGCAGCCCAGCTGCGGCATCCAGAGGAACTTGCGCAGCCGCCAGGACGTCTTGGCGAAGTCCTCGTCGCGGAACCGCTTGCCGGCCTCGAGCACCGCGACCTTGTAGCCCTTCTCGGTCAGGCGGAGCGCGGACACGCTGCCGCCGAAGCCTGAGCCGATGACGATGACGTCGTGGTCGAATGCCATGGGATACCTCTCGTCGTGCTGCGGGGTCGTGCGGGGTGGGGTCGTGCGGGAGCGAGGCGCTGCGGGGTCAGGCGCGCCGGGTGCGTCGCAGCACCTTGAGGCCGAGCGTGAGGGCCCGAGCGTAGGTCTTGGCCGGCACGAACGCCGGGCCGGCCATCGGCACGGCGCGCTGGACGGCCACCGACTGCGGCTCGGTGTAGCGCAGGATGCCCTCGGCGCCCTGGCGGCGGCCGACGCCCGAGCTACGCATGCCGCCCATGGGGGCGTCGATGCTGCCGAACGTGGCGGCGAACCCCTCGTTGATGTTGACCGTGCCGGCCTTGATGCGCGGCGCGACCAGGCGCGCCTGACGGACCGGGCCGAAGATGCTCGCGTTGAGGCCGTACTCGCCGGCGTTGGCGAGCGCGATCGCGTCCTCGACGGTGCGGTACCGGTACAGCGAGACGAGCGGGCCGAACGTCTCCTCGGCGAAGCAGGCGGCCGCCTCGGTGACGCCCTCCAGGACGGTGGGCTCGTAGAAGTAGGGGCCCAGGTCCGGGCGGGCCCGGCCGCCGGCGAGGACGGTGGCCCCGTTGGCGACGGCGTCGTCGACGTGCTTGGTGACGGTCTCGACCTGGCTCTGGGAGATGAGCGAGCCCATGTCGGCGTCCCAGTCGAAGCTCGCCCCGAGGCTGAGGGCGCGCACCCGGCGCACGAAGGCGTCGCGGAAGGAGTCGTAGAGCGCCTCGGGCACGTAGATGCGCTCGATGGACACGCACAGCTGGCCCGCCGAGGAGAAGGCGGCGTTGACGGCACCGGCCGCGGCGCGCTCGACGTCGGCACCCGGGAGGACGATCATCGGGTTCTTGCCGCCGAGCTCGAGCGAGCAGCTGACCAGACGCTCGGCGGCCTGCTTGGCCACGAGGGTGCCGGTGGCGGTGGAGCCCGTGAAGCAGATGTAGTCGGCGCGCTCGATGATCGCGGTCCCGACGACGGAGCCGGCCCCGCTGACGACCTGCCAGACGTCGGTGGGGATGCCCGCGCGGCGCAGCAGCTCCACGCCGGCGAGCGCGATGAGCGGGCTCTGGCTGTCGGGCTTGTGCACCACGGCGTTGCCGGCGGCGACGGCGGGCAGGCCGTCGGCGATGGCCATGGTCAGGGGGTAGTTCCAGGGGCTGATGACGCCCACGACCCCCTTGGGTACCTGGTTCACGTGCACGCTCGTGAGCCCGGGGAGGGCGCCGTTGCGCCGACGCGAGCGCAGCTGGCTGCGCAGGCGCCGTGCGTAGAACCGGGCGGTGAGCGCCAGGTGGGCCACCTCGTCGAAGGCGTGCGCACGCGCCTTGCCGGACTCCAGCTGGATGAGGTCGAGCAGCTCGTCCTGGTGGGCGAGCACCAGGTCGTGCAGGCGCAGCAGCGCGGCCGACCTGGCCTCGAGCGGCGTGCGGGCCCAGCGCTCCTGGGCGATGCGGGCGGCGTCGAACGCGGCCTCGACGTCGTCGATCGAGGAGACGGGGATCTCCGCGACGGCCTCACCGGTGAGCGGCGTGCGGGTGGTGCGGGTCTCGCCGCTCGTGCTGCGGATGAGGGCGGTGAGGCTCGAGACGCGGGAGGCGGGGACGACGCTGGCGGCGGACATGCTGCTCAGGATACCGCCGGTATGTGGAACGCGACAGGGCTTGTGTCACATCGGGGACGTCACACGTCAGCCCAGCAGGCCCTCGCCCCAGAAGCCCTTCGCGCCGAGGCCGGGAGGGCAGGCGAACAGCCCCGAGCTGCGGTGCACGATGTACTCGTTCAAGGCGTCGTTGGTGCTGCCCGCGAGCGTGCGCTGGATGCGCACGAACTGCGCGGGCGAGCGCTGGAAGCTGATGAAGAACAGCCCCGCCGCCAGCTGGCCCAGACCGTCGGTCCCGTTCACGAAGTTGTAGCCACGGCGCAGGATCTTGGCGCCCCCGTTGGAGTCGGGGTGGGCCATCCGCACGTGCGAGAGGGTGGGGATGGCCGGCTCGCCGTCAGCACCCTTGGCGGCCAGGTCGATCGCGGCGTGCTCGTCGCCACCCGACAGCGGTCCGCCCGACCCCTTGGCCCGGCCGATGATCGCCTCCTGGCCCGCCAGCGGCTCGCGGTCCCACGTCTCGATGCGCATGTCGATGCGTCGGGCCACCAGGTAGGACCCGCCCACGAGCCAGTCCGGTCCGTCGGACCCCTGCACCCACACGACGTCGTCGACGTCGCGGTCCTCGGACTTGACGTTGGCCGTCCCGTCCTTGAACCCGAAGAGGTTGCGCGGCGTCACCTGGGCGGCCGAGGTGGACGACGTTCGGCCGAAGCCCAGCTGGCTGTAGCGGACCGACGCCCGCCCGAAGGCGATGCGCACGAGGTTGCGGACCGCGTGCACGGCCACCTGCGGGTCGTTCGCGCAGGCCTGGATGGCGATGTCGCCACCGGTGAGCGCCGGGTCGAGCCGGTCGCCGGAGAAGGCCGGCAGGTCGACGAGCTCGTCGGGCCGTCGACCGTCGAGGCCGAACCGGGCCTTGCCGTCGCGCTCGAAGAGGCTGGGGCCGAAGCCGATCGTCAGGGTCAGGCCCGACGCGGGTAGGCCCAACGCCTCACCCGTGTCCTCCGGCGGGGCGAGCGGGGTCCCGGCGACCGCGCCGTACACCCCGACCTCGTTGCCCTGCGTGAGACGACGCGCGGCCTGGGTCCACTCCTTCAGCAGCGACACCAGCTCGTCGCGGCTCTCGGTGGTCACGTCGAGCACCACGAAGTGCAGACGGTCCTGGGCCGGGGTGAGGATCCCGGCCTGGTGCCGGCCCTCGAACGCGACCGGGACCGCGTCGGGGTCCGGTGCGACCGGCTCGTCACGGGTGGCGGCCACCGCGTAGCCACCGGCGGCCCCCGCGGCGAGCGCGCCGACCCCGGCCGCCCCCAGCAGGGAACGACGGGAGACGCCGCGGCGCTCGGTCACGACCGCCGTCCTGCCGCGGTCGAACCCGTGAGGCAGGTGGTCACGCCGAGGCGGCCACGACGGCCGCGACCTTGCTGATCGGCTCGCTCAGGGCGGCGACGGCGTCGGAGAGCTTCTTGACCTGGGCCTTCGTGAGCGTGTCGTAGCCGACCCACTCGCCGGTGTCGGCGTCCTGGTGCTGGTCGAGCTCGGTGTCGAGCGCCTCGAAGCGCTGGTCGATGAGCGTCACCAGCTCGGGGTCGGCCTTCTCCAGCACGGGGCGCAGCGCCGCGATGGCCGCCTGGGACCCCTCGATGTTGGCCTTGAAGTCCCACAGGTCGGTGTGGCTGAACTCGTCCTCCTCGCCGGTGATCTTGCCGGTGGCGACCTCGTCGAGCAGACCCTTGGAGCCCTGGGCCAGCTGCAGCGCGGTGAGCGGCTGCTCCTTGCTGAGCTCGACGACCTTCTTCACGTTGGCGAGCAGCTCGTCGGCGTAGGGGTCCATGCCCTTCGTGTTGCCCTCGACCCACAGCTGCTTCTCGATGCGGTGCCAGCCCGTGAAGTCGCGACCCTCGGCCTTCGCGTCGGGCTCACGGCCGTCGGTGATGGGGTCGAGGTCGCCGAAGATCTCGGCGACGGGCTCGATGCGCTCCCAGTAGGTGCGGGCCCGCGGGAACAGCGCCTTGGCCTCGTCGACCTCGCCGGCCTTGACGGCGTCGACGAACTCGGTGGTCTTGTCGATCAGCGCGCCGGTCTGGCTCTCGACGTAGCGCTCGTAGCTCGCCGCGGCGGCCTTGAGCTCCTCGGAGTCCGACAGGTCCTTCGCCGGCGCGCCCGTCACGGACAGCGTCTGGCGGATGCCGTCGCCAACCATGCCCGGCTTGCAGGCGCCCTCGTAGGAGCCCTTCGGCAGGTCGACGACCAGGTCGCGCGACAGGCCGGGGCCGACGTTCTCGACCTCGCCCATGATGCGGTCGCCGTCGGCGTAGACGTAGAACTCGGTGACCTTGGAGCCCTTGTTGGTCACCTGGAAGGTGGTCGGGCCGGCGTCGAGCTTCGTGGCGGACACCTCGCACGAGGAGTCCGAGGCGGCGACGGCGACGGTGCCGTCACCGGCGGCCGGCTCCTCGGCGCACGCGCCGAGGAGGGAGAGCGAGACGGCCACCAGGCCGGTGGCGGCGAGACTGCGGTGCATGGGATTCCTTCGGGAACGGGCGTCCAGGTGAGGACAGCCTCACCATGGTAGTCCCGCACCGGTTCCTCGACGCAACGATCCTGCGTGTGACGTGTGCCGACCCCCGCCCCGCCCCGCCACGCCCTCCCCGCCCCCATCGGTGGATCCTCAACCGCAAGGCCGCGTCTGCGGTCGAGGATCCACCGATCGTGGGGGCGGGCGGCCGACGGATCTTCACACGATCTCCAGGTCGCTCCCCCACGGCGGAGCCCGTGCCGAACCTAGGGTCGGGTCCATGACCACCGGAGCCCGTCGCACCATCCTCGTCGTCGAGGACGAGCCGCTCATCAACCAGATGGTGACCGACCGTCTGCGCGCCGAGGGCCACGACGTGGTCCAGGCGCACGACGGGCCGGGGGCCGTCGTCGCGTTCGAGGAGCACCACCCCGACCTGGTCGTGCTGGACCTCATGCTTCCCGGGTTCGACGGGCTGGAGGTGTGCCGACGCGTGCAGGCCCTGCGTCCGGTCCCCGTGCTGATGCTCACCGCACGCGACGACGAGACCGACGTGCTCGTGGGCCTCGGCGTCGGGGCCGACGACTACGTGACCAAGCCGTTCCGCCAGCGTGAGCTGGTGGCCCGCGTCCACGCCCTCCTGCGCCGCGTCGACCGCGCCGCCGAGCTGGCTGCGCAGGCAGCCCCGACGCGCACCGTCGGCTCGCTGGCCGTCGACGGCGCCACACGTCGGGTGAGGGTCGACGGCGCCGACGTGCATCTCACGCCGCTGGAGTTCGACCTCCTCGCGGCACTCGCTGCGGAGCCCGGGTCGGTGCGCAGCCGCGAGGAGCTCATGCAGGAGGTGTGGGGCTGGTCCGACGCCTCGGGCACCCGCACGCTCGACAGCCACGTGAAGGCCCTGCGCGCGAAGATCGGCGCCGACCGCGTGCGCACGGTGCACGGCGTCGGGTACGCCCTGGAGGAGCGATGAGCTCCCGACCAACGGGCACCCGACCGACCAGAACCGGACCGGCTGGCACCCGATCCACGGGCGGCGGGCGTCCGCTCGACGCGGTCGGGTCGATCAAGGCCAAGCTGGGCCTGCTCGTCGGCGCGAGCACCGTGGTCGCCGCGCTCCTCGCCCAGATCGGCGACCGGGCCGGGCTGCCCGTCTGGGTCTCCCTCCCGGTCACGGTGGGAGCCGCACTGCTCGTGACGCAGTGGCTCGCCCGCGGCATGACCTCGCCGCTGCGCACCATGACCGACGCCACCGCGCGCATGTCGGCGGGCGACTACGGCGTCCGCGTCGGCGCCACGTCCGACGACGAGGTCGGCCGGCTCGCCCGCGCGTTCGACGCCATGGCCGCCGCCCTCGAGTCGACCGACCGCGAGCGCCGTCAGCTGGTCGCAACCGTCGCGCACGAGCTGCGCACCCCGCTCACCGCGCAGCGGGCGCTCCTGGAGAACCTGGCCGACGGCGTCGTCCAGCCCGACGACGCCGCGCTGGGCGCCGCGCTGCAGCAGGCGGAGCGCCTGAGCGACCTCGTGGCCGACCTGCTCGACCTCTCACGCATCGACGCGGGCGTGGCGCCGCTGCGCCTCGAGGACGTCGACGTGGAGGCGCTCGTGCGGTCCGTCGTGGACGAGAGCCCCGACCGTGGGCGCGACACGTCCGTGACCGTGGAGGTGGCACCGTCGGGCCTCACCGTCCGCGCCGATCCCGGGCGGCTCGCCCAGGTCGTGGCGAACCTCGTCGACAACGCCGTCCGGCACAGTCCCGCCGGTCGCTCGGTCCGGGTGAGCGCCTCGGCCGACGACGGCCGGTGGCACCTCGACGTCCGCGACGAGGGTCCGGGCATCCCGTCCGAGCTGGAGGACCGCGTGTTCGAGCGGTTCGGCACCGGCCCCGACGCAGGGGGCGGCACCGGCCTCGGGCTCGCGATCACCCGCTGGGTCTGCGAGCTGCACGGCGGCACCGTCGACGTCGTGCCCTCCACGGCGGGAGCGCACCTGCGAGCCACCCTTCCGCGCGACCCCCGCCCCACACCCCGTCCGGCCGTCGCCCCGACCCCGACCTCGCCCCCGACCCTCCCGACGATCGACCCGAGGAGCACCTCCATGACCGCGAGCCCCCCTCCCCAGCAGCCAGGAACCACCGAGACGGTGGCGGACGTCGCAGCACCACCCTCCACCGGGCGAGCCGACGACCTGCTGGCCCGCCTGTGGCCCGAGCGGGCACTGCCCCCGCAGGTGCCGCTGCTCCTCGCCTCGGCCGGCGTGGGTGTGCTCGGCTCCCTGCTGATCGTCGACCAGCCGATCGGCGTCGGCTCCCTGCTGCTCGCCCTCGCCGTCGCTGCCGTCGTGCTGGCGGCGGCACACGGTCGCTCCCGTGGCGCCGCCGACCCGTTCACGGTCGTGGGCGTGGCGCTCGGGGTCGCCCTGGCGTCGATGACGGTGCTACGTGCCAGCGAGTGGCTCGGTCTGCTGGGCGTGGTCGTGGCCGGCACGACCGTCGCCGTCGCCGTCACCGGCGCCCGGTCGGTCGCGGCGATTCCCGGTGCCGTCGTCGCGTGGATCGCCTCCGCCGCCCGCGGGCTGCCGCTCCTCGGGCGGACGCTCTCGGCCACGAGCCGCTCCCGCCTGCTGTGGCCGGTGCTGCGCACGACCGCCCTGGCCGCGGCCGGCCTGGTCCTGTTCGGCGGGCTCTTCGCCTCGGGCGACGCCGTCTTCGGCACCTGGGCGTCGAGCCTCGTCCCCGACCTCGCCTGGGACTCGGTCGTGGCTCGCGGATTCGTCTGCTTCTTCGTCGCCGGCGTCACCTTGGCCGGCAGCTACCTGGCGCTCAACCCGCCGCCCCTCCTCGCCGAGGACCTCCCGACCGGCAGACCGGTGCGGCACCGGTGGGAGTGGCTCGTGCCGCTCGGCACCGTCGTCGTCCTGTTCGTCGCCTTCCTCGTGGCGCAGTCGGCGGCGATGTGGGGTGGCCGCGACTACCTGCAGCGCACCACCGGCCTCACCTACGCCGAGTACGTGCACCAGGGCTTCGGGCAGCTGACGACGGTGACGTTCCTGACCCTCGTCGTCATCGGGGTCGCCGCCCGCAAGGCCCCACGCACCGACGAGCGGGACAGGCTCGTGCTGCGGCTGGTGCTGGGCCTGCTGTGCGTGCTGACGCTCGCGGTCGTCGTGTCCGCGCTCTACCGCATGGACCTGTACCAGGAGGCCTACGGCTACACCGTGCTCCGCCTCGCCGTCGTGGGCTTCGAGCTGTGGCTCGGGCTGCTCGTGGCACTCACGCTGGTGGCGATCGGCCGCCTCGACGGGTCCTGGCTGCCGCGGGCCGCCCTGCTGAGCGGTGCCGGAGCCTTGCTGGTCCTCGGCCTGATGAATCCCGCCGGCTGGGTGGCCACCCACAACGTGGAGCGATTCGCCGAGACCGGGACCCTCGACGTCGACTACCTGCGCTCGCTCGGCGACGACGCGGTCCCGTCGATCGTGGCGGGCCTGCCCGAGCGGACGGCCGCGTGCGTCCTGGACGACCCGTACGGCCCGACGGAGACCGACGACGACGGTGCCTGGTCCTGGAACCTGGGTCGGGAGCGCGCCGACCGTGCACGGTCCGAGGTGGCTGCGGTCCCGTCCGACGGGTCGTGCCTCACCATCGCGCGTGAGTGAGGTCAGCGGGTGAGGACGACCATCCAGCCCACCATGGCGGCGCATGCGGCGACACCGACGACCAGGCCGACGAGAGGCCAGTGCCACGTGCGTCTGCGCCGGATCGCCCCTCGGACGATGAGCAGCGCGGAGCCGAGGACGGCGGTCGCCAGCACCAGCCAGAGGACGGCGATGCCCAGGAAGAACAGCAGTCCTCCCCCGTCGCCGCACAACAGTGCGCCGTCGTCGGATGAGGTTCCGCAGCCGTCGGCCGCCATGACCAGCAGCAGCGCCATGACACCGGCGACGGCGGACAGGGCGGAGAGCCCGAGCCACAGGACGGTCGCGACGACGACGTCGGCGACGCGCACGGGGCCGAGGTCGGCCGGCAGCGACGGCAGCCGGCTGCCGGTGTCGTCCGAGGCCGGCCCGTCGCTCACGCGACGACGACCTCGACCCGCTGGAACTCCTTGAGCTCGGTGTAGCCCGTCGTGGCCATCGCGCGGCGGAGGGCGCCGATGAGGTTCATCGTGCCGTCGGGCACCGACGACGGGCCGAAGAGCACCGACTCGAGCGAGCCGACGGTGCCGATCTCGACGCGCTTGCCGCGCGGCAGCTCGGCGTGCCACGCCTCGGCACCCCAGTGGAAGCCGCGGCCGGGGGCCTCGGTGGCACGGGCGAACGGGGAGCCGATCATGACCGCGTCGGCCCCGCAGGCGACGGCCTTGGCGATGTCGCCGCTGCGGCCGATCGAGCCGTCGGCGATGACGTGCACGTAGCGGCCACCCGACTCGTCGAGGTAGTCGCGGCGGGCCGCGGCGACGTCGGCGACGGCGGACGCCATGGGCACCGCGACGCCGAGCACCGACCGCGTGGTGTGCGCGGCGCCGCCGCCGAAGCCGACGAGGACGCCCGCCGCGCCGGTGCGCATGAGGTGCAGGGCGGCCTGGTAGGTGGCGCAGCCGCCGACGATGACGGGGACGTCGAGCTCGTAGATGAACTCCTTGAGGTTGAGCGGCTCGGTCTGGCTCGAGACGTGCTCGGCCGAGACGGTGGTGCCGCGGATGACGAAGAGGTCGACCCCGGCCTCCACGACCACGTCGGAGAACTGCTTGGTGCGCTGCGGGGAGAGCGCGGCGGCCACGGTGACCCCGGCGTCGCGGATCTCGCGCAGGCGGTCCTTGATCAGCTCGGCCTTGATCGGCTCGCCGTAGATCTCCTGCAGCCGTGCGGTCGCGGCGACGGCGTCGAGGGACGCGATCTCGGCCAGCAGCGGGGTCGGGTCCTCGTAGCGGGTCCACAGACCCTCGAGGTCGAGCACGCCGAGCCCGCCGTGGCGACCGAGCGCGATCACGGTCTCGGGGCTCATCACCGAGTCCATCGGTGCGGCGATGACCGGGAGCTCGAAGCGGTAGGCGTCGATCTGCCAGGCCGTCGAGACCTCCTCGGGGTCGCGGGTGCGCCGGCTGGGCACGATCGCGATGTCGTCGAAGGAGTAGGCGCGGCGGCCGCGCTTGGCGGCACCGATGTCGAGCTCAGGCATGCGTCCCACCCTAGTGGCGACCGGCGCCACGTCTCGTCGTGCGTCGTCGCGCGCCCCAGGTCCTCGCCGTCAGAGGTAGGTGGCGCGCGGAATCGGCGGGGCGGAGGTCGGTAGTGCGCGGAATCGGGCCTCGTATCCGCGTGCCACCTACCTGCGACGCGAGAATGTCGCGGGTCACCTACCTCTGACGGCGATTCCGCGGGCTACCTACCTCTGACGGCCGCGGGCCTCGCGCTCGGCGAGCGCCTTGAGGGTGAGCAGCTGGCGGCGCGCCATCGGGAGGTCACCGAGCGAGAGCAGGTCGACGAGGGGTCGACGACCGCGCGAGACGAGCTTGAGCAGCAGGCGGGTGCGCCCCTGCCCTGCCGGCTCGACGCGGTAGCTCATGACGGCGGGCCCGATCCGGGCCGTGACCTCGCGGCCGGGCTCCACCGCGAGCACCCGCCCGACCTGGCGTCCCATCGCGGTCATGAACACGTCGCCGACGACGGGGTCGGGCAGGTCTGACCGCTCCCGCGGCGAGCGTCGGCCGAGGTTGTCGACCCAGTCGTAGGAGTACGGGGCCAACCTCAGCTGGCGCACCCACGCCCACACCACGTCGGCCGGCGCGTCGACCGTGACACCCCGCCACGCCTGCATCGGCGCGTCGGGCAGGACGCCGTCGCATCCGTACTGAAGCGCGACCTCGGCGTCGGTGACGCCCCACCGGTCGGCCAGGACGCGACGGGGCCTCACGACGTCGTCAGCGTCCGGCGTAGTTGGGCGCCTCGACGGTCATCTGGATGTCGTGCGGGTGGCTCTCCTTGAGCCCCGCCGACGTGATGCGCACGAAGCGGCCGCGCTCCTGCAGCTCGGGGATGGTGCGCGAGCCGACGTAGAACATCGACTGGTGCAGACCACCGACGAGCTGGTGGGCGACCGCACCGAGCGGGCCTCGGTAGGCCACCTGGCCCTCGATGCCCTCGGGGACGATCTTGTCGTCGCTCACGACGTCGGCCTGGAAGTAGCGGTCCTTGGAGTAGGACTTCTTGCCGCGCGAGGCCATGGCGCCGATGGACCCCATGCCGCGGTACGTCTTGTACTGCTTGCCGTTCATGAAGATCAGGTCCCCGGGGCTCTCCTCGCAGCCGGCGAGCAGCGAGCCGACCATGACCGAGTCGGCACCCGCGACGAGCGCCTTGGCGATGTCGCCGGAGTACTGCAGGCCGCCGTCGGCGATGACCGGCACGCCCGCCGGCTTGGCGGCGAGCGAGGCCTCGTAGACGGCCGAGATCTGCGGGACGCCCACGCCGGCCACCACACGGGTGGTGCAGATGGATCCGGGCCCGACACCGACCTTCACGGCGTCGACCCCGGCGTCGACGAGCGCCTGGCTGCCGGCGCGGGTGGCGATGTTGCCGCCGATCACCTGGATGCCGTCGAAGGCGCGGTCGGCCTTGATGCGGCGGACCATGTCGAGCAGGAGGCGGGCGTGACCGTGGGCGGTGTCGACGACGAGCACGTCGACCCCGGCCTCGCGCAGGGCGTTGGCGCGGTCCCAGGAGTCGCCGAAGAAGCCGACCGCGGCACCGACGAGCAGGCGGCCCTCGTCGTCCTTGCTGGCGAGCGGGTACTGCTCGGACTTCACGAAGTCCTTGACGGTGATGAGGCCGGCGAGACGGTCGTCGGCGTCGATGATCGGGAGCCGCTCACGCTTGTGCTGGCGCAGCAGCGCCGAGGCGTCCTCACGGCTGATGCCGACGGGTCCGGTGACGAGCGGCATGGGCGTCATGACGTCGCCGACGATCGTGGTGGACCACTCCGCGACGGGCGTGAAGCGCAGGTCGCGGTTGGTGATGATGCCGAGGAGTCGGTTGTCGGGGTCGACGACGGGCAGGCCCGACACGCGGTACTCGCCGCAGATCTCGTCGAGCTCCTCGAGCGTGGCCTTCGGGCCGATGGTGACGGGGTTGGGGATCATGCCGGTCTGGGTGCGCTTGACCAGGTCGACCTGGTAGCTCTGGTCCTCGATGGACAGGTTGCGGTGCAGGATGCCGATGCCGCCCTCGCGGGCCATGGCGATGGCCATCCGCGACTCCGTGACGGTGTCCATCGCGCTCGACAGCAGCGGGATCCGCAGCGTCAGGTCGCGGGTGAGCCGCGCGGTGGTGTCGACGTCACTCGGGACGACGTCGGTCTCGCCGGGAAGCAGCAGGACGTCGTCGTACGTGAGGCCGAGGCTGGCGAACTTGTCGGGGATGCCCTGCTCCATGCAGCCATGGTACGGCTGCCGACCCCGGGACCCCAGGGGCCGTGGCGTGACGCGGCTCCTACCCGCCCGACGAGGGCGCAGGCCCCCGACGCAGGCCCGCGCGACGGGTGCACTCCGTCCCCGAACACTGGCAGGATGGTCGCCGGACCGGCGGACCAGGCCGCCGGGGTTCGGGAGGAAGCATGAGCACCAACCCAGCGACGTCCAGCCTGCGGCTGCTGCCGATGCGCCCGCGCGATCCGGGCGAGTCCGGCCGCACGGCCAGCGCGCTCGAGCTGTTCTTCGACCTCGTCTTCGTCGTCGCGGTGAGCACGGCGTCGGTCGAGCTGCACCACGCGCTGACCGAGGACCACGTCGTCGACGGCCTCGTGTCCTACGCCGCGGTGTTCTTCGCCATCTGGTGGGCGTGGATGAACTTCACCTGGTTCGCCACGTCGTTCGCGGTCGACGACTGGCTCTACCGGGTGCTCACCTTCGTGCAGATGGCCGGCGTGCTCGTGCTCGCCGCGGGTGTGGAGCCGGTGTTCGCCGACGCCGACTTCCGCCTCGCCGTCGCCGGCTACGTGATCATGCGCGTCGCGATGGTGGCGCAGTGGCTGCGAGCCGCCCGCGCGAGCGACGAGCACCGGCGCACCTGCCTGACCTACGCAGGTGGCATCGCGCTGGTGCAGGTGCTGTGGATCGGGATGCTCGCCCTGCCCGCCTCCGTCGTGCCCGTCGCCTTCGTCGTGCTGCTGCTCGCGGAGCTGGCGGTGCCGGTCGTGGCCGAGCGCACCGGCGCCACCACGCCCTGGCACCCGCACCACATCACGGAGCGGTACGGCCTGTTCACGCTGATCCTGCTCGGCGAGAGCCTGCTCGGCTCGGCGAAGGCCATCCTCGAGGCCCTGCACGAGGACACCGCCCTCGGACCGCTCCTCGCCGTGGCCGCACTCGCGTTCGTCTCCACGGCCGCCCTGTGGTGGATCTACTTCTGGCCGCCGCACCACCGGGCCATCACCTCGTTCGCCAGCTCGCTGCGCTACGGCTACGTGCACTTCCTCGTGTTCGCTGCCGCAGGAGCACTGTCAGCCGGCATCGAGGTGGAGATCGACGTGCTGACGGACCACTCGAAGCTGTCCGACCTGGCGGCGGCGTTCACCGTGACGGTGCCGGTCGCGCTGTTCGTGCTCGGCATCTGGTGGATCGCCCTGCGGGACCATGCCGATCGCGTCGTCAACACGGTCGTGCCGCTCGGCGCGTTGCTGGTGCTGCTCGACCCGGTCCTGCCGATCCCGTTCGCCGTCACCGCGATCGTGCTGGTGGCCATCGTGGTGGTCCTGGTGCGACGACCACCCACCACGGCGCCTGCCGGTCACTGAACGGCAGGCGCGGGCTACAGGCCGGTCTTCCCCTCGGCCCAGTAGGGCTGCGTCCTCACCGCCTTGCGGTCCAGCCCCACGACGTCGCGCAGCAGCGTGCGCTGGCGCTGGATGGCCGGACCGTTGCCGGCCAGGTAGGCCACCGGGTCGGGCAGCACGCGCAGCGCCTCGACGTTCGCGCGGATCCAGGCGTCCAGGACGGCTCCGGGTGCCTCGACCGCGGGAAGCACCGTGGCCTCGGGCACGAGCGCACGGGTGGCGTCCACGTCGGCCTCGGGCACCTCGAGCACGGTGACCAGGTCGCGTCCGTCGCGGTCCGCACGCTCGGCCATGCACAGCGCGAGGCTGATGACGGTCGCGTCGCCCAGGAGCACGATGGGCCGTCCCTCGCTCGGCGCCGTCTGCCGCCCGCGGCCCGGCACCCCCGCCAGGTCCCAGGTGAAGGCCCGCGCGGACGACCACCGGCAGACCTTCACGGCGTCGCCCTCGGACCAGCTCTCGACCAGGTCGTGACCGGGCGTCGGGCCGGGATGGTCGTGGCGCTGCACGATGATCGTGAGGGCGTCGCCCTCGACCAGTGCAGGCGTGTAGTGGCGGAACTCGTTGCGGGACACGCGGAACGCGGTCACGTCGCACGGCTCGATCGTGGCACCCACGAAGTCGGAGCACCGCAGGACGAGACGGCGCAGGCCCGGCGAGATCACCTCGTTCGCGCCGACGGTGGCCTCGTGGGCCTGGGCCTCCACGTAGTTCGCGAGCAGGGTGGGTGTCTTCGACACGGTGTGCTCCAGGTCGGCCGGGTCGGGCAGCGACGGCCCCGA
>NZ_JANLGG010000014.1:0-70515 GCF_024655735.1 Aeromicrobium sp. 50.2.37
GCCGCCACGCGAGCGGTGCGCGCCGCGGCCGCCGAGGCGCGCACGCACCGGCGCGTAGGAGTCGCCCGCGACCCGACCGGACCAGACGAGCTGCCACAGCGCCTCGACGACGGCGTCGTCACCCGGGGGCTTCTCGTCGGTCGCCAGCGCCTGCGTGAGCTGGCGGAAGAGGTAGGCGCCTCCGTCGTCGAGGAGCTCCAGCAGACGCAGGCCGAGTGCGTCGGGATCGACCGGGTCGCGGCGGGCCGGGAGCACGAGGTCGGCAGGGTGGAGCTGCACCCAGCCGTCGCTCCCCGCGAGCGTGCCGGCACCGGTCCACACGACCTCACCCGCCCCGAGCAGCTCGTCGAGCTGGGCGGGGGAGTAGTCGCGCACCCGGCTGGGGAGCACGAGGGACTCCCAGGCCGACGCGGGCAGCGGCACGCCGGCGAGCTGGTCGACGACGGTGAGCACGCCGTCGAGCCCGCGCAGCGACCCACCGACCTCCTGCCACGACGGGAGAAAGCGGGCGAACGTGCGGGGCTCGACCGGCTCGATCTGCTGGCGAGCAGCGGCGAGCGACCGGCTTCGCAGGCGGCGCAGCACCTCGACGTCGACGTGCTCGGTGCCCGACGCGCCGGGACGGAACTCGCCCTCCACCAGCCGGTCCTCGCGGGTGAGCCGCGTGAGGACGTCGAGGACCACGGCACGGCCGAGCCCGAACCGCGCGGCGACCTCCTCGGCCGTGAACGGACCGTGGGTGCGGGCGTACCGCGAGACGAGGTCACCCAGCGGGTCGGCCACCTGCTGCAGGAGGGCGTCGGGGATGCCGAGCGGCACCACCACGCCCAGGGCGTCGCGCAGACGGCCGGCGTCCTCGACGACCACCCAGCGCGGCTCGCCCGCCACCGGGAGCTCCACGACGCGACGGGCGTGCTGCAGCTCCTCGAGCGCGGGGACGGCGTCGTCGACCAGGCGGTCGTCGACCTCGGTCGTGGTGAGCGGCCCCAGCAGACGGAGCAGGTCGGCCGCACCCTCGGTGCCCTTGAGGCGGCGGTCGTCGGCGAGGCGCTGCAGCTCGGCCTCGGTGCGCTCGAGCACCTCGGGGTCGAGGAGCTCGCGGAGCTCGGCGCGGCCGAGCAGCTCCGACAGGAGCGTGGGGTCGAGGGAGAGCGCCGCGGCGCGCCGCTCCGCGAGGGGCGTGTCGCCCTCGTACAGGAACGTGGCCACGTAGCCGAACAACAGCGTGCGGGCGAACGGGGAGGCGGTCGAGGTCTCCACCTCCACGATGCGCACCTCCTGCTGCGCGACCCGCTCGGCGAGCGTGGTCAGGGCGGGCAGGTCGTAGACGTCCTGGAGGCACTCGCGGGCGGTCTCGAGCAGGATCGGGAAGTCCGGGTGCTCACGTGCGACGTCGAGCAGCTGGGCAGCGCGCTGGCGCTGCTGCCAGAGCGGCGCACGTGCGCCGGGGTTGCGCCGAGGCAGCAGCAGGGCGCGCGCCGCGCACTCGCGGAACCGTGACGCGAACAGCGCGGAGCCGCCCACCTCGGCCGTGACCACGCGCTCGAGGTCGTCGACGTCGAGGACGAAGAGGTCGGCTCCCGGGACCTCGTTGCCGTTGCCGTCGCCGGTGCCGTCGTCCGCCCACGGCCCGGAACCCCCGCCGGGGCCGTCGGGGGCCCACGGGGAGGAGGTGTCGGGGATGCGCGCCACGATGCCGTCGTCGGTCGCGACCACCGAGCCGTCGACGCCGTAGCGGTCGAGCACCCGCGCGGCGACCACGAGCGCCCACGGTGCGTGCACCCGTCGGCCGTACGGAGAGTGGAGCACGACCCGCCAGTCGCCGAGCTCGTCGTGGAAGCGCTCGACCACGAGCGTGCGGTCGGTGGGCAGCGTGGGCATGGCCTCGCGCTGCTCGTCGAGGAAGGCCATCAGGTTGAACCGGGCCCGCTCGTCGAGGTGCTCGGGCGCGCTGCCCTCGGAGACCCGACGCACGAAGGCGCCGATGGCCTCGCCCAGCTCGGCCGGCCTCCCGGCGGCGTCGCCACGCCAGAAGGGGAGCCGAGCCGGCTCGCCGAACGCCGGGGTGACGATCACCCGGTCGTGGGTGATCTCCTGGATGCGCCAGCTCGTGGCGCCGAGCGCGAACACGTCGCCGACCCGCGACTCGTAGACCATCTCCTCGTCGAGCTCGCCGACCCGCTTCGACGGTCCCTCGTCGATGCCGTCGGCCAGCACCACCGCGAACAGTCCGCGGTCGGGGATGGTCCCGCCGCTCGTGACGGCGAGGCGCTGGGCGCCGGGACGGCCGGTGATGGTCCTGGCGTCGCGGTCCCACACGACGCGAGGCCTCAGCTCGGCGAAGCGGTCGGAGGGGTAGCGACCGGCGAGCAGGTCGAGCGTGGCCTCGTACGCCGAGCGGGGGAGCGCGGCGAACGGGGCCGAGCGACGGACGACGTCGAACCAGGCCTCGACCTCGAGCGGCTCGAGCGCGCACGCGGCGACCGTCTGCTGCGCCAGCACGTCGAGCGGGTTGGCCGGCACCGACAGCCGCTCGATGGCGCCCTCGCGCATGCGCTCGGCCGTGACGGCGGCACCGACCAGGTCGTGCCGCGTGGTGGGGTAGACGAGGCCACGGGAGACCTCGCCCACCTGGTGGCCGGCGCGGCCGACCCGCTGCAGTCCGCTGGCCACCGACGGGGGCGTGGACATCTGCACGACGAGGTCGACGGCGCCCATGTCGATGCCCAGCTCGAGGCTCGACGTGGCCACGACGCACCGCAGGCGCCCCGACTTGAGGTCGTCCTCGATCAGGGCGCGTTGCTCCTTGCTGACCGAGCCATGGTGGGCACGGGCCAGGGCGCCGACCTCGTCGGGGTCGCGGGAATCGACGCTGCCGCGTCCCGAGGTGGTGCCGCTGACCCCGCCGACCGAGGCGGGCGGGAGTCGGCTGCGTCCGGAGGCCTCGGACCTGGCCTCGCGGTCGGACCACAGCTCGTTGAGGTGGGCGGTGAGCCGCTCGGCCTGACCGCGCGAGTTGCAGAACACGATGGTCGAGCGGACCGACAGGATGCGTTCGACCACGTCGTGCTCGATGAACGGCCAGATGCTGCCGCCGTTGTCGTCCTGCAGGGGGTCGCTGATCGAGCGAGCCCCCGAACCCTCGTCGCGCACGACCTCGTCGGCGTCGGCCGACGGGGGCCGGGACAGCTCGGTCATGTCGTCGAGCGGCACCACCACGTCGAGCTCGAGGCGCGACGGTGACGGTGGCGCCACGACGTGCACCGGCGCTCGGCCGCCGAGGAACCTGGCGACCTCGTCGTGCGGGCGGACCGTGGCGCTGAGCCCGACCCGCCGGGCCGGCTCGTCGAGCAGGTCGTCGAGCCGCTCCAGCGAAAGGGCCAGGTGGGCGCCGCGCTTGGTGCCCGCCACGGCGTGGATCTCGTCGATGATCACCGTGTCGACGCCGCGCAGGGTCTCGCGCGCCGCCGACGTGAGCATGAGGAAGAGCGACTCGGGGGTGGTGATGAGGATGTCGGGGGGACTGGTGACCAGCGAGCGGCGGTCACGTGCCGTCGTGTCGCCCGAGCGCACGCCGACGCGGACGTCGGAGAACGTGTCGCCGCGGCGCGCCGCCACCTGCGTGATGCCGACAAGGGGCGAGCGCAGGTTGCGCTCGACGTCGACCGCGAGCGCCTTGAGCGGCGAGATGTACAGGACGCGGGTCCGACGCTCCTTCTCCGGCGTCGGCTCGTGCAGCAGCCGGTCGATCGCGGACAGGAACGCCGCGAGGGTCTTGCCCGACCCCGTGGGCGCCACGACGAGGACGTTCTTGCGCTCGGCGATGCCCGCCCAGGCCTCGGTCTGCGCCGGCGTGGGAGCGGAGAACGCGCCCTCGAACCACTCCCGCGTGGCAGGAGCGACCGCGCTGAGGGGATCGGTCCCCGGCGGAGGGGCGCTCGACGGGTCGGACACCAGTCTATCGTGGCAGTCACCGCCGACACCTGCGCGTCGTGCGGCCCCGGTCCCGCGGCGGGGGTTCGACGTGCGGCATGCTGACGGCATGCTGTCGCGTCGTGTCGCCGTGCTGGTCCCTGCCCTCGCCGCGAGCCTCGTGCTCGCCGCCTGCTCCTCCGACTCCGAGCCCAAGGCGGAGCCCGAGGCGTCGAAGGGTGCCGGGGCGAAGCTCGTCCAGGTCTCGCCGGTGACCGGCGAGGCCCTGCCGGACGGGCCGCCGGACAACCCGGTCTTCGTCGTGAAGATCGAGAACACCGCCAACGGTGCGCCCCAGGTGGCGCTGGACAAGGCCGACCTGGTCGTCGAGGAGCTCGTCGAGGGTGGACTCACGCGTCTCGCGGCCCTCTACTACTCCGAGCTGCCCGACCAGGTCGGGCACGTGCGTTCCATGCGCGCCACCGACATCGGCATCGCCGCGCCCGTGGCCGGCCAGATCGTGGCCTCCGGTGGTGCCTCCGGGACGATCCGCAAGGTCAAGAAGGCCGGCATCACCGTCTTCTCCGAGGACGAGGGCGCTGCCGGCTTCAGCAGCGACCCGGCCAAGGTGCGGCCGTACAACCGGCTGATCGACCTGCAGCGTCTCGACAAGGCGGCCAAGGTCGCCCCGATCCCCGGCCCCTACCTCTCCTGGACCCCGGTCAAGGGGTCCGAGGGAGCCGAGGAGTCAGCCGCGCCCGAGGCGTCCGCCGCCGCCGCGCCGGAGCCCACGCCCGCCTCCACCGCGTCGGTGCGCTTCTCGCCCTTCTCGACCACGCAGTGGAAGCGCGACGGCGACACCTGGGTGCGCACCAACGGGCACGCCGCGAAGGAGTTCAAGGCCGACACGCTTGTCGTCATGTTCGCCGACGTCGGCGACGCCGGCTACACCGACCCGGCCGGCAACCCCGTGCCCGAGACGAAGATGAAGGGGGCGGGTCGCGCCGTGCTGCTCACGGCCGACGGGGCCCTCGAGACCACGTGGACGAAGAAGTCCAACGACTCCACGATCACGTTCGAGGCGAAGGACGGCACGCCCGTGCGGGTCGCGCCCGGCAAGACGTGGATCGAGCTGGTCCCCAAGGGCGACGGCGCGCTCGACGTCGGCTGAGCCCGGCCTGGCCCCTCGACAGGCTCGGGGAGCGTGGAGACGGGCTCGGGGAGCGTGGAGACGGGCTCGGCAGCGGGGCGACGGACTCGGCCGTGGGCTGGGGTTCAGGCCGGGGGATCGGCGAGCGAGGGCAGCAGCCGCATGCCCGCGAGGATCCCGCTGATGGAGGCCTGCACCTCGGCCGCGGCCTGGTCGGCGTCCTCGGCGTCGGCCACGTACTCCGAGCTCGACCGGATCGCACCGAAGAAGATCGCGGCGTAGGCCTCGCTCAGCTCGCCGGCGCCTCCGAGGTCGTCGAGGAGGGCATCGACGGTGCGCTTGACGATGCCGAACGACGCGGCACGCTCGGCGACCACCCAGCGCTCGTGACCCAGGGCGACCGGGCCCTCCTGCAGGCAGATCCGGCGGAACTGCGGCTCGCGGCAGACCTCGAGGAAGCCCTCGAGCCCGATCTGGGCGCGCTCCCAGGGGTCGTCGACGGTGTCGATGCGCTTCTCGATGGCGCGCGTGGCCGACTCCTGGAGCCGGTCGAAGACGCTCTCGAAGAGCGCGAGCTTGCTGGGGAAGTGGTGGTAGAGCGCGCCCTTCGTGACGCGGGCCGCGGCGACGACCTCGTCGAGCGACGTCCCGGCGTACCCGTGGGCGGCGAACAGCTGCGTGGCGTTGTCGAGCAGCGCGCGCTTCGTGCTCGAGGAGTAGCCGGTCCGGCGGGTCGTGCTCCGGGCGGCGCGGAGCACCTTCTTCTGCACCTTCGCGGGGCTGCTCATGCGTTCCATCCTACGCACGGGGGGTGGTGAGCCTCACAACCGCTGGGATTGCCTGACCTGCGCGGATACAACATACTCAAAGTACGTACCGAGGGTATGTTCCCTCGCACGACGGTCCCCCGAAAGGAGCACCTCCATGACCTGGGATGCCTACAACCGTCGCAAGTCCGCCCTCCGCGAGGTCCTGGCCCTGGCCGATCGCCGACGCCACGACACCGCCGACCAGCTGCTTGACGCGGTCCCCGACGCGCGCGCCGCGTTCGGTGACGACCTCTCCCTGCTCTTCGACGTCCAGATGGCCTGGTACCAGCGCCTCAGCGGCGAGCTCGACCGCACGGTCCTCGAGGGCGACTCGCCGGCGACCGTGGCCGTGGAGGCCTGGGTGGCCTGCGCCGCCGAGATGCCCGGCGTACGTGCGCTGCTCGACGCCCACCGCGACCGGCCGGAGCTGGCCAAGGCCTTCGCCAAGGAACGCGCGCTGCTCGCGGTCTCGGCCGGCATCTCCAGCTGGCACCCCGACCTGGTCGGCCAGGGCGAGCACCTCGTCTCGCAGGCCCGTGAGCAGGTCGAGTACCCCAGCGTGGAGTCGATGCCTCCGCTGCACGGGGGGTCGGACAACCGCACCAGCGCCTTCATCACCCGCCTGCGCAACGCCCTCGCGGCCTGAGCAGGCCCCAGCACGTCACCTCGCCCGCGCGTTCCCTCCCTCCAGCGCGGGCGGGGTGATTCCCCCGCACGGCGCCGTCACGGACGAGGTCAGTGACGCGTGCGACGCTCGCGGCCGCGCAGGCCGACCTCGTCGAGCTGGGTGCCGATCTCCGCGTCGATCGCCTCCGCCAGCGCGTGGCGGAACATCGCGTAGGTCACCTGGCTCGCGACCGGCAGCAGCTTCTCGATGGCGCCCAGCACCTCCGGCGCCTCGTCGGCCGGAAGCCCGTGGTCGATGAAGGGCTGGGCGATCGCCGCGACCGCGTTCGAGACGAACGCGTCAGCGATGGCGCGCAGGTTCTGCTGCATCAGCGGGAACAGCGCGATGATGTCGTTGGCCGGCAGTCCGAGGGCCACGGCGGCTGCGCCGTTGCGCACGATGGCCGGCTGGATCAGGCGCACCGACTCGTGGTCGTCCTCGACCCACGCGGCGAGGCCGAACTCCACGAGCGCGTCGATGAGTGCGTCGTCGCGGTCGACGTGGGCCAGTGCGGCGAGCGCGTCGCGGCTCATGAGCTCGGGCTCGACGTCGCTCCACGGCTCGTCGAGCAGGTGCAGCAGGTCGAGCGCCGTGGCGGTGGCCGTCGCGGGGCTCGAGAGCACCGCCTTCTCGACGGCCGCCAGCGTGTAGCCGCGGTCGAGCAGGTCGCGCACCAGCTGCAGACGCTGCAGGTGCCCGCGGTGGTAGTAGCCGGTGCGGCCCTCCAGGCGCGGCGGGTCGATGAGCCCGCGCGCGGCGTAGGCACGCACGTTGCGGACCGTCATGTTCGCGCGCGCCGCGAGCTCGTCGACGGTGTACTCCTCGTCGGGTCCGGGCGCCTCGGAGGCGGCCGTCAGCGGCGACCCGTCGACGTCGGCGGGCCCGGTTCCGTCCTCCGGCGCAGGCATGCGGGCATCATAGAGGCATGGACTCGCTGCGCGGTCAGCTGCTGGTGGCCACCCCGGCCATCGAGTCGGGTCCGTTCCTGCGCAGCGTCGTGCTGCTGCTCGACCACGACGACGACGGCGCTCTGGGCGTGATCCTCAACCATCCGCTGGACGCCGACGTCGAGGACGTGCTCCCCGCCTGGGGGCGGGCCGTGAACGCCCCGGACTGCCTGTTCGAGGGTGGCCCCGTGGCCACCGACTCGGCGTTGGCGGTCGGCGTGCGCGCCGTGGCCGACGTCGGCCCCACGCCTCCGCAGGGGTGGCGACCCATGGCGGGTCGGGTCGGTCTGGTCGACCTCGATGGCCCGCTGCCCCAGGAGGGCAGCCTGCGTGGGCTGCGGGTCTTCGCCGGGTACGCGGGCTGGGGGCCGGGCCAGCTCGAGGACGAGACGGCCGAGGGATCCTGGCTCGTGGTCGAGGCGCGCGACGACGACCTGCTCTCGCCCGTGCCGGAGACGCTCTGGCGCGAGGTGCTGCGCCGCCAGGACGACGACGTCCGCTTCTGGGCCACGTTCCCGGACGACCCTTCCAGCAACTGACCTGCGGGGTCGGCCGCAGTCACCGCCACCGGCGCGTGGGGGGCCTCGACGTCGTGGCGGAGCCGTTACGATGGGCGGCGTGGGATTCTTCGGCAGCGGCACCCAGACGGTCCAAGACGAGCGCACCGACCAGCGGGGCGACGAGCGTCTCGAGGACGGTGACCACGAGCGCTTCAGCCACTACGTCCCGAAGGACACGCTGACCGAGGCCATGGTCATGGGGACCCCCTGCATCGCGCTGTGCGGCAAGGTCTGGACCCCCAGCCGGGACCCGCAGCGCTTCCCGGTGTGCCCGGAGTGCAAGGAGATCTGGGACGGCATGCAGCCCGGCGGCGAAGGCGACTCCGGCTCCGATGCCTAGCCAGCGCCTCCGGGCCTGGCAGCGTGACGCGTTCGACCTCTACACGCGCACGCAACCGCGCGACTTCCTCACGGTCGCCACGCCGGGTGCCGGCAAGACCACGTTCGCCCTCACGATCGCGGCCGACCTCATGCACCGCGGTGTCGTCGAGCGGATCGTCGTCGTCACCCCGACCGACCACCTGAAGACGCAGTGGGCGCTGGCCGCGTCGGGTCTCGGCATCCGGCTCGAGCCGGCGCTCGCCGGTGCCATGCCGCCGGGGTTCGACGGGTACTGCGTCACCTACGCCGGTCTCGCGGTCAACCCCAACGGCCACCGCGTGCGCATCGACGCCCGCAAGACGCTCGTCATCCTCGACGAGGTCCACCACGCCGCCGACGCCCTCTCGTGGGGCGACGCGGTGCAGGAGGCGTGCGAGGGAGCCACCCGGCGCCTCTCGCTCACCGGGACCCCGTTCCGCTCCGACGACAACCCCATCCCGTTCGTCACCTACGCCCCCCAGCACGACGGCACGAAGCAGAGCGTGGCCGACTACGCCTACGGGTACGGGCGTGCCCTCCGTGACGGCGTGGTCCGGCCGGTGCTGTTCATGGCCTACTCGGGGCAGATGCACTGGCGCACCCGCGCCGGCGACGAGGTCGCCGCGCGGCTGGGCGAGCCGCTCACGAAGGACGCGACCGCGCAGGCCCTGCGCACCGCCCTCGACCCGGAGGGTTCCTGGATGCCCACGGTGCTGCGCGCCGCGCACCGGCGGCTGATGGAGGTCCGGCGCGACATCGCCGACGCCGGCGGGCTCGTGATCGCGTCGGACCAGGACTCGGCCCGTGCGTACGCCAGGCTCCTGGCCGACATCACCGGCGAGGTCCCCACCGTGGTGCTCTCGGACGAGACGGGCGCCAGCGCCCGGATCGCCGAGTTCTCGGCGTCGATGTCACCGTGGCTGGTCGCGGTGCGCATGGTCAGCGAGGGCGTCGACATCCCCCGGCTGGCCGTCGGCGTGTACGCCACCACGGTCGCCACGCCCCTGTACTTCGCCCAAGCCGTCGGACGCTTCGTGCGAGCACGCCGCCGGGGCGAGACGGCGTCGATCTTCCTGCCGAGCGTCGCCGGTCTGCTCGGTCTGGCCGCCGACCTCGAGGCCGAGCGCGACCACGTGGTCGGCCGTCCGGTCAAGGACGAGGGTGACCTCTTCGCGGCCGAGGCCGAGATGCTGGCCCGCGCCCAGGCAGGGGAGTCGGCGTCGGCCGAGCTGGAGCAGGGGACCTACCAGGCGCTCGGCAGCGAGGCCGACTTCGACCGTGTGCTCTTCGACGGCGGCGAGTACGCCGGTGCCGTCTCGGACTCCCTGGACGACGACGACCTTGACTTCCTCGGCATCCCCGGTCTGCTGGAGGCCGACCAGGTCGCCGAGCTGCTGCGGGCGAAGCGCTCCAAGCACGCCTCGGCCCCGCGGGCAGCGGCGTCGCGCACCGCCGCCGACGTCGCCCACGAGAAGCGCAGCGAGCTGCGACGCGAGCTGAACGGCCTGGTCGGCGCCTGGCACCGACGTACCGGTCAGCCCCACGGTGTCACCCACGCCCAGCTCAGGTCGCAGGCCGGCGGGCCGGCCGCCGCGCAGGCCACCGTCGAGCAGCTTCAGCAGCGCGTCGACCTGCTGCGGAGCTGGGCTCTCCGGGCGTCGGGCTGAGCGCGCCGTAGCGTGGCCCCATGAGCCTGCCCCTGGTGACCCGCGTGTTCGGCGTCCTCGAACGTCTGTCGTCGACCCCGATCGAGGAGGTCGACGACTTCGCGCCGCGGCGTGAGCAGCGGCTGAGGCTCCAGCGCTCGCCCGTCGGGCGCTGGCTCTTCGGCACGGCCGACCCTGCGGTGCGCACGACCGAGCACCACGTCGACGTCGACGGCCGTCCGCGCCGGTTCCTGCAGCACCGGCTCGTCGGGGGTCCGTCCGCCACGACGGCGCCGCCGGTGGTGCTCAACCTGCACGGCGGTGGCTGGGTGCAGGGCAACCCCGAGCAGTCGGCGTGGTTCGCGAGCCGCGTGGCGGCACGGACGGGTGCCGTGGTGCTGTCGTTCGACTACCGGCTGGCTCCGGAGCACCCGTTCCCCGCCGGCGTCGACGACGCGTGGGCGGCGCTGCAGTGGGTCGTCGAGCACGCCGAGGAGCTCGACGTCGATCCCGACCGGGTGGCCGTGATGGGCGACAGCGCCGGTGGCGGCCTGGCGGCGACGGTCGCGCTGATGGCCCGCGACGCCGGTGCGCCGCGTCTGCGCGCCGAGGTGCTGGTCTACCCCGGGGTGGAGGCGTACGACCGGTGGCCGAGCGAGGACGAGTTCGCCGACGCGCCGGTGCTGACCTCGTCGAACATGCGCGGCTTCGTGCGGCGCTACCTCGGCGACCAGTACGGCACGCTGGACTGGCGCGCGTCGCCCATCCGCGCCGCGTCCCACGCCGGGCTGCCGTCGACGCTCGTGCTGGTGGCCGGGCACGACCCGCTGGCCGACAACGGTCGCCGGTACGCGGCCCAGCTGGGGGAGCAGGGCGTCCACGTGGTGCTCCAGGAGTTCCCCGAGGCGCTGCACGGCTTCATCAGCCTGCCGGGCGTGAGTCCGTCGGCCGCCGACGCGGTGCAGGCCACGTCGGCGTTCCTGCGCGACGTGCTCTGAGCGCGCCCGCGTCCGGCCGGGCTCGACGCAGCGGGTCCGCTCAGGCGTCGAGCACGGTCGGCACGACCTCGTCGACGATCGTCACCAGCGTGGCGCGCAGCAGCACGTGCACCTGCGCACGGTCGAGCGTGCCCTGGAGGAGCCACTCGCGCGCCGCCGAGCGCGCCAGGTTTCCGTAGGTGCGGACGAGGGCCCGCAGGAGCTCCTGGGACGCCCCACCAGGGGTGAGACCGACTGCCTCGAGCACGCGGTCGACGGTGGCACCCTCCGCCTCGTCGAGGATCTGCTCCAGGGCGGGGTCGCGGCCCAGGCCGTGGGCGTCGGCCGCGGCGATCCACGTGGTGCCGGCCGCCTCGAGGGAGTCGACGTACCAGGTCACCGCGGCGTCGATCCGTTCGTGCACGGTGCCTTCGGGCAGGGACTCCACGGCCACCGACGGCACGGTGGCGGCCTCGCGCACCACCTCGAGGTAGAGGTCGCGCTTGGTGCCGAAGTAGTGGTTGATGAGTCCCCGCGCCACGCCCGCGTCGCGCGCGATGCCCGCGAGGGACACGTCAGGGTAGGGCCGTGCCGCGAAGGCGGTGGTGGCCGCCGCGAGGATCTCCGACCGTCGCTGGTCGGCGCCGAGCCGTTGCCAGCGTGGTCCCTCGGGCGTCGTCGTCACGCGACGAAGCCTGCCACGCGAACCCGTCGGAGTGTTCGGCCGTTGACGGAGCACCCACGCGGTGGCATTGTTGGCGCCGCGCCAACAAGCGTGGTCGCAACTCGACGGAGGACTCATGCGCATGATCGGACTGCTGCCCCGCGACCACTGGATCGAGCGCATCGAGTCGCTCGACCCGACGACCGACTACGAGGACATCTCGCGCATCACCGGACACCACGAGTTCCCGTGGGACATCCAGCAGGCGCTCAGCTTCGCGCTGTTCCGCACGTACGCCGTCCCCAGCATCGGCCGACTCCTCGGCGCCACGGAGGAGTTCACCGAGCGCACCCAGAAGCGGCACGACGACACGGTGATCGTGCTCGAGACCGTGCTCGAGGACGGTCTGGAGAACCCGCAGGGGCGTGCGGCGATCCGTCGGATGAACCAGATGCACGGCAGCTACGACATCGCCAACGACGACATGCTCTACGTGCTGTGCACCTTCGTCGTCGCTCCCGTGCGCTGGATCGAGGAGTTCGGCTGGCGCCCCCTGACCGAGACGGAGAAGGTCGCGGCCGTGCAGTACTACCGTCGGCTGGGACGCCTCATGGGGATCACCGGGATGCCCGAGGACCTCGCCGGCTTCGAGCGGCACATGGACGAGTACGAGTCCAGGCACTTCGCCTTCGACCAGGGAGGCCGGGCCGTCGCCGACTCGACGCTGGCGCTCTTCGCCGACTTCTACCCCCGGCCGCTGCGTCGCGTCATGCGGGTCTTCGCGGTCGCGCTCCTCGACGCGCCGCTGAGGCGCGCGTTCGACTACCCGGACCCCCCGCGCTGGGTTCAGGGTCTGGCTCGACGGTCCCTGCGCCTGCGGGGGAGGGTCGTGCGCCTGCTGCCGCCGCGCCGCCGGCCCTACGACCCGCGCCGGTCGCACCGCATCCGCAGCTATCCCGGCGGCTTCATGGTCGAGCGTCTCGGCACGTTCCCCTCGTCGATGCCGGCCGACGTGGCCTGACGGCACGACCGGCTGGGGCTGGTCGCACCGCGGAGGAACCGGTACGGTCGTACCGGATCGAGGTGTGACTCTTGGGTAAGTTCGTCGTTGGACCCGGCATGACACGCAGGCGTCGGCACGGCTGGGGCATCGCGGTCGTGGTCGTGACCATGTCGCTGACCGCGGCGATGCTGCCCGCCTACGTGACCTGGACCGAGCAGTTCCACGGGGACGCGACGACCGCCGACCGCGCCCTCGACGGCACGGCCCTCGACGGGGCCGACGCCGCCGCGGTCTCCGTCCTCCAGGGTGGCGCGGGGAACGACGGCCACGACCACGTGCACAACGATCCCGCCACGAAGAACGCCGTCTCGCGGACGCCGGACTCGGCCGAGACGGCCGATCCCACCAGCGCCACGCAGGCCGCCGCCGGCAGATCCGCGGTGGAGGCTCAGCGGGCCGAGAAGGACCCGACGCTGCTCCCCGGGATCGCGCCGGCGAAGCGCGCGTCGGTCCCGACCGACCGCTACGCCATGGCGGGCGGCTGCTACGCGCTGCAGGGTCCGGACGGCCGGTGGGTGCGCCGATCGGGCGCCGGCTGGACCACCTCGGCGACGAGCGTCGCCGACGCGGAGCCCTTCCACTTCCAGGCCACCGACCTCGGCAGCTACCTGCTGTTCGCCAAGGACGAGAGCTTCCTCTCGGTCGGGCTGCTCGGGGTGGTCGGCCGCACGTCCACCGCCTCGGCGAGGACCACCTGGACGGTCGAGCGCACCGCGCGAGGCTTCACGTTCGCGCGTGGTGCGAAGGTGCTCGGTGCCGACGGCCGCGGACGGCTCACCGAGCGGGCCTCGACGCCGTTCGCGCTCCGGCTCACGTCCGGCTGCGCGGCCTGGCCGGAGATCACCACGAACGTGAGGGGCGAGCCGCACCGTGGTGCATCACCCTTCCAGGAGGTGCGCGGCTACCTCGACGCCCACACCCACGGCATGGCCTTCGAGTTCCTCGGTGGGCAGGTGCACTGCGGCCGCCCGTGGAGCCCCTACGGCGTCAAGGCCGCCCTCGTCGACTGCCTCGACCACCAGCTGGCCAACGGTGCGGGCGCCCTGCTGGAGAACCTGATGAGCAAGGGCGGCACGCCCGTCGGCTTCCACGACCCCGTCGGCTGGCCCACGTTCAAGGACTGGCCCAGGCCCGACTCGCTCACCCACGAGGGCACCTACTACAAGTGGATGGAGCGGTCGTGGCGCGGCGGGCAGCGCCTGTTCGTCAACCTGCTGGTCGAGAACAACCAGCTGTGCACCGTCTACCCGCTCAAGCGCAACTCCTGCGACGACATGGACAGCATCCGGCTGCAGGCGAAGCAGATGCGCAACCTCGAGCGGTACGTCGACGCCCAGTACGGCGGTCCCGGCAAGGGCTGGTACCGGATCGTCACCGACCCGTTCGAGGCGCGGAAGGTGATCAACGAGGGCAAGCTCGCGGTCGTCATGGGCATCGAGACGAGCGTGCTGTTCGGCTGCTCCACCAAGCTCGACCAGCCGCAGTGCACGAAGGCGGAGATCGACCGTCAGCTCGACGAGGTCCACGACCTCGGCGTGCGCCAGATGGAGCTGGTCAACAAGTTCGACAACGCCCTCTCCGGCGTGGCCGGCGACACCGGTGGCATCGCGCCCCTCATCAACGGCGCCAACTTCCTGGAGACCGGGTCCTTCTGGGACATGAGGACGTGCGAGAACGGCCAGGAGGGGGTCGAGGACCGCAGCCAGCTCACGGCGCCCACCCTGGTGCCCGAGCAGGACGCGCTGTTCGGCGCGATCGCGAAGCTCTACATCCCGGTCAAGCTCCCGCTGTACGCCTCGGGCCCGCACTGCAACGCGCGCGGCCTCACGTCGCTCGGTGACCACACGATCCTGCGGATGGCCGAGAAGAAGATGCTGTTCGACCCGGACCACATGAGCGTCGCGGCACGGAAGTCCTCCCTCGACCTGGTCGAGCGGATCGACTACCCGGGTGTCCTGTCGAGCCACTCGTGGTCGACCCCCGACGCCTACCCCCGCATCTACCGGGCTGGTGGTGTCGTCACCCCCTACGCCGGCGACAGCGACGGCTTCGTCGAGAAGTGGCGCCAGCACCTCGCCTGGGCCGACCCGCGGTACTACTTCGGGTTCGGGTTCGGCGCCGACATCAACGGTCTCGGTGCCCAGGGCGACCCGCGTGGCGCCGACGTCCCCGACAAGGTCACGTACCCGTTCAAGGGTCTCGGCGGGGTGACGATCGACAAGAACGTGAGCGGCACCCGCGTGTACGACATCAACGCCGACGGCGTGGCCCACTACGGGCTGTACCCCGACTGGATCGAGGACCTGCGCAAGCAGGGCGGGCAGGCCATCGTCGACGACATGGCCCGGGGCGCCGAGGCGTACCTGCAGACGTGGGAGCGCGCCGAGGGCGTCGCCAACGACGGCTGCCGCGACCGCGCGGCCCGCCCGAGCGACGCGGTCGTCACGCGGCTGAGGACGGGCTCGTCCGTCGAGAGCGTCCTCAGGACGATGGGTCAGCCGCACAGCCGGCTCGGGACCAGCTTCGGCTACTGCACGAAGACCTCGGCGGGTGCCACGAAGAAGCGGACCGTGACCTTCACCCCGAGCGGCACGCTGAAGAAGGTGGTCTGAGGCTCCGTCGTGCAGGACCCGTCCGGGCCCCGTCTCGGGGGCCCCGGCCGGCGAGGGAAGTCTTCGGCCCCCTGCGGCGTTGACCCACGTATGCGCTTGTCCGTCCTCGACCTCGTCCCTGTCCGCACCGACCAGACGACGTCCGACGCCGTCGCGGCCTCCGTGCAGCTCGCCCAGACCGCCGACCGGCTCGGGTTCGAGCGCTACTGGGTGGCCGAGCACCACAACATGGCCGCGGTCGCCGCCACCAGCCCTCCGGTGCTGATCGGCATCCTCGCGTCGGCCACCGACCGGATCCGGGTCGGGTCCGGCGGGGTGATGCTGCCGAACCACGCGCCGCTCGCAGTGGCCGAGCAGTTCGCGCTGCTCGAGGCCGCCTACCCGGGCCGCGTCGACCTGGGCATCGGCCGCGCCCCGGGATCGGATCCCGTCACGTCGTGGGCCCTGCGGGGTGCCGCCGGGCGCGACGACACCGACGTCGAGAACTTCCCGCAGTACCTCGACGACGTCGCCGCCCTGATGGACGGTCGCGGCGTCCGCGTGCCGATCCCGCAGCGCGAGTACGTCCTCAAGGCCACGCCCGTCGCCGCCTCCACGGCGCGTCTGTGGCTGCTGGGCTCGTCCATGTACTCGGCGCAGCTCGCGGCCGCGAAGGGTCTGCCCTACGTGTTCGCCCACCACTTCTCCGGCCACGGGACGGAGGAGGCGCTCGCCCACTACCGCGCGAACTTCCGTCCGTCGGACCTGGCGGACCGACCCACCACCTTCCTCACGGTCAACGCCTCGGTCGCCGCCACCGAGGCCGAGGCGCACGCCCAGGCCCTGCCGAACCTGCAGAACATGGCTCGGCTGCGCACCGGCCAGCCCCTGACGGCACTCGACCTCGTCGAGACCGCGCTCGCCACGGACCTGCCGCCGCAGCAGCAGGCCATGGTCGACGCGGGGTCCGCCCGATCGGTCGTCGGCGACCCGGCCGGCGCCGCCGCGCAGGTGCGCGAGCTCGCCGAGCGGTTCGACGTCGACGAGGTCATGCTGCACCCGGTCGGGTCGGCCCGCCTGGGCACGGACCCGCGCACCTCGCCGGCGCGTGACGAGACCCTCGAGCTGCTCGCGAAGGAGCTGCTCTGAGGGTGTGCGGCGCGCGTTCACCGCGCTGACGCCGAGCGTTCAGGTGCGCTGGTCAGGCTGGCGCCATGAAGCACTCACTGACCCGTCGCGACGTCCTCGCCTCGATCCCGGTGGTCGCCCTGGGCGCGCTGCTGTTCGTGCTGCCGCCCGCCCCGGACCAGCCGGAGAACGCGTCGACCGCCTCCGCGGTCAGCGCTCCGTGACGCGGACGCCCGCCGCCGTCAGCTCCTGACGCAGCGCCGGGAGGCCGGCCGGGCTCACGGCCGCGGTCAGCTCCTCGACGACGCGCACCGTGAAGCCCTCGCGCGCGCCGTCGAGCGCGGTGGCGCGGACGCAGTGGTCGGTCGCGATGCCCACGACGTCGAGCGTCGTGACGCCGCGCTCGCGCAGCCACGTGGTCATGGGCTCACCCTCCGCCGTGGCGCCCTCGAAGCCGGAGTAGGCCGCCTCGTACTCACCCTTGAGGAAGACGGCGTCGAACAGGTCGGTCGTGAGAGGCGCGTGCAGCTCAGCGCCGGGTGTTCCGACCACGCAGTGCCGCGGCCAGGAGTCCACGAAGTCTGGAGTGTCGGAGAAGTGCGCCCCGGGATCGATGTGGTGGTCGCGCGTGGCGACGACCGTCGCGTACCGGCCCTCGGCGACCAGCTCGGCGACCCGACGGGCGACGTCGGCCCCGCCGGCCACCGCGAGCGACCCGCCCTCGCAGAAGTCGTTCTGCACGTCCACCACCACGAGGGCGGTCGTCTGGTCGGGCATGTCGTCCTCCGGGGATCGGGTCGGGGTCATCGTTCGACGACCGTCTCGATGACGGGCTCGCCGCGCGAGAGCTTGCGCGCCGCGGCGGGCAGCTCGGCGATCGCCGACGCGTGACGTGCGCGGGCGTCGTCCAGCGTGTCGTGGTGCACCCGCCGGCCTCCCTCCACGAACGGCACCAGCAGCGCGCGATCGTCACCGTCGTCGACCGGGGGAGTACCGATGCCCACGACCTCGGCCTGGGCGGTGCCGGAGGGCGACAACCTGCGCAGCGCCCACTTGCGTCCGCCGACGCTGGCCTTGTCGACGCTCTTCTTGGCCACCGGCTGCATCGTCCCGGTGTCGTCCTCGCGCGCCACGAGCTTGTAGACGAATCCCGACGTGGGCGCGCCGGACCCCGTGACCAGCGACGTGCCGACGCCGTAGCCGTCGACGGGTGCGGCCGCCAGGGTGGCGATCGCGTGCTCGTCGAGGTCGCTCGTGACGACGATCCGCGTCTCGGTGGCCCCCAGTGAGTCGAGCTGCTCGCGCACCTGGTGGGCGAGGGAGGGCAGGTCGCCGGAGTCGATCCGGACGGCGCCGAGCGACGGTCCCGCCACCTCGACCCCGGTGCGGACCGCCTCGGCGATGTCGTAGGTGTCGACCAGCAGGGTGGTCGTGGCGCCGAGCGACTCCACCTGCGCCGTGAACGCGTCGCGCTCGCTGTCGTGCAGCAGGGTGAACGAGTGCGCGCTGGTGCCGGCCGTGGGGATGCCGTGCGTGCGCCCCGCCTCCAGGTTCGAGGTGGTGGCGAATCCCGCCACGTAGGCGGCCCGCGCGGCCGCGACCGCCGACCACTCGTGGGTCCGGCGCGAGCCCATCTCGATGCACGGGCGACCGCCCGCGGCGCCGACCATGCGGGCCGCGGCCGACGCGATCGCCGAGTCGTGGTTGAGGATCGACAGGAACAGCGTCTCCAGGACCACGGCCTCGGCGAAGGTGCCCTCCACGACGAGGACGGGCGAGGCGGGGAAGTACAGGTCGCCCTCGGCGTAGCCCCACACGTCACCAGTGAAGCGGTAGTCGGCCAGCCAGTCGCAGGTCGCCTCGTCGACGACCCGGCGATCCCGCAGCCAGGCGACCGCGTCGGCGTCGAAGCGGAACGACTCGAGGGCGTCGAGCAGGCGACCCGTGCCGGCGACCACGCCGTAGCGGCGCCCGGCGGGGAGCCGGCGGGCGAAGAGCTCGAAGACGGACCTGCGGTGCGCGGTCCCGTCGGCGAGTGCTGCCTGCAGCATCGTCAGCTCGTAGTGGTCGGTCAGCAGTGCCGTGGTCACGCCCACAGCCTAGGTCCGTCCGGTTTCGCGCGCGTGCGGCGCTGCGTCACAATGGAGAGGTGACCACTCCGGCCCCGGTCGAGCTCGACGAGCCCGCCTCCGACCTCCGCCTCGCGCTGGAGGACCCGTGGGTCACGATCGTGTGGAACGACCCCGTGAACCTCATGTCGTACGTGGCGTACGTGTTCCGCGCCTACTTCGGCTACTCCGACGAGAAGGCGACCGAGCTGATGCTGGCCGTGCACCACGAGGGCCGCGCGGTCGTGTCGAGCGGGAGCCGCGAGCAGATGGAGCGGCACGTGCAGGCCATGCACGAGTACGGCCTGTGGGCCACGCTGCAGACGTCGGACACGATCTGATGCGCCCGTTCAAGCGCCGCCGTCGAGGCGGGGTCGTCGCGACGTTCGAGCCCGAGGAGGCGCACGTCCTGGCCAACCTGGCCGGACAGGTCGTCGAGCTGCTCCGCGACCGCAACGGCACGCCGGAGTCCGACCCCGACCCGCTCGCCGCGCAGCTGGGCATGGGCGGTCCCTCCCTGCCGCCGGAGGACCCGGTGCTGCGCCGCCTCCTGCCCGACGCCTACGGCGACGACGCCGAGGACTCCGCCGAGTTCCGCCGCTTCACCGAGCGGTCCCTCACGAGCGCCAAGGTCGAGAACGCCGAGCGGCTCATCGCGTCCCTCGTCTCCGGTGGCATGGGGCTGGACGAGGACGACGGCCCCGAGGTCGTCGTCGAGGTCGAGCTCGACGACGCCGAGGTCCAGGCCTGGCTGCGGACGCTCACCGACATCAGGCTCTCGATCGCCGTGCGGCTCGGCATCGACTCCGACGACGACGCGCTCTCGGTCGCCGAGAGCGACGACCCGGCCGTGCAGGCGATGTCCGACGTGTACGACTGGCTCGGCTACGTCCAGGAGACCCTGGTCGGGGCCCTCGCGTGACCGGTGCCGGGACCGCGTACCCGGAGGGACCGCGCCGCCTCGGTGCCACGGACGGCCGGGCCCACCAGGTCCTCGGCCTGGCACTGTTCCTGGTCTGCCCGGTGGCCACCGTGGTGTGGGGCGTGGCGAACACGTCGCGCACGCCCGAGCCCTTCCTGGCGACGCTCGTCGCGCAGGTGCTGGCCGTCGGCTACCTCGTGTGGCTGAGCCGGGCCTGGACCCGGCCGGCGCGCAGACCCGGGGCCGGCGACCTCGCGCTCGCCGTCGTCCCGCTGGTGCTGAGCGCGGTCGGCCTGTGGCTGCTGCAGGAGCTCGCGACCTACTACGGGATCCGGACCAGCGCGGTTCCGCGTGTCCGCCAGGGGATCGCCTTCGACACCGACATCGCCTACCTCGCGTCGCTCGGTGCCGTGGCCGCCTCGGTCCTGGCCGCGCTCGTGCTGCTCGCGCTCCTGCTGCGCGCCCGTCGGGTCACCTCGGCCCCCGCCACCTAGGACCCGATCACCTAGGACCCGATCACCTCGAGTCCGTCGGGTAGCGCCCGGAAGGTCAGCGGTCGGCGCCCTCGAGCACCGCGGCCATCGCCGCGTGCCCGCGCTGACGTGCCAGCTGGAGCGCCGTCCGCCCCTGCTGGTCGGTGATCGTCGGGTCCGCCCCGGCGTCGAGCAGCGCCTGCACCAGGTCGCGGTGCCGTCGGCCCCCGTCGCCGAGCACCACGGCCTCCAGCAGTGCCGTCCACCCCAGGTCGTTCACGTGGTCGAGGTCGACGTCGGTCGACACGACCCAGCGCACGTACTCCAGGTGACCGCGCTCGCTCGCGGGGATGGGGGAGAGGCCGCCGAACCGGTTGCGCAGCGTCAGGTCGGCGCCGGCGGCGAGCAGGAGGCGACCCATCGGGACGCTGCCGGTGACGCCGGTGACGAGCCAGGGCGTGTCGGACCGGTCGTCCACGGCGTTCGGGTCGGCGCCGAGGCGCACGAGCAGGCGCGCGACGTCGAGGTGGTCCGCCGCGGCGGCGAGCAGGAGCGGCGTCCGGTCGCGCCTGTCACGGGCCTCGATCCGTGCCCCGCGCGCGAGGGCCGCCGCGGTCTCGCGGGCGTCACCCCGCGCAGCGGCGTCGAGGAGCCGCTCGTCGAGGCGCTCCTGCTCGGCGCGGGTGGGCGGCGTCGTCGGCGTCGGGGTCGGTGACGGCGTCGAGGTCGCGCTCGGGCCCGGGGTGTCGGCAGCCGTCGTCCGCCCGGGCTCGGGAGCGTCGCCGGCGGTGCAGGCGGCCAGCACGAGCACCGTCGTGAGGGCGAGCGCGAGCACCGGGGACGGTCCGAGCGAGGTCATCGGGTCGCCGCCAGGGCCTCGAGGCTCGTGCGGGCATGGGCGCCGAGCACCAGCTCGAGCCGTGCGCCGTCACCGGACTCCAGGGCGTCGACGAGCGAGACGTGCTGGGCGTGGATGAGCCCGGGGTCGGCGTGCCTGCGCAGGAGCCACCCCAGCACCTGGCGGAGGGGACGCGTCGTCTCGCGCACCATCGGCGCCGGCGCCAGGTCCGTCAGCACGGCGTGGAACCGAGCGTTGAGCTTCACGGCGTCGTCGTGCCGGCCCTCGGTCAGGGCGCGTGCCCCGAGGTCCAGCACCTCGCGCAGCGCCGCGACGTCCGTGCGGGCGACCAGCATCCGTCGGCAGGCCACGGCGTCGAGCGCGTGCGCGATCTCGAGCAGCTCGGCGACGTCGTCGGCCCCGTGCTCGCGCACGGCCACTCCGCCGGTGCGCCGCTCGACGGCGAAGCCCTCGGCGACCAGGGTCTGCAACGCCTCGCGCACCGGGATGCGCGACAGCCCGAGACGTTCGGCGAGGTGACGCTCCACGAGACGCTCGCCCGGAGCGATCTCGCCGGACACCACCAGGTCGCGCAGCCGATCGGTGGCGGCGTCGACGGCAAGAGCCCCCTGGGCGCGAGACTTTGGCATACCAAAAATCGTACTGGGTGGACGCACGTCCGTCTCAGCGCTCAGGCGTCGCCCTGCGCCCGCGGCAGGCGTCGATAGACTCGCGGCCGTGCTCACCATCGACCGCGCGACCCACGACGCGATCATCGCCCACGCCCGCCGGGACCACCCTGACGAGGCGTGCGGGGTCGTCGCAGGGCCGATCGGCTCCGACCGTCCAGCGCGGCTCGTGCCCATGGTGAACGCGGCGATGTCGCCCACGTTCTACGAGTTCGACTCGACCGACCTGCTGCGCCTCTACCGCGACATGGACGACCGCGACGAGGAGCCCGTCGTGATCTACCACTCGCACACCGCCACCGAGGCCTACCCGTCACGCACCGACGTGAACCTGGCCTCCGAGCCCGGCGCCCATTACGTGCTCGTCTCCACCCGCGACGGCGCCGACGTCGAGGGCACGGCGGTCGACTTCCGCTCCTACCGCATCGTCGACGGCGAGGTCACGGAGGAAGAAGTCCGCGTCGTCGAGCGTTACGACGACTGAACCCCCAACACGTTCCCCCGAGAACCGGAAGAGAGTGACGGCACCGATGGCCATCGAGGTCCGCATCCCGACCATCCTGCGCACGTACACCGACGGCGAGCGCGCCGTCGAGAGCAAGGGCACCACCGTGGCCGAGCTCGTCGAGAACCTGGAGTCGGCCCACGCCGGCATCAGGGACCGTCTCGTCGAGGAGGGCGACCAGGGCGTGGCCGTCCGGCGCTTCGTGAACGTGTACGTCAACGACGAGGACATCCGGTTCACGGGCGGCCTCGAGACGGCCCTCTCCGACGGCGACACGGTCGTCATCCTGCCCGCCGTCGCCGGCGGCGCTCTGCCGGTCCGCCGCCCCAGCCGATCGTGGGGCCCCGGCACCCCCGCCGGGGCCCAGTGACCCGCTTCGAGAGCCTGGCGCAGACGGTCGGGGGCACCCCGCTCGTCGGCCTGCCCGCGCTGTCGCCGAGCGACGACGTGCGCCTCTGGGCCAAGCTGGAGGACCAGAACCCGACCGGCTCGATCAAGGACCGCGCGGCGCTGGCCATGATCGAGGCCGCCGAGTCCGACGGCCGGCTCACGCCCGGCTGCACGATCCTCGAGCCCACCAGCGGCAACACCGGCATCTCCATGGCCATGGTCGCCAAGCTGCGCGGCTACCGGATGGTCTGCGTCATGCCCGAGAACACCTCGGAGGAGCGCCGCCAGCTGCTGCGCATGTGGGGCGCGGAGATCATCCCGTCGCCCGCTGCGGGCGGCTCCAACGAGGCCGTGCGCGTCGCCAAGGGCATCGCGGAGGAGCACCCGGACTGGGTGATGCTCTACCAGTACGGCAACCCCGCCAACGCCGAGGCGCACTACCGCGGCACGGGACCCGAGATCCTCGCCGACCTGCCCGAGGTCACCCACTTCGTGGCCGGGCTGGGCACCACGGGCACGCTCATGGGCACCGGACGGTTCTTCCGCGAGGCCAAGCCCGACGTGCGCATCGTCGCTGCCGAGCCGCGCTACGGCGAGCTCGTCTACGGCCTGCGCAACCTCGACGAGGGCTTCGTGCCCGAGCTGTACGACGCGTCGCTGATCGACGCCCGGTTCAGCGTCGGGCCGCGCGACGCGGTGCGCCGCGTGCGCGAGCTCCTCGAGGCCGAGGGCATCTTCGCCGGCATCTCCACCGGCGCGATCCTGCACGCCGCGCTGGCCCAGGCGGCCAAGAGCCAGAAGGCCGGCGAGCGCGCCGACATCGTCTTCATCGTCTGCGACGGTGGCTGGAAGTACCTGTCGACCGGCGCCTACGAGGGCACGCTCGACGAGGCCGAGGACGCCCTCGACGGCCAGCTCTGGGCCTGAGCCCCGCGCCGGTCGGCGGGGCGGTCGCCGGGACCGGTCGATGACGTCGGCACCGGTGACGGTTCCGGGTCGCCGCTCCCTCCGCTAGCCTCACGGTGTGCGCGACATCGTGGTCTTCTCCGGAAGCGCCCACCGCTCCCTCGCCGAGGCCATCTGCAACGAGCTCGGCACCACCCTCTCCCCGTCGGAGACCGTGCGCTTCAGCAACGACTGCCTGCAGTCGCAGCTGCACGCCAACTGCCGCCAGCGCGACGTCTACATCGTCCAGCCGCTGGTGCCGCCGACGCAGGACCACCTCATGGAGCTGCTGCTCATGGTCGACGCGGCGCGCGGCGCGTCGGCGGCCTCGATCACCGTCGTGGTGCCGCACTTTGCCTACGCGCGGTCGGACAAGAAGGACGCGTCGCGCATCTCCATCGGCGGCAAGCTGGTGGCCGACATGATGGCCACGGCCGGTGTGAGCCGGGTGGTCACCATGACCTTGCACGCACCCCAGGTGCACGGGTTCTTCTCGATGCCGCTGGACCACCTGACCGCCATCGGGGAGCTGGCCGACCACTACCGCGGGTCCGACCTGAGCAACGCGGTGGTCGTCTCGCCCGACTTCGGCAACGCCAAGACGGCCTCGCAGTTCGCACGGCTGCTGGGCCTGCCTGTGGCGGCCGGCAGCAAGCAGCGCAAGGCCGACGACAAGGTCGTCATCGACGCCATCGTCGGCGACGTCTCGGGCAAGCGTGCGATCGTGCTCGACGACGAGATCGCCACGGGCGGCTCCATCGTCGAGCTCGTGTCGATGCTGGAGACGCAGGGCGTCACCGAGATCTCGGTGGCCTGCACCCACGGGCTGTTCACCGGCAAGGCGGTCGAGCGGCTGCGCGACCACCCGGGCATCGCCGAGGTCGTCACGACCGACACCGTGCCGCCGCCCGCGGACTGGCCCGAGCTGCGGGTCCGCTCGGTCGCGCCGCTGTTCGCCCAGGCCATCGCCCGCATCCACGCCGGCGAGTCGGTCAGCAGCCTCTTCGACGGCGTCGACCCCACCCACGCGCCGCCGCAGCCCAAGCTCCCGCTCTGACGGCACCGCTCCGGCGCGGAGGGCCGCCTCCCGAGGTCCGTGGCCAGCGGGTCGCCTCTCACGCACCGGGACGGGCGTGCCGAGGTCTCGGGACCGGACTAGGGTCGAGCGACGACGAAGGGGGTCGCGCGTGAGGCGACGATCGATGGGGGTGCTGGCCGGGCTCGTGCTTGCCGTCCTGGCGCCCCTGCTGCTGGCCGGGCCGGCACAGGCTGCTGAGGGCGGTGCCGACGAGGGTGGCCGCGAGGTCGTCGTCGGCACGGAGGGCACCTACCCGCCGTTCTCGTTCAACGAGGGCGGTGAGCTGACCGGCTACGACATCGAGGTCATGAAGGCCGTCGCCGACGAGGCCGGCTGGCGGCTGCGGTTCGTGCAGTCGCAGTTCGACGCGTTGTTCGGGGCACTCGACTCCGGACGCATCGACGTGATCGCCAACCAGATCACCGTCAACCCCGAGCGCGAGGCGAACTACGCGTTCTCCACGCCCTACACGTACTCGCGGGGCGTGATCGTCGCGAAGAAGGGCTCGGACATCCGGACCCTCGCCGACCTCGAGGGCAAGGTCACGGCGCAGTCGGCGACCAGCAACTGGTCGCAGGTGGCGAAGGACGCAGGCGCCCGCGTCGAGAACGTCGAGCAGTTCGCCCAGGCCGCCGACCTCGTGGCCCGCGGTCGGGTCGACGCGATCGTCAACGACAACATCGCGGTGCTGGACTACCTCGCCACCACCGGCGACGACCAGATCGAGGTCGTCGGTGACGCCGGCGAGGAGGTCGGCGCGCAGGCCCTCGCCTTCCGCCAGGACGACGACGCCCTCGTGCGGGAGGCGGACCAGGCGCTGGACGCCCTCCGCGCCGACGGCACCCTCACGACGATCAGCGAGAAGTACTTCAAGGCCGACGTCTCCGTGGAGGACGGCGGCGACGCCGAGGTCGCCGGCCGGGCGGGCGGGTCGTGGTGGGACTCCGTCCGCGACACCGCGTGGCCGGCGCTGGTCGCCCTCCTGAAGATCACCATCCCGCTCACGGCGGTCAGCTTCGCCATCGGCCTGGTGGCCGCGGTACTGATCGCGCTGGCACGGATCTCGTCGTCGCGCCTGCTCTCGTGGCCGGCGCGGTTCTTCATCTCGGCCGTCCGTGGCACCCCGCTGCTGCTCCAGCTTTTCGTGGTGTTCTTCGCCCTGCCGACGCTCGGCGTCGAGCTGCCGTCGTTCCTGGCCGCCACGCTCGCGCTGAGCGTCAACGTGGCCGGTTACGCCGCGGAGACCGTGCGCGGGGCCCTGCTCGCTGTCCCCGCGGGGCAGCACGAGGCCGCGGCCACGATCGGCATGTCGCGCGCGCTCACGCTGCGCCGCGTGGTGCTGCCGCAGGCGGCCAGGATCGCGGTGCCGCCCTTGTCGAACACGCTCGTCTCACTCGTGAAGGACACCTCCCTCGTGTCGGTGGTGCTGCTGACCGATCCCTTCCGGGTGGTCACGCAGGCCGCCTCCGTCTCGTTCGACTACCTGCCGCTGTTCGTGATGGTGGGCTTCTACTACTGGGTCATCTGCACCCTGCTCACCGCGGCGCAGAACCGGCTCGAGACCCGACTGAACAGGTACGTGACCACATGAGTTCACCCACGGATCGGACACCTCTCGTGCAGGCACATGGCCTGCGCAAGGCCTTCGACGGCACCGTCGTCCTCGACGGCATCGACCTCGACGTCCCCGAGGGCACGACCACCGCGATCATCGGCCCGTCGGGCTCGGGCAAGACCACGCTGCTGCGCTCGCTCAACGCGCTCACCGTCCCCGACGACGGGACCGTGCGCATCGGTGACGTCTCGGTCGACTTCGGCTCCCTCCCGGCCGGGAAGGAGGGCCGGCACCAGACGGCTCTCCTGCGCGCCCAGAGCGGCATGGTCTTCCAGTCCCACGAGCTCTTCCCGCACCGCACCGTGCTGGGCAACCTCGTCGAGGGTCCGGTGCAGGTGCAGGGGGAGGACCCCGACGAGGCGGCCGCACGTGCCCGCACGCTCCTGGAGCAGGTCGGACTGGCGGGGCGCGAGGACGCCTACCCGTCGCAGCTCTCCGGTGGCCAGCAGCAGCGCGTCGGCATCGCGCGTGCGCTCGCCCTGCGGCCGCGCGTCGTGCTGCTCGACGAGCCGACGTCGGCGCTCGACCCCGAGCTCGTGGGCGAGGTCCTCGCGGTCGTCCGCGACCTCGCCTCGCAGGGCTGGACCATGGTCGTCGTGACGCACGAGATCCGCTTCGCGGCCGACGTCGCTGACACCGTGGTCTTCGTCGACGGCGGTCACGTGGTCGAGCAGGGGCCCGGGCGCGAGGTCGTCGACGCACCCCGCGAGGAGCGCACGCAGCGCTTCCTCGAGCGCATCCTGCACCCCGGGTGAGCCCGTCGTCGGCGGCCAGGGGTGGCCGTGGCCCCGCCGCGTCCGTAGGCTTTCACCTCGTGGCGGACGCACCGATCGGGATCTTCGACTCTGGCTTCGGCGGACTGACCGTCGCCAGGGCCGTGATCGACCAGCTGCCGCACGAGCCGGTGCTCTACCTCGGCGACACCGCCCGCCAGCCCTACGGCCCGCAGCCGATCCCCGCGGTGCGGGAGTTCGCGCTCGAGTGCCTCGACCACCTGGTCGCGCAGGGCGTCAAGATGCTGGTCATCGCCTGCAACTCCGCGAGCGCCGCCGTGCTGCGTGACGCGCGCGAGCGCTACGACGTCCCCGTCGTCGAGGTTATCGTGCCCGCCACCCGGCGGGCGGCCCGCGCCACCCGCAACGGTCGGGTGGGCGTCATCTGCACCCGCGCCACGGCGGCGTCGCGCGCCTACGACGACGCGTTCGCCGCGAACCCCGGCATCGAGCTCGTCACGCAGGCCTGCCCCGACTTCGTCGACCTCGTCGAACGGGGCGTCACGACCGGCCCCGAGGTGGACGCGGCGGCCGAGGAGTACCTGGCCCCGCTGCGGGACGCGGGTGTCGACACCCTGGTGCTCGGCTGCACGCACTACCCTCTCCTGACCGGGGCGATCGCCCTGGCCATGGGCGAGGAGGTCACCTTGGTCTCGAGTGCGGAGGAGACGGCGAAGGACGTCTACGCGCGGCTCGTGCAGGGCGGGCTGCTGCGCGACGTCGAGGCGCCCGCACCAGAGCACCGGTTCCTCACCACGGGCCGGCCGGACGAGTTCGGCGTGCTCGGGCGTCGCTTCCTCGGGCCCGAGGTCGAATCCGTCGGACAGTTCGCGCAGGTGGTGGCATGAGGCTGACGATCGTCGGCTGCGCCGGATCGTTCCCCGGGCCGGACTCGGCGTCCAGCTGCTACCTCGTCGAGCACGACGGCTTCCGCATGCTCGTCGACCTCGGCAGCGGCGCCCTCGGCCCCCTGCAGCGACACCTCGACCTGCGCGACGTCGACGCGGTCCTGCTCTCGCACCTGCACGCCGACCACTGCTTCGACCTGTCGGGCTTCTACGTGGTCAGCAAGTACCACCCGACGGGCGCGCTGCCGACCATCCCCGTGTACGCCCCGCAGGGCGCCGGTCCGTTCCTCGCGAGCAGCTACGGGCGGTCCGAGGGCCTGCAGATGGCCGACCAGTTCGACTTCCGCACCTGGGTGCACGGCGAGGCGGTGCAGATCGGTCCCTTCCTGGTGACCCCCTCGCTCATGGACCACCCCGTCGAGGCGTACGGGATGCGGATCGAGGCCGACGGACGCGTGCTGGCGTACTCCGGCGACACGGCACCCACGGAGGCGCTCGACGACGTGGCGCTCGGTGCCGACGTCTTCCTCTGCGAGGCCTCCTTCGTGGAGTCCGCGACCAACCCGCCGAACCTGCACCTGACCGGCGCGGAGGCCGGTGACTACGCCACCCGCGCCGGCGTCGGCCGTCTCCTCGTGACCCACGTGCCGTCGTGGACCGACCGCGACGAGGTCGCTGCCGACACCCGCTCCACGTTCGCGGGGGACTTCGTCCTGGTGGAGGCCGGGCAGGTCTACGACGTCTGAGCGCCCGTCGGTAGGGTCGCGGACATGACCTCCCGCGAGGACGGCCGCGCCGTCGACGAGCTCCGCCCGATCACGATCACCCGCCACTGGCTCGACCACGCGCAGGGGTCCTGCCTGGTGGAGTTCGGCAAGACGAAGGTGCTGTGCGCCGCGTCGGCCACGGAGGGCGTGCCGCGCTGGCGCAAGGGCTCGGGGCTGGGCTGGGTGACGGCCGAGTACGCGATGCTGCCGCAAGCCACGCACGACCGCTCCGCGCGTGAGTCCGTGAAGGGTCGCATCGGTGGCCGCACGCACGAGATCTCGCGGCTCGTGGGCCGTTCGCTGCGTGCTGCGGTGGACTACACGGCCCTCGGCGAGAACACGATCACGATCGACTGCGACGTCCTGCAGGCCGACGGCGGCACGCGTACCGCGGCCATCACCGGCGCCTACGTGGCCCTGGCCGACGCCGTCGCGCACCTGCGCGACAAGGGCGCGCTGGCGGGGGAGCCCCTGGTGCAGTCGGTGGCCGCGGTCAGCGTCGGCATCATCGACGGCACCCCGATGCTGGACCTGCCCTACGTCGAGGACGTGCGCGCCGAGACCGACATGAACGTGGTCATGACCGGCAGCGGCGCGTTCATCGAGGTGCAGGGCACCGCCGAGGGTGCGCCCTTCGTCCGCTCCGAGCTCGACGCCCTCCTGGCCCTGGCCGAGAAGGGCTGCACCGACCTCACCCGCCTCCAGCAGGAGGCGCTCGCCCGATGACCGACGGCACGGCGGGGGTGCCGGGCCGTGGGCGGCGGACCAGCACCGTGGTCCTCGCGTCGAACAACGCGAAGAAGCTGGCCGAGCTGCAGCGCATCCTCGCCCCGCTGGTGCCGGGCGTCGAGGTGCTGGGCCTGGCCGACGTCGCGGACTACCCGGAGCCGGCCGAGACCGAGCCGACGTTCGGGGGCAACGCCCTCATCAAGGCGCGGGCGTGCCTCGAGGCCACGGGGCTGCCGTCGCTCGCCGACGACTCGGGCCTCTGCGTCGACGCGCTCAACGGCATGCCGGGCGTGCTGTCGGCTCGTTGGTCGGGCGTGGCGAAGTCCGACGGCGGCGACGCGGCGAACAACCGTCTGCTGCTGTCGCAGCTCTCCGACGTCCCGCCGGAGCGACGCAGCGCCACCTTCGTGGCCGCCGTCGCGTTCTGCACGCCCGACGGGCAGGAGCACGTCGTCCGGGGCGAGATGCCCGGACGCATCCTGGCGGGGGAGCAGGGCGAGGGTGGCTTCGGCTACGACCCGCTCTTCGCCGCCGACGGGTTCGACGTGTCGACCGCCGAGCTGAGTGCGACCGACAAGGACGCGATCAGCCACCGCGGACGGGCGCTCGCCCAGGTCGCGCCACTGGTCGCCGAGGCACTCTCGGACTGACAGGACTCAGCGCGGCGGGCGGCTCGACAGGGCGGCGATCACGACGTCGGCCAGCGCCTTGCTGCCCTCGAGCGTCGGGTGCACGCCGTCGACGGTGCGGCCCGGACGGTCGAGGGTGCCCTTGGTGGCCACGTACTCCAAGCCGTGACGCTTCGCGGCCGTGTGCACGATGGACGTGATCCGGCGCTGCTGCCACGGGTCCAGCGGGCCCCACGGCGGGCCGAGCACCACGATGCGGGTCGTGGGCGGCAGACTCCGGCTGACCACGTCGAAGTAGCGGTTGACGGCCCGCTGGACGGCGGCGTCGGTGGACTCGACCAGGCCGCCCTGGCGGCAGGTGGCCCAGTCGTTGCGACCGCCCTCGACGATGAAGACCGACGGTGCGGGTCCCTCGAAGGCCTCGGGCCGGTCGATGAACCGGTTCCCGCCGCACCGGTGGCCGGGGCGCTGGTACCCGGATCCCGACTGCGCGAAGGTGCGCACCTCGGTGTCGAAGTGACGTCCGACGAGGCTCCACCAGCCCTGCTCGGCGCTGCCTGGGTCGTCGTCGTAGCGCGCGGTGATGGAGTCGCCCACCACGACCATGCCTTGGGGGAAGGGTCCGGTGCCGGGCTCGGTGCCGATGGCACCCTGCCGCCCCGCGGTGACACCGAGGCTGATGAGCAGGGCCAGGGCGACGGTGACCAGCACGCGCCGTCCGTGTCCGTGTCGTGCCATGGTCCCCTGCTGTCCTCCCCGAGAAGAGCACCAGCCTACGTCCGCGGACGGCCAGGAACCGATGGATCCGGAGAAGTCACCGAAACGTCATCGGTGGCCGGCGAGGCGTCAGGAACCACCGGCGAAGCCGTGCTGGCGCCAGGCCTCGTAGACCACGATCGCCGCGCAGTTGGCGAGGTTCATGGACCGACGTGCGGGCAGCATCGGCAGCCGCAGGCGGTCGGTCACGCGAGGGTGGGCGAGCACCTCGTCGGGCAGGCCCGTCGGCTCGGCGCCGAACAGCAGCACGTCGCCAGGCTCGTACGACACGTCGGCGTAGGAGCGCGTGGCCCCGGTCGTGAACGCGAGGACGCGTGCGTCGCCGAGGGCGTCCAGTGCCGTCTCCAGGTCGGCGTGGACGTGGAGGGTCGCCAGGTCGTGGTAGTCGAGCCCGGCGCGCTTCAGCTTCGGCTCGGACAGGTCGAAGCCGAGCGGCTCCACCAGGTGCAGCTCCGCCCCGGTGGCGGCGGCGAGCCGGATCGTGTTCCCGGTGTTGCCGGGGATGCGGGGCTCGTGGAACAGGACGCGGAACATGACGCGCTCACTCTAGGATGTCGGCCATGCCTGAAACCCGCGCCCTCGGTCAGCCCCGTGTCCACGTGACCCACACCTTCCGCTCCGCCCCGGCCGACGTGTTCGCCGCGCTCGGCGAGCACGAGAACCTCGGTCCCCTCTTCGGGGCGAACATCACGCGGCTGCGGGACGGCCACACGTCGCGCAACGGGGTCGGCTCGGCCCGCACGCTCAAGCTCGGACCGCTGCCCGGCTTCGTCGAGACCGTGGTGGTCTCCGAGCCCGACGAGCGCATCGAGTACGAGATCACCCAGGGCAGCCCGCTGAAGGGACACCGGGGCATCCAGGTGCTGACGCCCACCGCCGACGGTGGCACCCACCTGGACTACACGATCCACTTCGACGCCCCGGTGCCCGGCGTGGCCGCCGCCGTGGCGAAGGTGCTGACCCAGAAGATCAACGCGAACCTGCCGAAGCTCGTCCCCTGAGCCTCGGCGCCGAGCTCAGAGCTCGTGCTCCCACGGAGGCTGGGCGCCGGCGCGGCCGACCACGAACGCGGAGCAGCGTGACGCGAGGTCGGTGACGCTGCGCCACAGCGTGAGGTCGGAGGCGTGCAGGCGCGTGCTGCCGGCCGCACCGTCGAGCCCGTCGTCCTTGAGGCCCGCGATGAGGCCCGACATGAAGGCGTCGCCGGCGCCGACGGTGTCGACCACGTGGGAGGCCTGCGCCCTCGAGGCGATGGAGCCGCGGTGCGTGTACGTGCGCGCACCCCGGGCACCCATCGTCATGACGACGGCCGCCGGTCCGGCCGCCAGCCAGCTGCGGGCGGTGTCGGCGGGGTCGCTGTGCGGCTCGAGCCAGGCGAGATCCTCGTCGCTGACCTTGACCACGTCGCACAGCGGCAGCAGGGACTCCATCCGGTCCAGTGCCTCGGCGCGGCTCGGCAGGAGCGACGGACGGACGTTGGGGTCGAAGGTGACGGTGCACATGGGCGCGAGCCGACGCAGGGCGTCCTCGACGTCGTCGGCGCCCGGCTCCAGGAACGCGGCGATCGAGCCCGTGTGGACGATGTCGGGGACCTCCTCGGCCCAGATGCGGCCCGGGTCCCAGCAGATGTCGAAGTCGTAGCTCGCGCTGCCGTCCTCGGCCAGCGTGGCGACGGCGGTGGAGGTGCGCTCCAGCTCCTTGAGCCCGGGCATGAGGCGCACGCCCGACTCCGCGAGGTGCATGCGCACGAGCGCCCCCAGGTCGTCCGTGGCCAGGCTCGTGGCGAGCACCGGGGTGACGCCGAGGCGTCCGAGCCCGACCGCCACGTTGGCGGGGCTGCCGCCGGGATGCTCGGTGCGCGACCCGTCGGGGCGTTCGACGATGTCGACGAGGGCTTCACCGATGACCAGGACCATGGCCACAGTCTGCCGTGACCCGGGTCCGCCGCACGGCGTGGCCGCGGGGAGCGGGTGCCGGTGACAGGACTCGAACCTGCACGCCCTGGGGCACAGGAACCTAAATCCTGCGTGTCTACCAGTTCCACCACACCGGCGAGTGCGCCCCCAGCCTAGGCCAGGGGGTTCGGGGTCAGGCGGCGTCGAGCCCGAGGTCGCGGCGCAGCTTGGCCACGTGACCCGTGGCCTTCACGTTGTACTGGGCCACCTCGACGGCGCCGTCCTCGCCGACCACGACCGTGGAGCGGATGACGCCCTCGACGACCTTGCCGTAGAGCTTCTTCTCGCCGAAGGCGCCCCACGCGGTCATGACCGAGCGGTCGACGTCGGAGAGCAGCGTGATGGTGAGCCCGTCGCGCTCCCGGAACTTCGCCAGCTTCTCGGGCTTGTCCGGGCTGATGCCGACGACGGTGTAGCCCTCGGCCTGCAGGTCGTCGAGCGCCCCGGAGAAGTCGGTGGCCTGCTTCGTGCACCCCGGTGTCATGGCCGCCGGGTAGAAGTACACGATCACCTTGCCGCCGCGCAGGCTCGACAGCGAGACCTCCTGGCCCGTGTCGTCGGGGAGGGTGAAGTCGGGTGCGGTGTCACCGGGCTGCAGTCGCGTCGTCATGGCCCCTATCCTTGCAAGACCAGTCCGCACCGACGAGAGGCGCCACGTGGGCACGTCACAGACCGATGAGCTGGTCGACGAGATCGAGCAGATCCGCGAGCGGCTCGCCGACACCGTCGACGCCCTGGTCGACCGCACGAACCCCAAGAACATCGCGCGGCGCAGCCTGGCCGACGTGAAGGCGAAGTTCGTGGGCCCGGACGGCTCGGTCCGCTACGAGACCGTGGTGCCCGTGGTGCTCGGCGTCGTGGGCTCCGTGGCGGCGATCGTCGTGCTGCGCCGGGTGCTCGGCTGACCATGCCCGGCACCGAGGGAGCGCGGGACGACGGCGGCAAGCTCGCCATCCGGATGCTGCACGACCGCCTGCTCGTCTCGATCGACGAGGAGGCGGGGGAGCGGCGCTCCGGTGGTGGCATCCTGATCCCGGCCACCGCGACGATGGGCAAGCGGCTGGCGTGGGCCAAGGTCGAGGCGGTCGGCGCACACGTCCGGGCCGTCGAGGTCGGCGACCGGGTGCTCTTCGATCCCGAGGAGCGCGCCGAGGTCGAGGTGCGGGGCGAGAGCTTCGTGCTGCTGCGCGAGCGCGACCTGCACGCGGTCGCGTCGGAGCGCATCGAGGAGGGCCAGACCGGCCTGTACCTGTGAGCGGCGCGGGCACGGTGGGGACGAGTGGTGTCGTAGGTGGGGCCGGACGTGGGGGAGCGGAGGATCGATGAGCGGCACGGGTCGTGACGTCCCCCTGCGCCGCATCCGTCTGCGCCGCAGCGAGGAGACGTTCCTCGACCGCCTCCTGCTGCTGCGCCGTCGCTGGCGACTGATGCTCCGCCTGGGGATCGCGACCGCGGCCGCGTTCCTCATCGCCACCCAGGTGTTCGGGCACCAGCAGGCGTTCTTCGCCCCGATCGCCGCGGTCGTCGTCATCACCGCGGGCGGTGGTCTGCGCGGTCGCACCCTCGTCGAGGTCGTCGTCGGTGTGGCGCTCGGGGTGCTCGTGGGCGAGCTCATCATCCTGACGATCGGACGCGGGCCGGCGCAGATGGCGCTCGTCGTCCTGCTCACGGTCGTCGCGGCCACGCTGACCGGCATCCGGGGCCTGGCCCTGACGCAGGCCGCCAACTCCGCCGTGCTGCTGGCGGCCGTCGTGCCCGCGGCCGGAGCGGGCAACCCTGCACTGACCCGCTTCCTCGACGCGCTGATCGGTGGCCTGTGCGGCATGGCCATGGTCCTGCTGCTGCCCCGCAACCCGGTGCGCGACATCGATGCGGAGGTGCAGCGTCTGCTGCGTCAGCTGGCCTCGGTGCTGCGGGGGACCGCGCGGTCCCTGCGTGAGCGTGACCCCGGCGTGGCCGACGAGGCGCTCGAGCGGGCCCGCGGCATGCAGGGCAGCATCGACTCCCTCGACGCGACGGCACGCAACGTCAGCGAGATCGCCCGCATGTCGCCCATGCGCTGGCGACAGCGCGAGCACCTGGCGCTCTACGTCGGAGCCGTCCGCGACTTCGACAACGCCATCCGTGACTCCCGGGTGCTCGCACGGCGGGTCAGCGCGATGCTGCGCCATGACGAGGTCGGCCCGGACGCCCTCGAGCAGTCCGTCGAGGCCCTCGCCGAGGCCGTCGACGTCATCGCCGACGACCTGTCCTCGCTCGACGACTTCGCCGGCGCCCGCGACCAGCTCGTCGAGGCCGCCCGCACCGCCGTCGCGGCGCTGCCGGACACGATGACGCTCAACACGGCAGCCATCACGGCCCAGGTTCGGTCCATCGCCGCCGACCTGATGTTCGTCTGCGGCGCGAGCCGCGACGAGATCGACGCCGCACTCGACTTCGAGTGACGCGGCGCTCGAGGTCGGCGGGACACGCGCCCGCGGACGGTGGCGCTCGGCGGCCCGGGTGCGCTACGGTGACGACACCAGACCGCCTGAGGAGGTGAGCCGCAATGAACCAGACCACGACACCGATCGCCTTCGATCACACGTCCCGTGGTGCCGCGTTCGCCGGCTCCCCCGTCCTCGGCGCAGTCTCCGTCTAGCCAGATCCGTCACGTCAGCATCGCTGACCGACACCCTGGCTTCGAGCCGCTCAGGACACCACGTCCAGGGCGGCTCTTCTCGTCTGCCCACCCACGATCCCATCCCTTCGACCACACCCGACCATCTCGCAGAAAGGAGGCGCGCAATGAACCAGCACCAGAACACCGACACCTTGCCCGCAGACACCCCGACGACCGACCAGATCGCCACGGCCCCGACCAGGACCGACCGCGACGGAATCCCTGGAGAGGGGGTGAACGCGATGGCACGGAACCCCCTTCGCCCCGGTGCACGCCGCAAGCGCGCCTGGGACGAGATGTCGGAGACCGACCGACAGGTCCTGCTGGAGAGCGTCCGGCAGCGCCGCGAGGCGCAGGCCGTGAAGGACGCGCACCAGCTGCAGGTGCTGAGCCAGCGGTCCTACCGCTGAGCAGTCCTGCTGGACCGACCGCGCGAGGGCCCCGTCCACCGGACGGGGCCCTCGTCGCGTCGGGCCGGGTCAGCGACCCGCGAGCGCCTCGTGGAAGGCGAGGATGCGTCGCGCATCGCGCACGTGCAGCTCCTCGACCATCTTGCCGTTGAACGTCACGACGCCCTGGCCCGCGGCCTTGGCCTCCTCGAACGTCTCGATGAGGCCGGTCGCCCGCTCGACGTCGTCGTCCGACGGCGCGAAGATCGTGTTGGCCGGGTCCACCTGCGAGGGGTGGATGAGGGTCTTGCCGTCGAAGCCCATCTCGCGACCCTGGCGGGCCTCGGCCTCGAAGCCCTCCGGATCCTTGACCGCGTTGTAGACGCCGTCGATGATCACCTTGCCGGCGGCGCGCACCGCCAGGAGCGTCCACGCCAGCGACGTGAGCACGGTGGCGTTGCGTCCCGGGACGTGCAGGCCGTAGGTCTCGTTCACGATGTCGTTCGTCCCCATGACGACGACGGTGAGGCGCTCGTGCGCGGCCGCGATCTCCTCGGCGTGCAGGAGGGCCCGCGGGGTCTCGATCATGGCCCACAGCTGGGTGTGCTCCGGGGCGCCGTGCTGCTCGAGCGCCGCGACGAGCGCCCGCACCTGCTCGGCCGACTCGACCTTGGGCACGAGCACGGCGTCGGGTCCGGCTGCCGCGGCGGCGCGGACGTCGTCGTCGTGCCACTCGGTGCCGATGGAGTTCACGCGGATCGCGAGCTCGCGATGGCCGTACGCGCCGGACTGGACGGCCGCGCACACGTTCTCACGCCCCTGCACCTTGGCGTCGGGTGCGACGGAGTCCTCGAGGTCGAGGATCAGCGCGTCGGCGTCGATCGTCTTGGCCTTCTCCAGGGCGCGCTCGTTCGCACCCGGCATGTAGAGGACGGAGCGGCGGGGGCGGATGGCGGGAGTGCTCACAGGTCGTACAGCTCCTTCAGCTCGGGGTCGCGGTCGGCCAGCTCACGGGCGAGGTCGAGCATCACGAGGCACTGCTTGCAGGACGCGTCGTCCTCCATCTTGCCGTCGATCATCACGGCACCGGAGCCGTCGCCCATCGCCTCGACGACCTTCTTGGCGTGCGCCACGTCCTCGGCGCTCGGCGAGAACACCGCCTTGGCGATGTCGATCTGCACGGGGTGCAGGCTCCACGCCCCGACACAGCCCAGCAGGAACGCGTTGCGGAACTGGTCCTCGCAGGCCACGACGTCCTTGATGTCACCGAACGGTCCGTAGAACGGGAGGATGTCGTTCGCGGCACAGGCGTCGACCATGCGCGCGATGGTGTAGTGCCAGAGGTCCTGCTGGTACGTCGTGCGGCCCTCGGTGAGGTCCTCGCCCGTGGGGTCCTGGCGCACCAGGTAGCCCGGGTGGCCGCCACCCACGCGCGTGGTCTTCATGCGGCGGCTCGCCGCGAGGTCGGCCGGGCCGAGGCTGATGCCCTGCATGCGCGGGCTGGCGGCGGCGATCTCCTCGACGTTCGTCACGCCGAGCGCGGTCTCGAGGATCGCGTGCACGAGCAACGGCTTCTGCACGTTCCCCTTCGCCTCGAGCTGGGCGAGCAGACGGTCGACGTAGTGGATGTCCTGGGCGCCCTCGACCTTGGGCACCATGATGACGTCGAGCTTGTCGCCGATCTCGGTGACCAGCGTCGTCAGGTCGTCGAGGACCCAGGGGGAGTCGAGGCTGTTGACGCGCACCCACAGCTGCGTGTCGCCGAAGTCGGTGGCCTTCGCGATGTCGACGAGACCCTGGCGTGCGGCCTCCTTCTTCTCGGTCTTGATCGCGTCCTCGAGGTTGCCGAGGATGATGTCGACCTTCGAGGCGATGTCGGGGACCTTCGCCGCCATCTTCTCGTTGCTCGGGTCGAAGAAGTGGATCATCCGGCTCGGACGGAACGGCACCTCGGCGAGCGGAGCGGGAGCTCCGACGGCGAGCGGACGGAGGAATGCACGGGGGTTGCGCACGCGGGTCTCTTCCTGCAGACGTCGGGACTGCCCGACAGTATGGCCGGGACTCGTGACCCGTGAGTAGGGCGGGTCTCACACCCTTGGTCCCCGAGCCTGTCGACGAGCACACCGCCGGTGTCGTTCGCCGCCCGTAGCCCGGCACCCCCGCCGGGTCAGCGGACGGACATGACCACACGGTCGTCGCGGGCGCCCTCGTCGGCGACCCAGCCGTCCGGCGAGGACGCAGCGGTCCAGCGCAGCCCGTCGAAGGAGACCGAGGCGACCTGCAGGTCGGCCGCGTTGGCCACCAGGTAGTGCGCCAGGGCCCACCCCCGCGCCCGCACGTCGGCGGCGTCGCCGTCGAGGCGGTACGTGAGTGCGTCCTCGGCGTCGTCGGTGCTGCGGGGGATCTCCCCGAACGCCTTGTCCACGTCGGCCGCCACGGTCCGCACCGAACCGCCGCCGACCGCGTTGACCTGGCAGGTGAACGCGGCGGGGCTGTAGCCCCGGAGGGCGGAGGCGAGGGCACGGGCGTAGTCCTCGTGCTGGGCGTAGGCGCCCGGGAACGCCGAGCGCTGCACCTCCTGCGCCGCGACCGTGATCTCCAGCGACGTGTAGTCGTCGACCTTCACGAGGCCGTCGTAGAACTTCCCGATGGCGTAGTGCGGGTCGAGGATCTGCTCGACCGTGCCCCACCCCTGCGACGGACGTTGCTGGAACAGACCCACGGAGTCCCGGTCGCCGAAGTCGATGTTGCGGACCTTGGACTCCTGGAAGGCGGTCGCGATCGCGATCGTGGTGGCGCGTGGGGGAAGCCCGCGGTTCTGCGCCGTCGCGGCCATGAGGGCCGACCAGCGCGCCTGTTCCACGTCCACCTGCGCACGCGTCTCGCCCACCCGCGCCACGCAGTACTCGGTGCGCAGCGGCGTGCGATCGGTCACGACGACCGCCACCAGGACACCGGCCACGAGGACGGCGCCCAGGAGGACCCAGCGCAGCTTCACGTCGTCAGCCTAGGCAGACGACGTGAATCCGACCGGGCGCCTGGCCCCTGGTCGGGCTGGAGTCAGTTGGCGTGCAGGTCGGAGTTCAGCTCGATGCCGCGTCGCTCGCCACGGGGCCGCGCCTCGATCTGACCGGTCTCGCTGTTGGTGAGGAACAGCAGGTTGTCCTGCCCGCTCAGCTCCGCTGCCTTCACCACGGAGCCGTCCGGCGTGCGCACCTTGGTGCCCGCCGTGACGTAGCACCCGGCGGCCACCACGCAGTCGTCGCCGAGCGAGATCCCGATGCCGGAGTTGGCCCCGAGCAGGCTGTTGCGGCCGATCGAGATCACCTCGGTGCCACCACCCGAGAGCGTGCCCATGATGCTCGCGCCGCCTCCGACGTCGGTGCCGTCGCCCACGACGACACCGGCCGAGATGCGGCCCTCGACCATGGCGTGGCCCAGCGTTCCAGCGTTGAAGTTCACGAAGCCCTCGTGCATGACGGTCGTGCCCTCGGCCAGGTGCGCGCCGAGGCGCACGCGGTCGGCGTCGCCGATGCGCACACCGGAGGGGATCACGTAGTCGGTCATCCGGGGGAACTTGTCGATGCTGGTCACGTTGGCCGTGAGGCCGGCGGCGCGGGCGCGGGCGCGGGTGTGCTCGAACCCGGCGACCGCGCACGGACCGATGGTGGTCCAGACGACGTTCGTGAGCAGCCCGAACTGGCCGTCGAGGTTGACCCCGTGCGGCTGGACGAGACGGTGCGAGAGCAGGTGCAGGCGCAGCCACACGTCGTAGACGTCGGCGGGCGGGGCCGAGAGGTCCGGCGCGACCACGTGCACCACGGCCTTGCGGACCTGGCGCACCGGGTCCTCACCGGTGAGTGCCGTGAGCTCCTCGGGCTCCGGGTCGTGCCCGGGGGCGCCGAGCCGGGGCTCGGGGAACCAGACGTCGAGGACGTCGGCATCCTCGGTGAGGGTGGCCAGGCCGTATCCGTACGCGCTCTGCTCGCTCATGGCCCTCAACCTACCGATCCGTCGTTGGCGCCGGTCGGTGAGTGGACCTAGCGTGGACCGCATGGCGCTGGTGACCTACAAAGACCTCTGCATCGACGTGAACGACCTGCACGCGTCCGCGGCCTTCTGGGCCGAGACGCTGGGTCTTCGCGTGGTGCCCGACGAGGGTGCGGCGGGGGAGCAGGGCGAGGTGCACCTCGAGGGACCCACCCCTCGGCACACCGTGTGGCCCTGCGTCGTGCCCGAGCGGAAGTCGGTCAAGGACCGGGTGCACCTGGACGTACACGCCGCCGCGCCGCTGCTGCCCGGGACCACGCGGCTCAGCGCCGAGGGCGAGTTCCCGTGGGCGGTCGTCGCCGGCCCCGAGGGCGACGAGATCTGCACGTTCGTCCGCGACGACGTCCCCGACTACCGGCTCTACGAGCTGTGCGTCGACGTCGCCGACCACCGCGCCGCGGCGGCCTGGTGGCAGGGCGTGTGGGGTGGCACGGTCGGCAGCGAGGAGGAGCAGGGCTTCAGCTGGCTGGAGGACGTCCCGGGCATGCCGTTCGAGGGCATCGTGTTCTGTGAGGTGCCGGAGCCCAAGACGGTCAAGAACCGGCTCCACTGGGACGTCACGCTCGTCCCTGGCGCGGGCGTCGCCGACCTCGAGGCCCTCGACGCCACCGTGCTGCGCCGACCCGACGGCGAGGTGGCCTGGACGGTCATGGCCGACCCCGACGGCAACGAGTTCTGCGTGTTCGACGAGGACGCTGCGTGACGTCCCGGGCGCAGCTGCGCAAGGCGGCCCTCGCGCAGGAGGGCGCCGAGCAGGTCGAGGTCGGCCCCACACGGGGCTGGGCGGTCGCGGGCACGGTGTTCGCCGCCCTCGCCGACGACGGGCGCGCGGCGCTCTCGCTCGGGATCGAGCCGCGCACCCGCATGGCCGGTGAGCTGCCCGGCGTGCAGACCACCTCGTCGGGCGTCCTGGTCGACCTGACCGCGATCGACGGGATGGCGCTCAACTACTGGGTCCACGAGGCGTGGCGGCACTGCGCACCGGCCGGTGCCGTCGACGCGTCCGTGCACGCGGCGAGGGCTGCTGCCGAGGGCGACGACGACTTCGGCGCGATCGGTGCCCCGGCACGGCGTGCGCTCCACGGCGCCGGCATCGGCTCGCTCGACGAGCTGGCTGCTCGCGATCGCGACGAGGTGGCCGCGCTGCACGGCATCGGCCCGCGCGCGGTGGCGACCCTGGCCGAGGCGCTCGCCGAGCGAGGCGCCACGTGGTGAGCGTGCTGCGGGTCCCCGACCCCGCGGACGCCGAGGTCCTCGCCGACCTGTGGGCGACCAACCGCGAGCACCTCGACCCCTGGAGCCCCGAGCGCAAGGCCGACTTCTACACCGTCGAGGGCCAGCTCGACCTCCTCGAGAGGCGACTCGAGGCCATGGTCCAGGGCCGGGGCGCGTACTTCGTCGTGCTCGACGGCGACCGGGTGGTCGGAGAGATCAACCTCAACGACCTGGTGCGCGGCGCCTTCCAGAACGCCCACGTCGGCTACTGGCTGGCCGCCGACGTGCAGGGGCGAGGGTTGATGACCCGCGCGGTCGAGGAGATCACCACCCACGCGTTCGACGTCCTGGAGCTGCATCGGCTGCAGGCCGCCACGCTGGCCCACAACGAGCGCTCCCAGGCCGTGCTCCGGCGTGCCGGATTCGAGTCGTTCGGACGCGCGCCGCGCTACCTCAAGATCGGCGGGCAGTGGCAGGACCACGTCCTGTTCCACCGCTTCACGCCGCACGACGTCTGAGCCCGACGAGTGGGCCGACGACGACCGCGCGTCACGGTGGGGAGGACCTACGGAGTGCGTCGCTGGGCCACGCCGACCACGAACGCGACCTGGCCCAGGTGCTGCAGGGTGTCGCCCAGCACGCTCACGAGGCGCGCCGACGCGGTGACGGGCGGGTCCCAGCGCTCGTCGACCACCCGGGCCAGCTCGGTCGTGTCGAGCGTCCGGAGGTATCGACGCGTGAGCGCGTGGACGTCCGCGTGGTACGCGTCGACCAGCTCGGAGGGAGGTCGGACCGAGAGCACCTGCTCGAGGTCGTGGCCGTACCCGATGTCACCGTGCTCGATGCCGTCGCCGATGTGCGGAGCGAACCGCTCGGCCCAGGTGTCCCACGCCTGCGGCACGTCCGCCAGGGCGGCCACGTGGTCGTCCTGCACGCGGGCGAGGTGCCAGAGCAGCCAGACGGGCGTGTTGGCGCCGTCGTCGACCTGGAACGTCGCGGTGGACTCGTCGAGGTCGGCGCACTGCTGCTCCACGAGCTCGCGGACGCGTCCGAACGCGTCGTCCAGGAGGTCGGTCGTGACGGGGTCGAGGCTCATGTCCACGACGCTACTGCGTCACCGCACGACCAGCCCGTCGCGCCGGTCCCACACGACCTCGATCGCCTTGTCGTCGCCGACCGCGCGCAGCACGGCGTCGACGACGTCGGCAGCCGGCAGTGGTTCCGGCAGGCGCGGCGGCTCACCGGAGAGCGCGTGGGACGCGAGGTCGGTGTCGAGGTGCGGCGGACGCACGTCGACGATGCGCGTGCTCCGCCGGTGCTCGCGGCGCGCGACGGTGAGCCACGCCGAGAGCGCCGCCTTCGCCGCGGAGTAGTCGGCCATGCCGGCCGTAGGAGTGTCGGCCAGGATCGCGGACAGCACGACCGCGACGCCACCGTCGAGGTGGGGGAGTGCGGCACGCACGACGCCGGTGGCCCCCAGCGTGTTCACGGCGAACAGCTCCTCGACCACGGCAGGGTCGGCGTCCACCGCCGGACCGAACGCCGGGACGCCGGTGGCCACGACCAGGAGGTCGAGCCCGCCGAGCGCGTCGACGGCCTGCGACACCGTCGCCGACGCACGCTCGACGTCGACGACGTCGAGCACGAACGTGGGGGCGCCGAGCTCCTCACCGATCGCCGCCAGCCGATCGGCGTCACGCCCCGTGACCGCCAGCGAGACGCCGGCCTCGTGGAGGGCGCGGGCGATGCCGCCGCCGAGGGCGCCGGTGGCGCCGATGACCAGGGCGCGGGCGTCGGTGAGCTCCATGCTCGGGACGCTACCCACGCCCGGGGGAGCCGCAACGTGAGTCGCCGTGCTCTCAGGTGGCTGGGTCTGTCCTCGCTGCTGCGTCGCTGCTGCTGGGTCTCGGCCTGCGGCTGCGTCGCTGCTGCTGGGTCTCGGCCTGCGGCTGCGTAGCCCCGGCTGTGCGCGTTCTTGCTGCTGCGTCGCTGTGGCTGCGAGGCGGGTCGGTCTGCGAAAGGGCCTCGACCGGCGGACGGGTCCGGGCTTGGTCGGGCTCTCGGAGCGTGGCTCCGGGGGACGCAGGATTCTGCGTTCGTGCGTGAGGGGGTGAAGGATGCTGTGTTCGCGCCCGGATCCCGTCGTGAACGCAGCATCGTTCGGGCTTCGGCACGCGAAGGCAGAATCCTGCGTCCGCACGGGAGAGTCGCGCGTTGAGTGGGGTAGGGATTCTCCCTTTGCGCGGACCGTTCCACGGAGAGGGAGAATCCCTGCCCGTACGGGGCCAAAGTCGTCGCCACGGTGCTTCCTTCGCGAGGGACGGTCGACGCGAAGGGCGAATCGTGCGTGGATTCCGCGCAGTTGGAGAATCGTGGCCGCGCCCCGCAGACCCACCCGGGCCCAGACCCCCGCTCCGGTCGAGGCACTTTCGGAGAACGACCCCACTCGGCGTCACAGCGACGCAGCAGCGAGTGGAAGCCCAGCCACAGCAACGCAGCAGCACGAGAACGCCAGCCACAGCGCCGCAGCAGCGAGTGAAGGCTCAGCCACAGCGCCGCAGCAGCGAGTGAAGGCTCAGCCACAGCGACGCAGCACCACATGCGAGGTCACCGCACCCGCCGCACCGGACGACACATCCGTCTCGCCCGGGCCGGGTGACGGGAACCCGGGGGAGCGAGACCTAGAGTGGGCGCCATGGCCGTCCTCGACCCCTCGCGCGACGTCGTCCGGCTGACGGTCGACCTGTGCGACATCGCCTCGGAGAGCCTCCAGGAGGCGGAGATCGCCGACGCCGTCGCCGCGGTGCTCGAGGCAGCCCCGCACCTCACCGTCGTGCGCGACGGCCACACGCTCGTGGCGCGCACCGACCTCGGCCGGGAGGAGCGGGTCGTCATCGCGGGGCACCTCGACACCGTCCCGGCGAACGGGAACTTCCCGACCCGTCTCGACGGAGACACCCTCTGGGGCCTCGGCACCTGCGACATGAAGGGTGGCGTGGCGGTCGCGCTGCGGCTCGCCGCCGGTCTGCCCGACCCGAACCGCGACGTCACGTACGTCTTCTACGACGCCGAGGAGATCGCCGCGAAGTACAACGGCCTCGGCCGCGTCGCCCGGGAGCGCCCCGAGCTGCTCGAGGGTGACTTCGCGATCCTCATGGAGCCGTCGGTCGCCTCGGTCGAGGCCGGCTGCCAGGGCACGATCCGCGTCGACGTCGTCACCCGTGGCGAGCGCGCCCACTCGGCGCGCTCCTGGATGGGGCACAACGCCATCCACGACGCCGCCGAGCTGCTCGTCCGGCTGCGCGACTACGAGCCACGCCGGGTCGTCATCGACGGGCTCGAGTACCGCGAGGGCCTCAACGCCGTCGGCATCAGCGGGGGCGTCTCCGGCAACGTGGTGCCCGACCTGGCCACCGTCACGGTCAACTACCGCTTCGCCCCCGACCTCAGCGAGGACGACGCGCTGGCCCACCTCACGGAGGTGTTCGAGGGCTTCGAGCTCACGGTCACCGACTCCGCCCCCGGCGCCATGCCCGGTCTCGACCACCCGGCGGCAGCCGCGTTCGTCGCTGCGGTCGGCGCGGAGCCCCGCCCCAAGTTCGGCTGGACCGACGTCGCCCAGTTCACGCAGCTCGGGATCCCCGCGGTCAACTTCGGACCCGGTGACCCGATCTACGCCCACAAGCAGGACGAACACGTCCCCGTCGCGCACCTGCGCACCGTCGAGGACGCCCTCAGGAGATGGCTGACCGCATGAGCTACCAGAAGGGTCCGGTGCGTCTGCGCCGCGATCGCATCCCCACCAGCACCACCGACCAGCGTCTGCTCGACTCGCGCGGACCGACGGACTGGGTGCACACCGACCCGTGGCGCGTGCTGCGCATCCAGGCCGAGTTCGTGGAGGGCTTCGGGGCCCTCTCCGAGCTGGGACCGGCCGTGTCGGTGTTCGGCTCGGCCCGCACCAAGCCCGACGACCCGATGTACGAGAAGGCCCGCGAGGTCGCCGAGAAGCTCTGCCAGCGCGGGTACGCCGTCATCACCGGTGGTGGTCCGGGCGCCATGGAGGCGGCCAACCGTGGCGCCAGCGACTGCGGTGGCGTCTCGGTGGGTCTTGGCATCGAGCTCCCGCACGAGCAGGGACTCAACGAGTGGGTCGACCTGGGCATCAACTTCCGCTACTTCTTCGTGCGCAAGACGATGTTCGTCAAGTACTCACAGGGCTACATCGTCATGCCGGGCGGCTTCGGCACCCTCGACGAGCTGTTCGAGGCGCTGACCCTCTCCCAGACGGGCAAGATCACGACGTTCCCGATCGTGCTCTTCGGCACCGCGTACTGGCAGGGCCTCATCGACTGGCTCCGCGACACGATGCTGCCCGACGGCAAGATCAACGAGGCCGACCTCGACCTCGTGCTGCTCACCGACGACGTCGACGAGGCGGTCGCCCACTTCGACGCCGTCACCTCCGCGTAGCGCCGTCGTGAGGGTCACCTCGCGCAACGCCGCCTTCCAACAGTGGGAGGCGCTGCTGGGGAACCGGCGCAAGCGTCACCAGCTCGGTCGGATGCTCGTGCAGGGCGTGCGACCGGTGACGGTGGCGCTCGACGCCGTCGACCGCTCCGGCCTGGTCGTCGACGCCGTGCTCCACGACGACCGGCCGAGCCCGTCGCAGTGGGCCCGGGACGTGCTCTCCCGCGCCGTCGCGTCCGGTGCCACGCCGTACGAGCTGTCGGCGGAGCTGCTCGCCGAGCTCGCCGAGCAGGAGCAGGACCGACCCGAGGTCGTGCTGGTGGTCGTCCAGCCCGCCGACGACGTCGCGCGGCTCCCGGTTCCCGCGGACCTGCTCACGGTGGTGCTCGACCGACCGTCGAGCCCGGGCAACGTCGGCAGCATCGCCCGGTCGGTCGACGCCTTCGGCGGCACCGGTCTCGTGGTGTGCGGCCACGCGTGCGACCCGTACGAGCCGCGAGCGGTGCGGGCGTCCACCGGGTCGGCGCTGACCGTGCCGACGGTGCGTCTGGGCTCCCCGCGCGAGGTGCTCGCGTGGGTGGAGGCGGCGCGCCGCGCACTGGGCCACGTCACCGTCGTGGGCACTGACGAGCACGGCGAGGTCGAGCTGGCCGACGCCGACCTGACCGGCCCGACCGTCGTCGTGACGGGCAACGAGACCCGTGGCCTCTCGAGTGCATGGCGGGACGCCTGCGACCTGGTGGTGCACATCCCGATGACCGGGACGGCCTCGTCGCTCAACGCGGCCAACGCCACGTCCGTCGTGCTCTACGAGGCCTCGCGCCAGCGTCGGCGGGTCAGCCGCGCCGGCTGATCTCCTCGCGGAGCGCGGCCACCTCGGCGCGCAGCTCGGTGACCGCGTCGAGCACCAGGCGCTCGCTCTCCTCGACCTCCTCCACGATCTCGCGCTTGTCGTCCTCCTTCTGCATCTCCAGCGCCTCCACGGCCACGGCGATGAACAGGTTCAGGACGATGTAGGTCGAGACGAGGATGTAGGAGATGAAGAAGACCCAGGCGGCGGGATGGGCGTCGGTGACCGGCCTGACGACGTTGGCCCAGTCGTCACCGGTCATCACCTGGAACAGGCTCAGCAACGACGTCGGCAGGTCCCCGAAGTGCTCGGGATCGGTCGTGCTGAACAGCTGCGTCGAGACGACGCCCGACACGTAGACGAGCATCACGAGCAGGGCGCCGATGGAGACCATGCCCGGGATCGTGGCCACGAGAGCCGCGACCACGCGACGCATGGACCGCACGGCCGACAGCAGACGCAGTACCCGCAGGACGCGCAGCACCCGGAGCACGCCGAAGGCACCCGAGGCGGGGATGAGCGCGACCGCCACCACGAACAGGTCGAACAGGCTCCAGCCATCACGGAAGAACGCGCCGCGGTGGGCGAAGATCCGCAGACCGATCTCGACCACGAAGACCGCCACGGTCACCCAGCCGAGCGGGGCGAGCCAGCCGGCCTCGCGCACCAGCTGCGGGGAGGTCTCGAGGCCCAGCACCGCGGCGTTCACGACAATCACCGCGATGATGAACCACTGGAAGCGGGACGACTCGACGAGGGCGAGCACGCGGGCGCGGCTGGGGGACACGGTCGGGCTCCGGGCTGTGGAGGAGTGGCGAGGGGAGTGCGGCGGCGACGACGTCGGCGAGCGGCTCATCGTACCGGTGTGTCCGCGGCGCCTGGCAGGATCGGGCCATGACGGTCACGGGACCCGACGAGATCGAGCGCTGTCCCTGGGGCAGCGACCCGGCACTGCAGCGCTACCACGACGAGGAGTGGGGGCGCGAGCTGCGCGGTGACCGAGCCATGTTCGAGCGACTCAGCCTGGAGGCCTTCCAGGCCGGGCTGTCGTGGTCGCTGATCCTGCGCAAGCGCGAGGCGTTCAGGGCCGCCTTCGTCGGGTTCGTGCCCGCCCTGGTCTCCCGGTTCGACGACGCCGACGTGGAGCGGCTGCTCACCGACGTCGGCATCGTGCGCAACCGTGCCAAGGTCGAGGCCACGATCTCCAACGCCCGCGCCACCCTCGAGCTGGGCGAGAGCCTGAGCGACCTCGTGTGGTCGTTCGCGCCCGACGAGCACGTCGCGCCCCGCTCGGTCGACGACGTGCCCGCGACGTCGCCGGAGTCCACCGCCCTCGCGCGGGAGCTGAAGCGTCGCGGCTTCAGGTTCGTCGGTCCCACCACGGCCTACGCCCTCATGCAGGCCACCGGCATGGTCGACGACCACCTCGTCGGGTGCGTGGCCCGACGGTCCTGACGCACCACTCCTGTCACATCCGTCCCCTGCGTCACGGTGTGGCTCCCGTGTCGACGGGGCCGGGAGATCTAGCCTGTCGCCATGACCACCCCCCGCTCCGCCGCTCGACGCAGCCGCCGTTCCGCGCGCACCCTCGCTGCCGTCGTCCTCATCGTGTCCGCCCTCGTCGCCGGCACGGCGGCGATCGTGGTCGCGACCGTCGCCGCTCTCGCGGTCGCGGTCGCCTATGCCGTGACGGTCTGCTCCGTCGCCGCCCGGCTCCTGACCAACGAGACCGCGCAGGTGCGTCGAGACTGGGCCCGCGACCGCGCGGTCACCGCTCACGAGCAGAGCCGCGAGGCCGCCCGCCGCAAGCGCGAGCAGGTCTCCTTCGCCGACACCATGGCCGAGAAGGTGCAGGTGCGCGACACCCGCATCGAGGACCTGGCCGCGCAGATCGCCGAGGCTGAGGTCGCCCTGGCCCAGGCAGAGGCCGAGCACGTGGCCGCCGCCCGTCGCGCCGGCGCCCTCGACGGAGAGCTCCAGCAGACGCGCGACTCGTTGCTCGGCACGCGCGCGGAGGTGCGCCGTCTGCGCGACGAGCTGGCCGCGAGCCAGAGCGCCGAGCTCGAGGCACGCACCGAGCTGCTCGCCTGGCAGCAGCAGGCCGAGGAGCAGCGCAGGCTCGCCTGACCTCACGGCTCCAGCACGGTCCCGTGACCGTGGAGCCGTCGCCTGCTCGGCCCGTCGGACCCGCTCGGCTCAGTCCTGAGGATGCAGGTCCACGACGGCACGCAGGCGGGCCTCGTTCTCGACGGCGCGCGCCACGCTGGTGCCGGCTCCCTCGGGTGACAAGGCCCGACGCACTGCGGCGCCGCGGCCCGCGCGGTCGGCCACTGCCGCGGCCAGCGCCGTGGCGGCGTTCGACACGCGGTCAGCCGTGTGCACCTCGTGCACGAGGCCGATGCGTCGCGCCTCGGTGGCGGTGACGGCCCGCGGCGCGAGCAGGAGCAGACGTGCCGTCGCCTCGCCCACGGCGCCCGGGAGGGTGACGCTCGTGCCGCCCACGAGGGGCTCCACCCGCACCGTGGCGTCGGCTGCGGCCACCCGTAGGTCGGCGGCCAGAGCCAGGGCGGTGGCGTGCCCGTCGATCGGCCCCAGGACGGCAGCCACCGCCGGCATCGAGGCATCGGCCACGGCCAGGACCGTGTCGTCGTCCAGCCCGTCGGAGGACTCGTCGAGCACGAGCAGCAGGCATCGGACACCGGGCGTGGTGAGTGCGTCACGCACACGTCGAGTGGCCGATCCGGGCCCGATCGTGCCCGTCCCCGGGGTGGACCGGGTGCGCAGGTCGACCCGCGTCACGCCCGGAGCGGAGGGGTGTGGCGTCGTGCTGTCGTGGTCCTGACCTGAAGTGCTCACGTCGTCCTTCGCACCGGTGGGAAGTGATGAGGGGGCATGAGAGATAATAGGAACCTGAGGCGACCGGAAGGCGGTCACCGAATGGAAGGGGAACCCATGGCGGCCATGAAGCCTCGTACTGGTGACGGACCGATGGAAGTCACCAAGGAGGGCCGCTGCATCGTCATGCGGGTCCCGCTCGAGGGCGGCGGACGTCTCGTGGTCGAGCTCAACAACGAGGAAGCCGAGACGCTCGGCGACGCGCTCAAGGCTGTCTGAGCTTGTTCGGTCTGACGATGCGCTGGTCCCTGACCGGCGCACCCGAGGACACCCTCGCGCAGCTGCGCGCGTACATCGAGGACGTCAGCTTCGCCCGCTTCGCGGGGCTCGAGGGCCTGCGGTTCAAGTCCTGGCGCGCCCGCGAGGGCGAGTGGTTCGAGGGCACCTACGTGTTCGTGAATGCCGAGGCACGCGCCGCGTTCCAGGCCGACATGGAGTCCGGGGCCGCCGAGCTCCCGGGCAGCCGCATCATCGGCAGTCCACCCGAGCTCATCGAGGCCTGCGAGATCGTCGCCGTGGTGCGGGGGCCCGCCGGCTTCCGCTCGGCGCCGGCCTTCGAGACCTGAGCCGGGCGCTCAGGCCACGCGGCGCACGGCCAGCAGGCCGTCGCCCACCGGGAGCAGGGCCGGCACGAGTCGTTCGTCGACGGCGGCCTGCGTGAGCAGCTCGCGGATCGCGACGGTCTCGGCGTCGCGGCGCTCGGGGTCGGCCACGCGGTCGTGCCAGAGCGCGTTGTCGAAGACCACGACCCCGCCCACGCGCACGAGGCGCAGTGACTGCTCCAGGTACTCGCCGTACTCGACCTTGTCGCCGTCGACGAACACCAGGTCGTAGCCCTCGTCGGTGAGGCGGGGCATGACGTCGAGCGCAGACCCGGCGATCAGCCGGAAGCGCTGCGGCGCGACCCCGGCCTGGGTGAAGACCTGCCGGGCGTGACGCTGGTGCTCCGCCTCGAGGTCCACCGACGTGAGCACGCCGTCGTCGGCCATGCCGCGCAGGAGCCACAGCCCGGACACGCCCGTGCCCGTGCCGACCTCGGCGACCGCACGCGCGTCCAGCACGGACGCCAGGAAGCGCAGTGTCGCCCCACCGGCAGCCCCGATCGGGCTCACGCCCACCTCGTCGGCTCGGCGGCGCGCGTCGGCGAGGTGGTCGTCCTCGCTCAGGTAGCCCTCGACGTAGCTGAGGCTGGCTTCGCTGGTGATGATGACTCCTCGGTGGCGCGTGCCGGGGGTCCGGCGGCTGTGGGGCCAGCATAGTGAGGTCGCGTCGGCTGGCGGCGTTGCGTGCCCCGGGGCTCGCCGTGTCGTGGCAGGCCCCAGGATGCGCCATGATCGAGAGGGAACCGTCAGCGTCCTCTGGGCGTTCTCTCAGGAGACGGCACGACGATCGATGCATGAAGGAAGAAGACGTGAGCACGCAGGTCATGACCGCTGAGCGCAACGCCCGCACGGGCGAGGGCTCGACGGACGCCGACACCGCGTGGGAGACCATCGTCGAGGAGCACTCCGCCCGCGTGTACCGCCTGGCGTACCGGCTCACCGGCAACCGCCACGACGCCGAGGACCTCACCCAGGACGTCTTCATCCGCGTGTTCCGCTCGTTGGACCGCTACGAGCCGGGCAACTTCAACGGCTGGATCCACCGCATCACCACCAACCTGTTCCTCGACCGGGTGCGTCGGACGAGCAAGCTGCGCATGGACGGCTTCAGCGACGGTGCCGAGGAGCGTCTGGAGGGTCGTGAGCAGCGGCCCGAGTCGGTCGTGCACGACGCCGCCTTCGACCCCGACATCGAGGCCGCTCTGTCGTCGCTCACCGAGGAGTTCCGCGTCGCGGTGGTCCTGTGCGACGTCGAGGGGCTGTCGTACGAGGAGATCGCTGACGTGCTGGGCGTCAAGATCGGCACGGTCCGCTCGCGCATCCACCGGGGTCGTACGCAGCTGCGGCACGCCCTCGCGCACCGCGCGCCGACCGCCGGCCGGACCCGGTTCCTCGGAGCCGTAGGAGCCTGATGGCCCATCTGGACGCCGACGTCGCCGCCTTCGTGGACGGGCAGCTCTCGCCCGATGCCACGGAGGTCGCAGCGCGTCACGTCCAGTCCTGCGAGCAGTGCCGCGAGGCGGTGGCGCAGCAGCGTCAGCTCAAGCGCCGCATGCAGGTGTCCGCCGACGTGCGCCCCCCGGCATCGCTGCTCGCCTCGCTCAGCTCCGTACCGGCGTCCCCGCCCCCTCCGACGCCCAGCGCCTGGGCCCGGATCATGCGGTCGAGCACCCTCGGCGCGGCGGGCGTCCTGGTGGGCGCATCCCTCGCCGTGGCGCTGGCGGCCTACCTGGCCGGTGGGAGCGCTCGCGGCATCGGCGACGAGGTGGTGCCGCCCGTCGAGACCTACGCGGCCGACTTCCACGGCACGGGTCCGACGATGGGCAACGACGTCATGACGGCCGCGGTCATGGAGGACCTGACCGCCAACGGCTGGCCCTGCCACGGCCAGCTGGGTGACGACCTCGAGCGCGTCGAGGGGCGTCTGCAGGAGGAGGGGGCTGTCTCGCTGACGTACACCGACGGCCCGCACCGCCTGGTCCTGCACGAGCAGAACGGCGCGCTCGACACCGACGGCCTGCGCGGATTCGAGCCTCGGCGGCTCGCCGACCGGTCCGTGTGGGTGCGGGAGACCCCGCGCGAGCGCATCGTCACGTGGGACGCGGACGGCGTGGTGTACACGATCGTGACCGACGTGGGCGACGACCGGCTGGCGCCGGCCCTGCGCGACCTGCCCGCTCCGCCCGGCGAGCCCGGGCTGCGTCAACGCCTGGGCGACGGCCTCAGCCGCGTCACGACCTGGATCGCCGCCTGACGGCTCCCGCGACGACGGGTAACCCTCAGGTCGCCTCGTCGTCGTGCGGCGGCCGCTCGCCGGGACGCAGGATCCGGTCCCGCGTGGGCGTCTCGGACTCCTCGAGCAGGTGGCGTCGCACCACGTCGCGCGGATCGAGGCTGCGCAGGTCGACGTCGGAGAAGTCCTGGCCGAGCTCACGCCCGAGGTCGTTCTTGGCGTTGTCGGCCATCCGCCGCACGGTGCGCACCATCTGAGCCGCCTGCTTGGCCATGCCCGGGAGCTTGTCCGGTCCGAACAGCAGCAGGCCGACCACGAGGATCAGGCCGATCTCCGGCCAGCCCATCCCGAACACGGCCGGTTCCTCAGAGTCGGCCGACGGGCGCGAGACCGAGCTGCATCCCGGCCAGGCCGCGGGAACGGCCGGTGAGGGAGTCGGCCACCTGCAGCAGGATCTTCGCGGACTCGCTGTCGGGGTGGGTGGCGACGATCGGCAGGCCGTCGTCGCCACCGACGCGCAGCTGCTCCTCGAGCGGCACCTTGCCGAGCACGGGCACGTCGTGGCCGAGCCGCTGGCCGAGGGTGCGTGCGACGGTCTCGGCGCCGCCGCTGCCGAAGACCTCGAGCCGCTCGCCGGCGGGCGTGAGCAGGTACGACATGTTCTCGATGACGCCGACCACGCGCTGGTGCATCATCGAGGCCATCGTCCCGGCCCGCTCGGCGACCTGGGCAGCCGCCTGCTGCGGCGTGGTGACCACGACGACCTCGGCGTTGGAGAGGTGCTGGCCGAGGCTGATGGCCATGTCGCCGGTGCCCGGGGGCAGGTCGAGGAGCAGGGCGTCGAGGTCGCCCCAGAACACGTCGCTCAGCATCTGCACGAGGGCGCGGTCGAGCATGGGCCCGCGCCACGCGACCACCTGGTCACGCTTGGGCTTGAGCATGCCGATGCTCATCACCTTGACGTCGGGGGCGTCCGGGGAGCCGGGGACCGCGACCGGCACCGGGAGGATCATGTCGTCGACCTGGGTGGGGCGCCGGTCGCCGACGCCCATCATGTCGGGGATCGAGTGGCCGTAGATGTCGGCGTCGACGATGCCGACCTTCAGCCCGCGCTGGGCCATGGCCACGGCCAGGTTGACGGTGACGGAGGACTTGCCGACGCCGCCCTTGCCCGACGCGATCGCGTAGACCTTGGTGAGCGAACCGGCCTGGGCGAAGGGGATCTCGCGCTCGGCCTGGCCGCCGCGCAGCATCTCGCGCATGCTCTTGCGCTGCTCGTCGGTCATGACGCCGAGGTCCACGTGCACGGTGTGCTGGGGGGCCACCTTCTGGACGGCCTCCGTGGTGTCACGGGTGAGCGTCTCCTTGAGGGGACAGCCCGAGACGGTCAGCAGGATGCGCACGGTGATCGACGTGTCGTCGATCGTGATCGTGTCGACCATGCCGAGCTCGGTGACGGGACGCTTGATCTCGGGGTCGATCACGCTGCCGAGGGCCTCGCGGACCCGCTCCTCGGTGACGGACTCGTCGGTGACGGATGCCATGGGCCCATCGTACGGGCGGGACCTGCGTCCCGGTCCCGCAGGCGAGCCTCACTGCTCGGTGGGCTCGCCGTCCTCGTCGTCGGGCGGGGTCTGCAGCGACTCCAGGAGGTCGCGCAGCTCCGAGCGCAGGAAGTCGCGGGTGGCGACCTCGCCGAGGCCGAGACGCAGGCTGGCGACCTCGCGGGCCAGGAACTCCATGTCGGCGTGCGACTGCGCGGTGGCGTGCCGGTCCTGCTCCTGCTGCACGCGGTCGCGGGCCTCCTGGCGGTTCTGCGCCAGGAGGATCAGTGGTGCGGCGTAGGACGCCTGCAGCGACAGCATGAGGGTCAGGAAGATGAACGGGTACTCGTCCCAGCGCGGGCGCTCCGGGCCCCACGGGACGTTCCACACCACCCAGATGATGATGAGCAGCGTCATCCAGATGAGGAACTTCGCCGTGCCCATGAACCGGGCGAAGGTCTCCGCGAAGCGACCGAACCGGTCGGTGTCGCCCGATCTGGGGCGCAGGGAGCGACGTCGGTCGCGAGGCTGGTCGAGCCGCGCCCGCTCCTGGCGGGCCTGGTCGCGGTCGCCGCGGGACCGCCCGATCTCGGGGCGTCGGCGTCGACCGTCGGATCGCTCAGCCACGGCTGGTCACCTCCGCCGGACGTGGGCTCGGATCACGCTCGCGCCAGCCCTCGGGGAGCAGGTGGTCGAGGACGTCGTCGATGGTGACGGCACCGATGAGGTGGTTGTTCTCGTCGACGACGGGCAGCGCGAGCATGTCGTAGGAGGCCAGCAGGCTGGCGACCTGCTCGAGCGTCGCGTCGGGTCGGGGCCAGTCGATGTCGTTGTCGGCGAGCCCGCCGACGAGGGTCGACGGCGGTTCGCGCAGGAGCGCCTGCACGTGCACGATCCCGAGGAAGCGGCCGGTGGGCGTCTCGACGGGGGGCCGGCACACGTAGACCATCGAGGCCAGGGCCGGGCCGATCTCGGGCTCGCGGACCCGGGCGAGCGCCTCGGCGATCGTGGCGTCGGGCGGAAGGATGACCGGTTCGGTGGTCATCATGCCGCCGGCCGTGCGGTCCTCGTAGACCAGCAGGCGGCGGACGTCCTCGGCGTCCTCGGGCTCCATGAGGGCCAGCAGCTGCTCCGACGTGGCCGCCGGCAGCTCGCCCAGCAGGTCGGCGGCGTCGTCGGGGTCCATCTCCTCGAGCACGTCGGCCGCGCGCTCGGGGTCGAGCACCCCCAGGATCTCCACCTGGACGGTGTCGGGAAGCTCCTCGAGGACGTCGGCGAGCCGCTCGTCCACGAGCTCGCCCACGATCTCGGTGCGGCGCTTGGCCGGGAGGTCGAGCAGCGCGTTCGCGAGGTCTGCGGGTCGCATCTCGTCCATCGTCGCGAGCAGGTGCGTCGCGCCCTGGGCGGTCTCCTCGCCGACGAGGCCGGTGACCTCGTCCCAGTCGACCACGTGGGTGGCGCCGCGCCGACCGAACCGCTTGCCCGTCTCCTGCACGGCGACGGTGCCGATGAACCAGTCGCGCCGGGTGTCCTGCTCCATGGCCAGGTCGTAGACCGTGCCGCCCCGCTGGTCCGGCAGCGACACCGTGCGGTCGAGGAGCTCGTGGATGGCCAGGGTCTCGCTGCTGCGCTTCTCGAAGCGGCGGACGTTGAGCACACCGGTCGTGATGATCTGCCCCGAGTCGAGCGACGTGACCCTCCCGATCGGCAGGAAGACCCGACGACGGCCCAGGACCTCCACCACCAGACCCACCACACGGGGCCGCTGGCGGGCGGAGCGCACGGCGACCACGACGTCGCGGAGCTTGCCGACCTGGTCGCCCGCGGGGTCGAAGACCTCCTGCCCGACGATGCGGGACAGGAAGATGCGACCGGGGCTGGAGCTCACCCGCCCACCCTAGTGCGAGTCGTGGAACGCTCGGGCCCCGTGGCCGGTGGGCGCGCGGGACGTCGTCATGTCTCGTATCGTGCGAGACGCACGTCACACGGGTCGCCGCCGCGCTCGTGAGATCGACCAAGGGGGACCATGTCCACGCACTTCCTCGACCGCGAGCGCACCATCGCCGGACCGGGATTCAACCGGTGGCTGATCCCGCCGGCCGCCCTGGCCGTGCACCTGTGCATCGGCCAGGTGTACGCGACGAGCGTCTACAAGGCCTCGCTCGTGCAGCACTTCGACACCAGCCTCACCGCGATCGGCATCGTCTTCTCGATCGCGATCGTCATGCTCGGTGTCTCGGCGGCCGTGTTCGGCACCTGGGTCGACACCGGTGGTCCCCGTCGCGCGATGGTCGCGGCCGCGACGTGCTGGTCGGCGGGGTTCCTCGTGGGGGCGCTCGGCATCGCGACCAGCCAGCTGTGGCTGCTCTACCTCGGCTACGGCGTCATCGGCGGCATCGGCCTGGGCATCGGCTACATCTCTCCGGTCTCGACCCTCATCAAGTGGTTCCCTGACCGTCCGGGCCTCGCCACCGGCATGGCGATCATGGGCTTCGGCGGCGGCGCGATGATCGCGAGCCCTGTCTCCAGCACGCTGCTGGGCTGGTACGACGCGTCCTACGACACCGCCTCCGGCATCGCCTCGGGAGGCGCGGTCGCCAAGCTCTTCGTGACGTTGGGGCTCGTGTACCTCGTGGTCATGCTCTTCGGCGCCTGGCTGGTGAAGGTGCCGGCCGACGGATGGGCCCCGCGCGGCTTCGACCCGTCGACCGTGAAGAAGAAGGCCCTGGTGACCACCGAGAGCGTGTCGGCGAACAACGCGATCCGCACGCCGCAGTTCTGGCTGCTGTGGGTCGTCCTGTTCTGCAACGTCACCGCCGGCATCGGCATCCTCGAGCAGGCGGCGCCGATGATCCAGGACTTCTTCCGCGAGGGTGAGGAGTCGAGCGTGGCTGCCGCTGCGGCCGCGGGCTTCGTGGGCTTCCTCTCGCTGTGCAACATGGCCGGCCGGTTCGTCTGGTCGTCCACGTCCGACGTCGTGGGGCGCAAGAACATCTACGTGCTCTACCTCGGTCTGGGCATCGTGCTCTACGCGACCCTGGCACTCGGCGGGTCGACCTCGACAGTCCTCTTCGTCGTCCTGGCCGGCGGCATCCTCAGCTTCTACGGCGGTGGGTTCGCCACGATCCCGGCCTACCTGCGCGACCTCTTCGGCACGTTCCAGGTGGGTGCCATCCACGGGCGCCTGCTCACCGCGTGGTCGGCGGCCGGCGTGGCAGGCCCGCTCATCATCAACGGCTTCCTCGACGCCCGGGGCGAGCCCGGCGCACTGACTGCGGCCGACTACCGCCCGGCGCTGCTCACGATGGTCGGCGTCCTGGTGGTGGGCTTCGTGGCCAACCTGCTCGTGCGCCCGGTCGCATCGCGGTTCCACGAGGCCAAGGACGGGGACGGCCGCGCGGAGCCGACCGGCACGGCCGCGACGACGGCCCCGACCGGTGACGACACGACGGCCGAGGGCGTCACGCCGCTGGCCGTCGTGGCCTGGCTGGTGGTCGGCCTGCCGCTGGCCTACGGCGTGTACGAGACGGTGGTCAAGGCAGCGGCGCTGTTCTGACCGGGTGCGCCCGCACCGAGTGCGTCAGTCGACGACGACGCGCTCGGGGTGGGTGTACACGTTGAACGTCGTGCCGCGCGAGAAGCCCACGAGGGTCACGCCGAGCCGGTCCGCGAGGTCGACGGCCAGCGAGGAGGGTGCACTCACCGCGGCCAGCACCGGGACGCCGGCCATCGCGGCCTTCTGCACGAGCTCGAAGGACGCTCGGCCCGACACCTGGAGCACGGAGCCGGTCAGGGGGAGCCTGTCCTCGCGCAGTGCCTGGCCGACCACCTTGTCGACGGCGTTGTGGCGCCCCACGTCCTCGCGCACCGCGAGGGCCTCGCCGGCGGACGAGAAGAGTCCGGCCGCGTGCAGCCCACCCGTGCGCTCGAACACCGCCTGCTGGTCGCGCAGCCGGTCCGGGAGAGCACCGAGGACCTTCGCGTCGACGCGCACGGCGTCGTCGGCGACGTCGAAGGCCGAGGTCGTGGCCACGGCGTCGATCGAGGCGAGCCCGCACACGCCGCACGAGCTGGACGTGTAGACGTTCCGCTCGCGGCCGGCCGCCACGACCCCGCCGGCACCGCTGACGCCCACGTCGATGACGTTGTAGGTGTTCTCCTCGAGATCGGGGGCGCAGTAGATCATCGAGCGGAGGTCGGCGGGGGCGGTGACGACGCCCTCGGACACGAGGAAGCCGGCCACCAGGTCGAAGTCGTGGCCGGGCGTGCGCATGGTGACGGCGAACGACGTGCCACCCACTCGGATCTCGAGCGGCTCCTCGGCGGCCAGGGAGTCGTGGCGGGGCGTGGCGCCGACGCCCACCTCCACCCGCAGGATCCGGCGGCGCTGCACGGGCTTGGTCATGCCGGGTCCTCGGTCGTCGCCGAGTCCTTCGCGAGTGCCGCTGCCCGATCCTTCGCCCGCTGCACCGCATCGGTGCCGCCACCGGCCAGGCCGGCGGCGTACCCGACGAGGAAGGTGGTCAGGGGCGCGGCGGGGCGCACGACCGCGTGCGCGGCGACAGCCGCCAGGTCCAGCACCTGCGTCACGTCGGTCCCGGGGTCGTCGACGCCCAGCTCGGCGCACAGGGCGTGCCACCAGGTCTGCATCGTCTCGTCGCGGTCGCTCACGGTCGGTCCTCCTGGAGGGTCCTGAGGTCGTCGGGGGTGTCGAGGTCGTGGGTCGCTCCCGCCGGTGCGGGCGCGACGGTCACCTCGAGGTGTGCGAACACGCTGTGCAGCGACGCGTCCGCGAGGTCGGGAAGGGCCCGCACGGTGCGCGCGGCGTCGGGGGAGAGCAGGGCCGACGTCCAGTGCGCCCGGCCGCCCTCGTCGGTGAGGACGCGTGCGCCCCCGTCGAGCGGGGCCGAGAGCAGGGTGTCGACGAGCGCGGCCGCGCGGGGCAGGTCGGCGGCCAGCACCACGACGGGGACGTCGTCGGGCAACGCCTGCAGCCCGGCCTGCAGGCCTGCGGCAGGACCGGCGCCGGCCGGCTCCTCGCGGGTCCACCGCACGGGCCGCGGCGTGGGCCGCTCCGGGCCGACGACGACCACGGTCGCCTCCGTCGGCAGGGCGGCGAGCGCGTGGTCCAGCAAGGACAGTCCGTCGACGACGGCGCGCGTCTTGTCCGTCCCGTCCCACCGCCGACTGGTGCCACCGGCCAGCACGACTGCGCCGACGGCGGACCTCGGTGCGCCCGTCACGAGAGGTGCAGGGGCTCCGGGTTCGGGCGTGACCGGTGCTCGGTCTCGCTCTCGGCCGCGTCCTGCGTGCCGTCCGCGCCCTCACCGTCACGTGCCGCCGACGGCGGAACGAGCCGGATGACCACGGACTTCGAGGTCGGGGTGTTGCTGTGCTCGGCCACCGAGTCGAGCGGCACCAACGGGTTGGTCTCCGGGTAGTAGGCCGCAGCCGTGCCGCGGGGGGTGTCGTAGGAGACGATGCGGAACCCGGGCGCCACGCGGTCGACGTCGTCGTCCTCCCAGTGGGTCACGAGGTCGACGACGTCGCCCTCCTGCCACCCGAGCGCGGCCACGTCGTCGGGGTGCACCATGACCACGCGGCGCGCGTCCTCGATGCCGCGGTAGCGGTCGCTGAGCCCGTAGATCGTGGTGTTGAACTGGTCGTGGCTGCGCAGGGTCTGCAGCAGCAGGTGGCCGTCGGGCACGTGGAGCACCTCGATCGGCGACACCGCGATCTCGCCCTTGCCGCTCGCGGTGCGGAACGTGCGCGAGTCGCGGGGCGGGTGGGGGAGCACGAAGCCGCCCGGCCGGTCCACCTTGCGCTCGTAGTCCTCGCAGCCCGGGACGACACGGGCGATGTGCCCGCGGATGATGCCGTAGTCCTCGGCCATCGCGTCCCAGTCGATGCCGTGCACGTCGCTCCCGTCGTCCTGGCGCAGCGTGGCGCGGGCGATGCCGCAGACGATCGCGGTCTCCGAGCGCAGCTCGGGGCTCGCCGGCTCGAGCGGGCCGCGCGAGGCGTGCACCGACGACATGGAGTCCTCGACGGTCACGAACTGCGGCCCCGACGCGCGCACGTCCATCTCCGTCCGACCGAGTGTCGGCAGGATGAGCGCGGTCTCGCCGTGGGTGAGGTGGGACCGGTTGATCTTCGTCGACACGTGCACGGTCAGCTCGGCCTTGCGCAGCGCCTCGGCGGCGACGTCGGTGTCGGAGACCGCGTGGACGAAGTTGCCCCCCAGGCCCATGAACACCTTGGCCTTGCCGTCCCGGAGTGCGCGGACGGCGTCGACGGTGTCGTAGCCGTGCTCGCGGGGCGGGTCGAAGCCGAACTCGGCCTGGAGCGCGTCGAGGAAGTGGTCGGGTGCCTTCTCCCAGATGCCCATCGTGCGGTCGCCCTGCACGTTGGAGTGACCGCGCACGGGGCAGACGCCCGCACCTCGCTTGCCGATGTCGCCGCGCACGAGCGCGAGGTTGACGACCTCCTTGATGGTGGCCACGGCGTTGCGGTGCTGCGTGAGGCCCATGGCCCAGCAGTAGATGGTGGCGTCGGAGTCGGCGATCATGCGCGCCGCCTCCTCGATCTGCTCCCGCGACAGACCGGTCGCGGCGGCGACGACGTCCCAGTCCAGGTCGCGGACGTGCTCGGCCCAGGCGTCGTAGCCGGCGGTGTACTGCTCGACGAAGGCGCTGTCGACCGCCCCCCACTGCTCGAGCAGGTGGCCGATGGCCTGGAAGAGGGCGAGGTCGCCGTTGATGCGGATCGGCAGGTGCAGGTCGGCGATCGGCGTGCCACGACCCACGACGCCGCGCGGCTTCTGCGGGTTCCGGAAGTTGACCAGGCCCGCCTCGCGGAGCGGGTTGATCGAGATGATCTTGGCCCCACGCCGCTTGGCGATCTCCAGCGCCGACAGCATGCGCGGGTGGTTCGTGCCCGGGTTCTGGCCGGCGATGACGATCAGCTCGGCGTCGTAGATGTCGCGCAGGCTGACGCTGCCCTTGCCGATGCCGATGGACTCGGCGAGCGCCACGCTGGTCGACTCGTGGCACATGTTCGAGCAGTCGGGCAGGTTGTTGGTGCCGAAGGCACGGATGAACAGCTGGTACACGAAGGCGGACTCGTTCGACGCGCGGCCGGACGTGTAGAAGATGGCCTCGTCGGGGGAGTCGAGTCCCTGCAGGTGCTGCGCGACGAGCGCGAACGCGTCGTCCCAGCCGATCTGCTCGTAGTGCGTGCCGCCGGGCCGCTTGACCATCGGGTGGGTGATCCGGCCCTGCTGGCCGAGCCAGTACTCGTCGTGGGCGTCGAGGTCGGCGATGGAGTGCCGGGCGAAGAACTCCGGCGTGGCCCGGGCCCGGGTGGCCTCCTCGGCGACGGCCTTGGCGCCGTTCTCGCAGAACTCCGCGGCGTGGCGCTCGTCGGGGTCGGGGTCGGGCCAGGCGCACGACATGCAGTCGAAGCCGTCGGCCTGGTTGAGCTTGAGCAGCGTCTGGCCGGTGCGCTTCGGCCCCATGTGGGACAGGGCGCGCTCCATCGAGACCCGGACGGCCGTGACGCCGGCGGCGGCGTCCTTGGGGGCGTGGACCTCCAGGCCGCTCTCGTCCTGGACGCCGAAGCCCGCGACGACCTGCGCGTCACCTGCTCCGGGTGCGTGCGGCGTGGACGAGGAAGTGCTCACGGTGGTCCTCCCGATGCGTGGCGGCGGTCACCTTCGACCGTACCCGCTCCAGGTCGGGGCCGCCTCGCGTGCGGGGCGGATGCCGTTCAGACGGCGGCGACCCCGGTGCGTCGGCCGCTGCGTCGGCGAGGTGCGGCGACGGCGTCCTGCTCCTGGGCCTGCTGCGCGGCGAGGCCGGTCACGAAGTCGCCGATCTCCTCGATCGCCGCGCGGGCCTCGGGCACCCACGACGCGGCGGCCTGGAAGACGTGCACCTGGCGGTCCCAGACCTGCAGGTCGACCGGCACGCCGGCCTGCACCAGACGGGCGGCCATGTGCTCGGCGTCGGCGAGCAGGATCTCGCGGGACCCGATCTGGATGAGGGCCGGCGGCATGTCCTCGAGGGGCATGTCGACCGGGCAGACCCGCTGGCCGTTGATGCCGCGGCGCGTGTCCATGCGCAGCGAGACCTCGGTGAACTTCTCGAGGGCGCGCAGCGGGAAGGTCTGGCAGCGGTCCGCGTTGCGGTGCTGGCGCTTGCGGGTGGCGTCGACGTCGAGCAGGGGCGAGATGGCCACCACGCCTGCCGGACGGCCCAGCCCGGCGTCGAGCACGGCGCGAGCCACGCTGAAGGCCAGGTAGCCGCCGGCGGAGTCGCCGGTGATGGTGACGTCCTCGGCACGGTAGCCCTGGTCGAGCAGCCAGCGGAACGCGTCGACGCCGTCGGCGACCGACTCGGCGATCGGCTCGTAGGGCATCTGGCGGTAGCCGACGTTGAGCACCGGCTGGCCGGACGCGTCGGAGATGCGCGAGACGAGTCGGCGGTGCGTGTTCAGCCCGCAGGTCAGGAACGCGCCACCGTGGAAGTACAGGATCACCTTGGGGTTGCCGCCGTGGATGTCGCGCACGTCCTGGGCGAGCACCAGCTCGCTGCCGCAGCGCGCGAGGTCGACCGTGCGCCAGCTCGTACCCTCCTGCACCGGCAGCAGGCGCGCGGCGTGCTCCAGCAGGTTGGGCGGGAAGAGGTCGAACGGCAGCCGCGTCCACAGGTCGAGGAGCGGGCGGACCGTGTGCCGCAGACCGAGACCGAGGACCAGGGACTGGAGGCTCGCGCCCTCGACGAAGCGGGCCTCGGCCGCCAGCGACAGGTGGCCCACGACCCCGGCTCGAGCGGATCGGCGATCCGTGGTGCTCCCCATGTGACTCTCCCGTCGTCGTGCAGTGTTCACGAATATGTCACACCCGGTGACCTGCGCCACACGAGGTCGTTACCTTAGCGGCACCCCTTCCTCTGCCGCAGGAGATTGATCGCATGCCCTTCATGCCCCCCACGGACTCGATGTTCCTGCTGGCGGAGTCCCGTGAGCACCCCATGCACGTCGGTGGGCTGCAGCTCTTCCAGCCCCCGGAGGGCGCCGGTCCGGAGTTCGTGCGCGAGCTCGTCGAGGGGTTTCGCTCGGTCGACCACATCTCGCCGACGTTCCGCAAGAGGCCTGCCGAGCCCGTCGGTCTCGTGGGCCAGACGTGGTGGGCGCAGGACGAGGTCATCGACCTCGAGTACCACGTCCGTCACTCGGCGGTCCCGCCGCCGGGACGGATCCGCGAGCTGCTCCAGCTCACGTCGCGCTGGCACGGGTCGCTCCTGGACCGGCACCGCCCGCTCTGGGAGACGCACGTGGTGGAAGGGCTCCAGGACGGCCGGTTCGCCGTGTACAGCAAGGTCCACCACTCGATGGTCGACGGCGTCTCGGCGCTGCGGCTCATGCAGCGCTCCCTGAGCGAGGACCCGGAGCGGCGTGACTGCGTGCCGCCGTGGGCCCTCCCGTCGCGGCAGCGGCCGTCCACGGAGGTGTCCGGGCGGCTTCCTGCCCCGCTCGGCATGCTCCGGGGCGGTCTGGCAGTGGCCGAGGACGTGGCAGGGCTCCTGCCTGCATCGATGCGCATCGTCAACCAGATCGTCCGCGAGGGCGACGTCACCCTGCCGCGGGCGCCCAAGACCATCCTCAACGGCCCGGTGGGCGGCGCGCGCCGGTTCGCGGCGCAGTCGTGGGAGATCGAACGGATCAAGCGGGTCGCCAAGTCCTCCGCCACCACGCTCAACGACGTCGTGCTGGCCATGGTCTCCGGAGCGCTCAGGGAGTACCTGCTCGAGCAGAACGCCCTGCCCGACGACCCGATGACGGCGATGGTCCCCGTGTCGCTGGCGCTGCGGGCCGAGTCCGCCGGGTCGAGCGAGGAGGCGACCGGCAACTCGGTCGGCGTGATCGTGGTGAACCTGGCCACCGACGTCGAGAACGGTCCGACCCGCCTCGAGGAGATCGCCTACTCGTCCAAGCGCGCGAAGAAGATCCTCGGGGGTCTGTCCCCGACGCAGATCCTCGCGTTCTCCGCCCTGCAGATGGCGCCGCTGGCCCTCACCCCCGTGCCCGGCTTCGTCCGGTACACCCACCCGCCCTTCAACGTCGTGATCTCCAACGTGCCCGGGCCGACGAGCCCCATGTACTACAACGGCGCCAAGCTCGACGGCATGTACCCGGTCTCGATCGTGCTGGACGGACAGGCCGTCAACGTCACGTTGTGCAGCCGGGACCGCTACCTGGACTTCGGCATCATCGGGTGCCGGCGCAGCGTGCCGCACCTGCAGCGTCTGCTCACCCACCTCGAGACCTCGCTGGCCGAGCTCGAGACGGCCTGGGGCTGACCGGGGGCCGTCCTCCCCGGGTCTCGGGGAGGACGGCCCGTCGGCGGGTGACCGGTCCGGTCCGGATCAGCAGTCCGGGCGGTCGACGAACTGCGAGCCGTCCCAGTACTTCGAGTCCGTGAGCTCGCGGTTGGTGAAGTCCACCTCCGCGGAGCCGCCGATCTCGCCCAGCAGCTCGCCGCTGATGTTGATGCCGTACGTGTTCGGGTCCTGGGAGTAGGTGTTCTCCGTCATCGTCCCGAAGTCGCGGGCGGCGTTGATGAAGTTGCTCGTCGCCAGCGGGTTGCCCGTCAGGGCGGCCAGGATCGGGGCGTCCTGGAGGGGATCGCCCGTCAGCGGCACGGTGGCCTGGTACTCCTTGTAGGTCTGGTCGTCGGAGTTGGAGGCGATGTCGCCGGCGTCGGCGCCGTAGGACACGCCCATGGTGAGCGTGACGCTCTGCGGTGTCCCGTCCTCGTCCATGTTGAGGGCGTAGAGGCCGTCGCCCGACGCCGTGGCCGAGGCGTCGACCCCGGTGAACGTGCCGAAGGCGTCACCCTTGACCGAGCTGCGGTAGTAGGCCACGTAGCCGTCGGGCGTGGTCTTCGCGCCGAGGTAGGCGCCGGCCTCGACCCGGACGCCGGCACCGACGATGATGTTCGACGCCGAAGCCGACGCATTGCCCTCGATGCCACCCTCGACGAACTCCTCGTCGGCGTCGGGCACGCCGCCGACGAACTGGTCGAGCAGGCTGTTCAGGGGGTTGGGCGGCCCTTCGATGTCACCGACCCAGGGAAGCTGGTTGACGACGGGGATGTCGGCCGGCCCGGGGATCTCGGGGGCGACGGTGTCCTTGATCTGGTCGGCCAGGAGCCCGTTGAGGATGTCGTCGACGCCGTCCTCGTCGTCCGCGTACCACGTGCGGCCCGTGCGGCCGGCGAGCAGGGCCTCCGCGGTGGCCGACGCGACGGCGCCGTACTTCTTGCCGTCGAGGGTCACGCTGACGTCGATGCCGGGCCCCACGCCGATCCCGACCTTGCCGAGGTCGACCTCGGAGACGCGGAACGTGCCGTCGGACAGCTCCTCGACGAGCAGCTCCTTGCCGACGGCGACGGTCACGATGAAGGACCCGGTGACCTTGACGCTGCCCTTGTCCGAGCCCACCACGCACGGGGCGTCGGGGATGCGTTCCTCGGGCGTCGGGGTCTCGCGCGGCGGCTCGCAGTCCCCTCCGCCGGCGATGTTGAGGATCTGGCAGATCCGGTAGGACACCTCGGCCCTGAGCTGCGGGCTGGTCTGGACGATCGTGCCCGTGGTCGCGAGCACGAGGATCGACGCGAGCACGATGACACCGACGATCTCGAGAGAGCCTTGGCCGCGCTCGGAGCGGCGGGAGCGAAGGAGCATGTCGGGGGCCTGTCAGGTGGGATCCGGGGGTTCCCCGAGCGTAGGAAGCCCGGCGACCCGGGCGCCCGGGTCCTGGGGCCCCACCGGGTCCCATCGCGGGCCCAGAACATGAGGAGTCGGCGCGACGACGGCGCCCCTCCCTCGGCGGGAAGGACGCCGTCGTCGACGGTGCAGGGTTCGGAGGCTCAGCAGTCGGGGCGGTCCACGAGCGCGTTGCCGTCCCAGTACTGGGAGTCCTCCAGCTCGCGGGTCGTGAAGTCGCCCTTCACCGATCCGCCGTAGTCGCCGACGAGGGACCCTCCGATCGTGAGCCCGTAGGTGTTCGGGTCCTGGGAGTACGTGTTCCGGGTGATCGTGCCGTCCTCCTTGGCCCGGTCGATGAAGCTCGGCAGCATCGCCGGATTCGTCATCTCGGCCAGGATCGCGGCGTCCTCCAGCGCGTTGCCGGTCAGCGGGACGTTCATCTGGGTCTCGACGTACTTCTGGTCGTCGGTGTTGGAGCCGAGGTCGCCCGTCTCGGCGGCCAAGGTGTAGCCGGTGGTGAGCGTGACGCTCTCGGGCTTGCCGTCCTTGTCGAGGTTGACCGCGAACAGCGCCTCGCCCGAGGCTCCCGCCGACGCGTCGTCCAGCCCGGCGGTCGCGAAGACGCTGCCGCCGACCTTGCCCTTGTAGTAGGCCGTGTACCCGTCCTTCGTCTTCTTGGCGCCGAGGTAGACGCCGAGGTTGATCTCTCCGCCCGCGCCGGCGGTGATCCCCGAGATCGAGGCGCCGGCGTTGCCCTCGAGGCCACCCTCGACGAACTCCTCGTCGGGCTCGGGCAGGTCACCGATGATCTGCTCGAGGAGCAGGCGCGTCGGGTTCGGGGGACCGTCGAGGTTGCGGATGCCGGGCAGACCGCCGACGATCGGGATGTCCTTCGGACCGGGAAGGTCGGGTGCGACGGTGTCGAGCACCTCCTCGGCGATGAGGCCGTTGAGGATGTCGTCGACCTCGCCCTGGTCGTCGGCGTTCCAGGTGCGGCCGGTCTGGCCGGCGAGGATCGCGTCGGCGGTGGCGATGGCCACGGCTCCGTACTTCTTGCCGTCGAGGGTCACGCTCACGTCGAGCCCCGGCCCCACACCGATGCCCACCTTGCCGAGGTCGACCTCGGTCACACGGAACGTGCCGTCGGAGAGCTCCTCGATGAGCAGCTGCTTGCCGGCCGTCACGGAGATCACGAACGCACCCGTGACCTCGACGCTGCCCTGCTGCGACCCCACGACGCACGGCTCGTCCGGCAGGCGGTCCTCGGGGGACCTGGGGGCATCGGGGGCCTCGCAGTCGCCCCCGCCGGCGATGTTGAGGATCTGGCAGATCCGGTACGACACCTCGGCCTTGAGCTGCGGGCTCGTCTGGACGATGGTGCCCGTGGTGGCCAGCACCAGGATCGAGGCCAGGACGATCACGCCGACCAGCTCGAGAGAGCCCTGACCGCGCTCGGAGCGCCGCTTGAGGAACATGATGGTGACCTGTCGGGTGGTGGTGGGGGAGAGGACCACCGTCAGGATAGGGAACTCCTGCCCTGCCACACCCGGGTCCGTGGGCCCGGTCGGGGCCCTAGCTGGACCCAGATCCGCGCCGGCGACCTGTCGTCAGCAGTCCGGGCGGTCCGCCATGCGGGTGCCGTCCCAGTACTGCGCCTCCTGGAGATCGCGTGTGGTCAGGTCACCGGAGATGTCGATGCCGATCTTCGGGCCCAGGCCGGCCTCGCCGCTGTAGCCATAGGTGTTCGAGTCGTCCTCGAAGACGTTGCGCGTGACCGTGCCGCGCTCCTGGGCCTCCCGGACGAAGTCGTCCGCCGTCAGAGGGTTGCCGAGCATCGCGAGGATGCGGGCGTCCTCCGTGACGTCGCCGGTGAGCGGCACCTCCACGGTGACCTCGGTGTACTGGTCCGCGTCGCCCTCGGTCGTGTACTGGATGTCCGCCTTGCCGGCGATGCCGGAGGTGACCTTGACCGACGTGGGCTTGCCGCTCGAGTCCGTGTTGATCTCGATGAGCCCGTCGACCTTGCCGTTGAGCTGTCCCTCGGCGACGAGGAGCGTGCCGAACGCGCTGCCCTCGAGCTCGGTCCGGTAGTAGGCGGTGTAGCCGTCGGGCGTCTTCTTGCCTCCCAGGTAGCCGCCCAGCGAGACGTCCGCCCCGGCGCCCGCCACGATCGCGGAAGCGGAGGCTCCTGCCTCGCCCTCGATGCCGCCCTCGAAGTACTGCTCGTCGGGGTCGGGCAGGTCGCCGCCGACGAGGTTCTTCGCGACGCTGTTGATCGGGTTGGGCACGAGGCCGAGGATCTTCTTGGGGGTGACCGCGTCGACGACCTTGCCCTTGGTCATCGTGCTCATCAGGTCGTCGAGCGCGTCCTGGTCCTTGGCGTACCAGGTGTTGCCCTTCTCGCCGGCCAGGAGGGCCGAGGCGTCGGCGGACGCACCGTAGCCGTAGTCGACGCCGTCGATCGTCACCGTGTTCTCGGCGCCGACGCCCGCCGTCACGCCCAGGCCGCCGGAGTCGACCTCGGTGACCTTGAAGGATCCGTCGGACATCTCCTCGACCATGTACTTCTTGCCCGCGTTCCCGGTGAAGAACGTGAACGAGCCGCCCACGCTGGCCTCCGTGCTCGTGGAGCCGGTCAGGCACGGGTCGTCGGGCAGCCGGTCCTCCGGGCTGGGCACCTCGGCCTCCCCGGGCGCCTCGCAGCTGCCCCCGCCGGCGATGTTGAGGATCTGGCAGATCCGGTACGAGACCTCCGACTTGAGCTGCGGGCTGGTCTGCACGATCACGCCCGTGGTGGCCAGCACCAGGATCGACGCGAGGATGATGACGCCGACCATCTCGAGGGACCCTTGACCGCGGTCGGGGCGTCGGGGCGAGAGCAACATGCGTGAGACCTGTCCTTGGGGGATCAGAGGGAGATGACGATGCTGGAGACCAGGACCAGAGCGACGAGGGCGACGACCAGCAGTCCGGCTCCGATGTAGACGAAGATCCGGCCACCCTGGACGAACGTGTCGATGGTGCCGCGTGAAGGTCGTTGGGGGTCGTAGCGGACGGGTACGGCGGTCCCGGGCGAGGGCCCGAGCGACTGCTTGACCGACGACGTGTGCTGGTGCACCTGGCCGTGCTCGTCCTGCCACTGGAAGGTGGGGTAGATGCTGGTCATGCCCCGGTCGGCCCGGCCGGAGCGACGGTCCACCACGACTCCGGTGGTCCGGATCCAACCCCGCGTCATGCGCTGACGGACGAGCCCGATCGTGAGGAACACGACACCCAGCACGGCCGGGATGCCACCGGCGACGAGGGGCACGAGCGCGGCGTCGGACATCGGTCAGTCCTGGGTGGGCTCGACCTGCACCACGACGGTCGACAGGACTTCGGCGGGCACGTCCTCGGAGTCCGCCGACAACGCGGTGACCTGCACCTGGGTGCCGTCCGCCAGGTCGAGGACGAGCGTGCGCGTGGCCAGCTCGGGCGTCACGGCGGGCGAGGCGGAGGGCGAGGGGGAGGCGGTGGGGATGGGAGCCTGTGCCTCGTACTCGAGGAAGTAGGCGCTCGAGGCCTTCGGCCAGACGATCTCCTGCGGCTCGATGTTGCGTCCGCCGAGGGTGGCCATGGCCGAGATGGCGAGTGCCTGCGACGCCTTGTCGGCCGGCTGCTGCGGGTTGGTGATGACGCGGACGTCGACACCGCCGGTGGCGATGCCGTCCTGGAGCTGGCCGCGCCAGACGGTGGACGTGATGTTCTCGGCGGGCTGGGCCTCGGGCTGCTTGTCCCAGTCCGAGGGCACGGCGATGCTGACCGCGCCCAGGTCGGTCTCGGTGAAGCCGGACGGCGTGCCGTCAGCGGGCTGGATGACCTGGTCGTCGGGCACGGTGGCGGGTTCCTCGGAGTCGGAGCCGGAGCAGGCGCTGGCGGCGAGAGCGGTGACGGCGAGCACGGCGGCGAGTCGGAGCTTCATGGGGCCCATCGTCTCATCGCACCGCGTTGCCGCTGGTGCGGCTCAGGGCGAGCACGAGGAGGAACGCGACACCGGCCCAGAGGACCAGGTCGACGAGTGCCGCCGCGAGCGGCAGGTCCGTCACGAGCTGCCCGGCGAACGATGCTCCCGCCCAGCTGGAGAAGTTGAAGACCCAGCCGATGACGAGGCCCAGGAACAGTCCCTCGGGGGCGTCGTCGGGGCGCATGCGGGTCCACCAGATGAATGCGGTGACCGCGAGGGCGGCGATCACGAGGAAGCTGCGCGTGATGACGCCGCTGGTGACCGAGGCCTGGTCGACGGCGACCACACCCGCGATGACCGCGGCGACCATGGTCAGGACACCGGCCGTCAAGGCAGTGCCGAGGACGATCGTCGGTCGCATGGTGGCTCCTAGGAAGTGGGCGACCCCGCAGGGTCGTGGTCGTGGGGAGAGGGACGTCAGGAGGGGAGAGCCGGCAGCTGCCGTGCTCTCCCCGTCCCGATGGGCTGGTCTCAGCCGGCGTTGAGGATCTCGGAGATCTTCTCCTGGATCTTGCCGGTGATCTCGCCGGGGTTGATGGCGGCGACGATGGCGCCGACGAGCAGGGCGGCGATGACGACGATGCCGACGTACTCCAGGGTGCCCTGGCCCTTCTCCTCGCGGGGAGCGTGGACGGTGGCGAGGACGGTGCTGTAGAGAGCGAGTGCCTTGGTGTACATGGTGTCTCCTGAGGGATGAGGTGGTGGTGGGTCGTGCTGGGAGTTCGTGGTGTCGGCCGGTGTTCCTTGCTGACACCAGAAACGTATGCCGCCCGGTGGACCCTGTTCATGGGCCCGAAGACCCGGACCGGACCCAGATCCGCCCGACCCGGCGCCCGGCCCGCGTGGCCTAGGGTCGTGCCATGACCAGTGGTGGAGAGAGCCCGCAGGTGCGTCTGCTCGTCGACGGCCGTGACGTGGCCCCGCTCGAGCGCGCCACGTCCACCCGGGCCCGCAGCAAGGGGTTGCTGGGTCGCGACGCGGTGACCGGGGCGTTCTGGCTCGACCCGTGCCGGCACGTGCACACCATGCGGATGCGCTTCGCCATCGACGTGGCCCTCGTCGATCGTGACCGTCGGGTGCTCCACGTCCAGACGATGCCGCCCGGGCGGTTCAGTGCGGTGCGGCTCCGGTGCCGCTCGGTGATCGAGGCCGAGGCCGGTGCGTTCGAGCAGTGGGGCCTCGTCGCGGGCAGCTCGGTCGCCTCGTCCGACGACTGAGGCCCGTCCCGGCCCGGCGGGCCGCACCTCGGTGCCGGCACCCGGAGCTCGGCCTGGAGGGCTCGAGGGGTCCGGACATGCCGAACGGGGAGGAAGCGC
>NZ_JANLGG010000014.1:70614-98891 GCF_024655735.1 Aeromicrobium sp. 50.2.37
TTCATGGGCCCGAAGACCCGGACCGGACCCAGATCCGCCCGACCCGGCGCCCGGCCGAGTCAGGGAGGTCAACAGCCGCGGTCGACGAATCCGTTGCCGTCCCAGTAGCTGGAGGACACCATGGTGGAGTTCGTGAGGTCACCGTTGATGCCCACGCCGCCCTCGGCACCCGGGATGTCGATGGAGAGGTTCGCGCCGTAGGTGTTCGGATCGACCTCGTACTGGGCGAGGCTGACGGTGCCGGTGTTCATGGCGGACTGCAGGAACTGGGGCGCCTGGTACATGTTCGCGGCCGACATGTAGATGCCCGCGTCCGTCGCGACGTCACCGGTGAACGGGACGTAGGCCGTGGCGACGTAGCTGTCCTGGGTGTCGGTCGCGGGTCCCACGTCGCCGGACTGTGCGTTGGCGCCGGCCGTCAGGGTCATGGTGATGCCCAGTGGTGTGCCGTCGGGTCCCAGGTGGATCTCTCGCACGAGGGTGCCCCCGGCCATCGCCTGGGCCTCGCCGCCGAAGGCCGACGCCCACGCCGAGCCGTCGGCCTCCGCCACCGAGGTGAGGACGTAGCCCTCCGGGGTCGTGCGGGCGCCGGCGAAGACGCCCATGTCGAGCTCCGCGCCCGCGCTGTAGACGATTCCGGCGAGCGCCGCGCTCGCGTCGCCCTCCAGTCCCAGCTGCACGTACTGCTCGTCGGGCTCCGGCGGCGGGCCGGCCAGCTGGTCGACCGCCCAGCGCACGGGGTTGGGCGGGCCCTCGAGGTCACCGATGACCGGGATGTCCTGGACGAAGGGGATGTCGGCCGGGCCCGGGATGCGTGGCGCGACCTGGTCGAGGGCCTGCTCGCCTGCGACGCGGACGAGGAGGTCCTGCAGCTCCTGCTCGCTCCCGGCGTAGTAGGTCTGGCTCGACAGGCCGGCGAGCGCGATGTCGGCGCCGGCGTAGGCGGTGGAACCCTGCTGCACGCCGTCGACGACCACGTTGCCGTCGACCCCGATGCCCACGCCGTACCCGAGCGACCCGGCGTCGTGGACCGACACTCGGTAGGTGCCGTCGGACAGGGTCTCGATGGTCATGCCCTGCTCACCCGTGGCCGAGACCACGAAGGACCCGGTCGCCGAGAGCGAGCCGCTCGTGGAGGAGACGACGCACGGCTCGTCGGGCAGGCGTGACTCGTCGACGGCCGGCTTGCCGTCCGGACGGCCGTTCTCGTTGCCCCAGGGGGAGTCCGGGTCCACGCCGTCGTTGCCGGGGACCTCGTCGCCCGGGTCCTGGCAGCCGCCCCCGCCCAGGGAGGTGATCTGGCAGACGCGGTAGCCGACCTCGGAGCGGAGCGCCGGGCTGGTCTGGACGACGGCGCCGGTGGTGGCAGCGACGAGGATGGAGGCCAGGACGACGACGCCGACCGTCTCCAGGGAGCCCTGCCCGCGTTCGGACCGTCGGGTCGACGCGCTCAGGCCCATCGGGATCACTCGATGAGTCGTGCGTTGGAGCGGTCGATGAGGTCGATCAGCGGGTTGAGGCCGCCTGAACCGAGGTCGCCGAGGTCCGTCACGTCCTTGAAGATCGAGACGCCGTCGCACTCGAGGGAGAAGCTCGGCTTGGGCTCCTCCTCCTCTTCTTCCTCTCCGTCGTCGCCCTCGTCGTCGGCCCGAGCGACCGAGGGGGTCACCTCGTAGGACGACAGCTCGATGTCGGGCACGGACTCGGTGAGGTCGCAGCCGGGCAGGTCGAGCTTGGCGCGGGCCTCGCTGTAGTTCTGCTCGCCGTCGATGGAACGTCCTCGGACCTTGGCGAAGGTCTCGAAGGAGAGCAGGCCCGACACCGCCGGCCGGGGGATGTAGGTCACCAGGGTGCCGTCGTTGCGCCGGGCGTACTCGATGGCGGCGCTCTGGCCACCGCCGAGGTCGACGCTCTGCACGACCGCGAGGAGGCCACCGACCGGGAAGGCCTGCAGGTTCCTGAGCGCCTCGACGAGGTCTTCCTTGAAGGCCTCGACGCCCGCCAGGGCGGCGGCATCGGCGGCGCTGCGGCTCTTGGCCTTCGCGTCGGAGGCGTTGGTGAGGGGGAGGGCCATCGCGGTGAAGATCGCCAGACCGAGGAGCATCGCCACCACGAGCAGGGACAGCGCGGCCACGCCGCGTTCGTCGCGATCACGGGCCGGACGTCGGCGGGCGTGGTCGAGCACGGTGACTCCTGCAGGGTCGTCAGGACGGAGGGGGGAGGTGTCGGCGCGGGGGCGGAGCGACTCGTCCAGGATAGGCGTGGCGGCGGCGTCGGACATGGGTCCCCGGACCCATCCTGGACCCATCGGTGCCGGTGTCCTCGGTCCCGGGCTCACACCGCGCTGCCCGGTCCGTCCGAGGCACCGAGCCAGAGGCTGATCGCCTCGGCGCGGGTCGTCACCCCGAGCTTGGGGAAGATGTTGTTGAGGTGGTTCTTCACCGTCTTCTCGGCGAGGAAGCAGGCCCGCGCGATCTCGCGGTTCGACAGCCCACGCGCCACGTGCTCCATGATCTCGGTCTCGCGGCCGGTCAGGTGCCACTGGCTCGTGTCACGCGGGGGCGGCGCCTGACCGGCGGCGCTCAGGAGCGCCTCGGTGGCGGCTGGACCGAGGACGGAGGAGCCACGGGAGGCGCTGACCACGGCGGCCACGATCTCGTCGGGCTGGTGGGCGCCGTGGACCAGGTACCCGCGTGCGCCGGCGGCCATCGCACTGCGGATGACGTCGAGGTCGTCGGCGTAGGTGAGCATCACGACGTGGCTCGTCGGCGACATGGCGGCCGCGGCTCCCACGCCGTCGAGGCCCGGCATCCGGACGTCGCAGAGCACGACGTCCGGGTCGAGCCGTTCGTTGAGCGTGACGCCCTCGTTGCCGTCGGCCGCCTCGCCCACGACCGCGATGCCGTCCTGGGCGTCCAGGACGTTGCGCAGACCCATGCGGACGACCGCGTTGTCGTCGACGATGAGGACCTTGATGTCGGTGCTCATGGAGCCACCCCCCTTGTAGGAGCACGGTAGGGCAGAGGTGCCCCGCGGTGCTCGGTGTTCACTCGCTGACGGTCGATCATCGCGATCCCTTCGCAGCACGCGGCGTGCGGACGGTGACCGTGGTGCCTCGCCCTGGTGCCGTGACGAGGTCGAGGGTGCCGCCGACGTGCTCGGCGCGTTCCCGCATGCCGACGAGGCCGTAGTGGCCGGACGGGGTGAGGCCGGGATCGAAGCCACGACCGTCGTCGCGGATGGTGATGACGATGGAGTCGGGGTCGCCCGAGCAGGTGATCGCGACGTTCTCGGCCCCGGAGTGGCGGTGGATGTTCTCGATCGACTCGCCCGCGATCGCCACCAGCTCGCGCTTGACGCTGTGGTCGCAGTCGGCGACGCCACCCACGGTGAGAATGGTCTGCACGCCGCCCTGGGTCAGGCTGTCGGCCATGGTCCGCAGCTGCTGGGCGAGAGTGCGGTCGTCGGTCTCGGTGCGCAGGTCGACGAGGATCGAGCGCGCGTCCTGGGCGGCGGACTCCGCGGCCTGCTGCAGCTGGGTGGCCTTGTCCGTGAGCTGTTCCGGACCCTTGGCGGCCCACGCCGGCAGGGCGGCGGCGGCGAGGGCGATCCCGTGCAGGGCCTTGGCCACCGAGTCGTGCATCTCGCGGGCCAGACGGGCACGCTCTCGCTCGATCGCGGCGTCGGCCGACAGGCGCCGAGCATTCGCCTGCTCGCGCTCGGCCGACTGCAGCAGGAAGCGGGTCAGGATGCCCATCGCACCCAGGGTCGCCGAGCAGATCGGGACGATCAGGATGCCGATGAACTCGGCCTGGGTGTCCTGCTCGATCGCGATCAGCACGATGGAGCTCACCTGGATGGCGAGCACGAGCGTGGCCATGCGCCGAGGGAGCAGGATGCCGATGAGCACCGACGTGGAGAACGTGTAGACCAGCAGGGGACTCTGGGCACCCAGCAGCAGGGCGAGCGCGGTGGCCACGAGGACGTCGAGCACGAGCAGGATCGGGTGCGCCATGACCTTGCGCGTCAGCAGGTCGGTCGCGTACAGACCCGCGGTGCTGCTGAGGGTGATGAAGCCGATGGCGGTGAGGCCGACGGTGCTCGTCACCGCGTCACCCGGGGTGATCACCACGATGAGCAGCGACGTCAGGCGCAGGAGGAAGGCGAACTGCACGACCTTGGCGACGAGGTGCGCCTCGGGCACCGACGCTCGAGGGCGTCGGGGGCCGTCACCCACCGAGCACACCGCCGAGGTCGACGTCGGCACCCAGGTACATGCCGACGGCGATGATGACGATCGTCGGCGGGACCATCGCCATGGAGACGAGGAGCGTCACCCGCGGCACCGTCTTGGCGGCCTTCTGGCGGGACCGCTGGGCGGCGTCGCGGCGGCTGTCGCGCGCGATGCCGTTGAGCGACTCGGCGAGCGGGGCGCCGAGCTCCTCGGCCTGGAGGAACGCCGACACGAACGACGACATCGACTCGGAGTCGCATCGGTCCCTCAGGTTGGAGAACGCCTGCCGACGCGGGACGCCGACGTCGAGCTGGTGGAGCGTGAAGGCCATCTCGTCGCGCAGGGGACCGGTGAACCGGGCACTGACCCGGTCGAGCGCGGAGCGGAAGGCGATGCCGGCGCCGACGGTCACCGCCAGGACGTCGAGGAAGTCCGGGAGACCGTCGTCGATCGCCTCGCGCCGCCGCCGCTGCTGACCCGACAGTCGACCGAAGGGCAGGAGGGGGATCGCGAGGATCGCGAGGATCGCCGAGAAGTAGCTGCCCAGCAGCAGGAAGGCGAACGACGTGGCACCCAGGAACATCGCGTACTTGGTGATCAGCTGCAGGAACGTGTCGACGGTCATGCCGTCGGGTCGTCCCGCCAGGTCGATGCGGCGCCGGATGGACGCGACGGCACGTGGTCCGAGGAGCAGGGCCAGCTGGGGCGCGAGCCGTCGGGCGAACCGGTCGAGGGGACTCACCTGGCGCTTGCGGCGGTTGGCGTCGCGCAGCAGGGCGATGTCTGCCACGTCCCACGCCTCGAGCGCGTCGGCGCGCGCCATGCGCCAGCCGAGCCCGAAGACGACGAAGCAGGCGGTGATCAGCAGACCGAAGAGCAGCGGTGACATCAGAGGTCCACCCTCGTCATCTTGCGGACCGCCCAGATGCAGCCGGAGTACACGGCGACGGCGAAGATGATCGCGCCCTGTCCGAGCGGGTTGGTGATCATCTTGTCGACGGTGCCGGGGTTGATGCCCTCGAGCAGGAAGACGGCGAGGCCGCTCACGCCGAGGACGGCGTAGGCCGTGGCGATCGTCTGGGTGTAGAGCGTCTTGATCTCGCGCCGGACCTCCTTGCGGGTGTCCAGCGTCTCGGCGATGTCGCGCAGGGCGGTGACCAGACCACCGCCGGAGCGGGCGCCGACGACGAGCGAGCTCACGAGGATCCCCAGCTCACGGGAGGGGAGACGTCCCTCGAGGTTCGACAGCGCGGTGTCGAGCGGGACGCCGAGCTGGATCTCGTCGGAGACCGTCTTGAGCTCGGAGTGCGCCGGCTCGGCGAGCTCGTCGGCGGCCAGGGCCACGGCGGTCCGGATGGAGAGCCCGGCCGAGGCGGCGTTGGAGAGGGTGCGGGCCAGCTCGGGCATCTGGGCGATGAAGTCCTCGGTGTGCTTCTCGCGCAGCTTGCGCACGCGTCCGCGTACGAGGAACGCCCCGACGACCACTCCGACGGGGGCGAGCAGCCAGGACAGCGTGACGCCGAGGGCGATGACGATGGTGGCGCAGAGCGCGGCGATGATGAGCAGGAGGTGGCGAGGCTTGACGTTCCAGCCCAGAAGGGTGATGGCCTCCTGCGTCCAGGGCCCGATCCGCGTGCGAAGGATGAGCTTGTCGACGCGTGATCGCCGCGCCAGGGTGATGTCCTCCACCGCGCGGGGGTTGACGGCCAGGGCCAGGTTCGCCTGGGCCCTGACGTCCAGCCAGAACTGGTACAGGGCCCCGATGACCAGGCAGGTGGTCGCAAAGGCGAGCAGGATCGTCAGGGCCATGGTCAGTCCAGGGCGGGTGACGTCGCGCCGTCGGGCACTGCTTCGCCGGCGAGCTGGAGCCGGCGCACGAAGGCCAGCGGGAGGGGACGGAACACGTGCTCGCCGCGGGAGACCTTGCCGGCCTCGAGAGGCTCCTGCACGTACTCGCTCAGGGTGTGGAGCTTGTAGGGCTCGCGACCCTTCGACGAGAGCAGTGCGACGCGCGTGATGCGGCGGGTGCCGTCGGCGGCGCGGTCGAGCTGGATGATGAGGTCGAGCGCGTTGTTCACCTGCTCCTGGACGGCCTGGAACGGCAGGTCGAGGTCGCTCATGCTGGCGAGCGTCTCGGCGCGGCTCAGGGCCTCGTCCGGGCTGTTGGAGTGGATCGTGGTGAGCGAGCCCTCGTGGCCGGTGTTCATGGCCGAGAGCATGTCCATGGTCTCGCCGCCACGGACCTCGCCGACGATGATGCGGTCGGGCCGCATGCGCAGGGCGTTCCGCACCAGGTCACGGATCGTGACCGACCCCTTGCCCTCGACGTTGGCGGGGCGCGACTCCAGGCGGATGACGTGGGTCTGCTGGAGGGAGAGCTCGGCGGCGTCCTCGATCGTGACGATGCGCTCCCGCTCGGGGATGAACGACGACAGCGAGTTCAGCAGCGTCGTCTTGCCCGAGCCGGTGCCGCCCGAGACGAGCACGTTGAGCTTGGCCCGCACGCAGGCGGCCAGGAGGTCGGCGGTGCGCTCGTCGAGCGTGCCGATGGAGACGAGCTGGTCCATCGAGAACGGCCGCGGGAACTTGCGGATCGTGACCACGGGACCGTCGAGGGCCAGGGGAGGCAGGATCACGTTCACGCGCTCGCCGGTCCGCAGACGTGCGTCGACCATCGGGCTCGACTCGTCGACGCGACGGTTGACCGTGGAGACGATGCGGTCGATCGTCTGGAGGAGCTGCTCGTTGCTGACGAAGCGTTCCTTCGCGAGCTCGATCCGACCCAGGCGTTCGATGAAGATCTGGTCGGGGCCGTTGACCATGATCTCGGTGACGGCGTCGTCGGCCAGGAGGGGCTCCAGCACGCCGAGCCCGAGGGCCTCGGCGACGACGCGGCGGATGAGCGAGGTGCGCTCCCGGCTCGAGAGGAGAGGGCCGCGGGAGGCCACGAGGTGCGTCATGACCCGCTCGAGGCGAGCGCGCCGCTGGGGCAGGTCCAGCTTGGACAGCTCGTTGAGGTCGATCTCGTCGAGCAGCTTCTCGCGGAAGTCGGCCACGAGCACGTCGTCGGCCTCGTCCGTCATCGCCGTGATGGTGCGGTCGACGTCCGCGCCGGACGACGCGACGGAGCTGGTGCCGAAGGTCTGGCGCTTCACGGCATGACGCTCTCTCGGGTGAAGGAGAGGTCGAAGAAGGGCACGAGGTCGGGCACGTTGAAGCGTGCTCGGACGCCGTGGCCGGGGCCGAACGTCTGCACGTCGCCGGGGCCGACCTCGAGCCAGCCGGGCAGGGAGTCGTTGAGGACCGTGGTGGCGGTGCCGGACCCCTGCGACTCGGCGCGTGCCGCCTGGCGGACGGCCGTCTGGGCCGTGGTGATGGCGTACAGCGACAGCGCCACCTGGGCCAGCAGCATGATGACGATGACGACGAGGGGCACGACGCCCACGACCTCGAGGGTCGAGGTGCCGCGCTCCGGGCGTCGCTGGGGGCGGTTGCGATGGCCGAACATCAGTTGTCCTCCCTGACCACGGGTGTCTCGGACGTGAAGACCAGCTTGTTCACCGTGACGCCGGGCAGCAGGAGCGGCATCTTCGAGCGGACCTGCACCGCGCTGCTCCCGTCGAGAAGACGCACCGTCATGTTGTCGCGGAACCATCCCGGGACGTTGTCGAGAGCCTTGTCCTCGATCTGGGTGAGGCTCGCACCGATCCCGGCCTCGCGCGCCGCCTCGTCGGACGCGTGGCTCGTGTACGCCGCGGAGATGCCCCAGAGCCCGATCTGCCAGATCAGCAGCATGAGGAAGAGCACGATGAAGATCACGCCGGCGAACTCGACGGTGGCCTGACCTGCCTCGGCGGTGGGCGCCGGCGCGGCCTCCTCGCCCTTGCGCTTGAACAGCGTCCGGCGCTGGGAGGTGGCGGTGGACGTGGTCGAGGAGGGCACCGTGCCGATGTCGTCGGCGAGGTCCTCGATGCGCTTCCACCACACCTTGGACTGGATCTCCGCCGGGTCCTGGTGGTTGAGGCCGCGCTGGAGCACGGTGAACGCCTCGGGCAGCGTGGTGGACAGCGGGGCCGCGGGCAGCAGGCGGGATGCCGCTTCGGGCTGGATGTCGCTGTCCTTGCTCGTCCGGTTGAGGACGATCTTGACCCGATCGACGTCGCGGGCGCCGACCCGGCTCCACTTCTCGACCGTGCGGTGGACGCCGCGCAGAGCCAGCAGGTCGGGGGTGGTGACCAGCAGGGCCGTGTCGGCGAGCTCGACCGCGGCGGCGCTGGCCGGGTTGACAGCCGCGCCGCAGTCGACGACGACGAGGTCGAACTGGCGACGCAGAGCGGCCAGGATCAGCACCGTCTCGCGGTCTCCGACGAGCCCGATGTCCTCGATCTGGGCCGGGCCGAGCACTGTAGCCAGACCCGACGGCTTGCGGTGGACCGCGGAGCCGATGGTCTGGGCCGAGAGGTCGTCGGCGACCTTCGCCAGGTCGGAGACGTCGAGACGGTGCTCGATGCCGAGGAAGTCGCCCACGTCGCCGGTGTCGAGGTTGAGGTCCACGAGGCAGACGCTGCGGCCGGGGACGCGGGTGACGGAGTCGTGGGCGAGGTGCACGGCGAGCGTGGTGGTGCCGACGCCGCCCTTGGAGCCGTGGACGGTCACGAGCCGACCCCGGGAGCCGAGGTCGGAGTCGTTGGAGTCGCTCACGAGGTGCCGGCGCATCTGCTGCACCCACTCGCCCGCCGACGTGAGTCGGCTCTCGAGCTCCTCGTGGGAGACCGGGTAGCGCAGCACGCCGCGCGCGCCGGCATCCATGGCGGCCGAGAACACCTCGGGCGTGAACTCCTCGCTCAGCAGCAGGAGCGCGGTGCCGGGGCGACGCGCAGCGATCTCGCGGAAGACCTGGAGGACCGGGACGGGCCCGACCTGCTCGTGGATGAGGACGATCTCGGGGTCACGCTGGGTGACCAGCTCCTGGAGTCGGACGGTCGACTCGGCCACGTCGACGATCGTGAACCCGTCGAGCTCCTCGACCTGGGCGCGCAGCTCGTACCCGGCGGTCTGGTCGGGTGCCGCGATGAGGACGGTGCGAGCCATCAGTTCTCTCCCTTGGGGATGTCGAGATCGTCGGCGTCGACCGTCTCGCGCTCCTCGGAGCGGTTGCTCGTGTTCGTGCCTGGCGGCAGACCCACCAGTCGCACCACCTGCGCGAAGGAGTCCGCGTACGTCACGGAGAGCGCGGCCGTCGGCTCCAGGGCGAGCGTGACCGGGATGACCTGCTGCTCGGTGAGCTCGTCGCGGTCGGTGGTCTGGGTCCGGGTCTCCGCACCCCGCACCGACACGACCCGGACGTTGCGCACGAGCACGCGCGAGGTGCCGGTGCCGGCGTCCTCGCCGAACACGGCGTACACGTCGACGAAGTCGCCGGCCCGGACACGGCCGGCGACACCGGTCTTCGCGTCGACGGTGAGAGCGATCTCGCGCTCGTTCTCGTTGAGCGCCGACGTCGGCAGGATCATGTCGTCACCGATGTAGGTCCCCTGGGCGAGGTTGAAGGCGACCCGGCGCCCCACGACGTCCTCCGGGTTGCGGGTGGCCTGCTCGGAGACCCACTTCTCGGGCACCTCGACGGACTCGAGGTCGTCCTCCTCGATCACGGCGTAGGCGGACAGGTCCTCGGCCGCCCGGAAGACGGTGATCTTCGGCGCGACCTGCGAGTTCACGGAGCCGATGTACTGGATCGCCACGAAGAACAGCGCGACGGCGGCCAGTGCGGCGGCAAGCATGATCAGCACGCCACGGCGTTGACGGGGGTTCACTCACGGTCTCCTTCGGGGGCGGACGATCCGCTCGGGGCCGGGACGGGGGTCTCCGGGTCGAACTCGGGCAGGGGGGTGGGAGCCGGGTCGTCCAGCTCGGGGACCTCGGCGCTCATCCCGCACACGGGGCAGGACGGTCGCGCGTGGCGCAGACCGCACCCGAGGCAGTCGATGACGTCGACGGGGCGGGAGTCGGAGTGGTAGGCGAGCGGGATCGCGACGAGCTCGACGGCGCGCTCGGTGCCGTGGGCGTCGACCTGGTCGCGGACCGAGCTCATCTCGCTCGTGCTCTGGGGCTGCAGAGCCTGACGGACCGCGTCCACGACCCAGGTGTCCTGGGTGGCCTTGGAGTGCAGCAGGGCGGTCTCGGGGCGGGGGTCCAGCCCGGAGATCGGTGCCTTGGGGGCCCGCACGATCCTGGGCGTCGGGTGGTGCACGGTCAGGAACCCCGAGCCGGGGAGCCACGACATCGCGTGGTGCCACAGCGAGGGGTTGGGGTTGCGACTCTTGGCCACCGACGGGAGCCAGGTCGCCGACCACGCCTGGGCACGCAGCAGGTCGATGGCGTTCAGCTGCCAGGCCAGCCCGTCCTCGACGTCGTCGATGTCGTCGACCAGCGAGGACAGCACACCCACCGCGAGCGGGCCGCCGGGCAGCGGCTCGATGCAGGTGCGCAGCCCCGGGTACCGCACCGAGGCGTAGGAGACGAGGGTCCGCACCTCCTCGTAGTCGGCGACGGCGCACGTGACGACCGGCAGCTCGCCACCTCGGTGGACGCCGGCGATGGTCGTCTCGACGGCGTCGGGATGACGGATGTCGGCGACGGTCAGGCCGTCGTGCTCGCCCGACAGACCCAGGGACGAGCCCAGCCGGGTCACCAGCACGACGCGACTTCTCATTGGCTCCCCCACCATGGTCTTGTCGTCCTCACGCCACGCGGCCTGAAGGACGAACGTACGGTATCCGGATACGTCCCCGTTGCGAAATCCAACGTTGCAACGGGTCAAGTGTCACGGTTTTCCAAGAAATCGTCACCCGTCTCACAGTGCGGCCGGTCCTGGACCTTGCTCTAGACTCCTGGCCATGCTGCGGGGGATCTCCACGACACTGTCCATCGGTGCGAGCGTCACGCTCGGTGCCACCTTCCTTCTGGGGGTCGCACCCACGGCCTCGGCGGCCGACGACGAGTCGGTGCTCGGCCAGGGCGGGGGATCGCTGATCCTCGTCCTCGACGGCTCGGGATCCATGAAGGAGGCCGGAGGCAGCGGAAGCACCCGCATGGAGGAGGCCAAGAAGGGCCTCAACGGCGTAATCGACGACCTACCCGACGACGCGAACGTCGGCCTGCGCGTCTACGGCTCGGAGATCAGTGACGGTCCCGGCTCCTGCGAGGACAGCGAGCTCCTGGTGCCGGTGGACCCGGTGGACAAGGACGCTCTGCGTGCCGGCGTCGAGAAGCTCAAGCCGCTCGGCAACACCCCGATCGCGTACTCGCTCGAGAAGGCGTACGCCGACCTGCCGAAGGAGGGCCCGCGCAGCATCGTCCTCGTCTCGGACGGCGAGGAAAACTGCCAGGGCGATCCGTGCAAGGTGGCGGCCGACCTGAAGAAGAAGGGCGCCGACTTCTACGTCGACGTGGTGGGCCTGCAGGTCGACGCGAAGTCGCGCGAGCAGCTCACCTGCGTGGCGTCGGCCGGTGGTGGCACCTACTACGACGTGAAGGACCTGTCCGAGCTCCAGGAGACGCTGACCCGCACCTCCATCCGTGCGGCGCGCGGCTACGAGGCGGCCGGCCTCCCGGTCGAGGGCGGCACGTCCCCCGACGATGCTGCCGAGATCGAGGACGGCCAGTGGCTCGACACGATCGGCGACTCCGGTGTCGAGAACTACGCCCTTCCCGACCCGGGCAAGGGGACCATCCACGTGAGTGCGGCCACCCTGCCGACCAAGGGCTTCTCCGGTGTCTCCCAGGTCGACCTCAAGATCGTGGGCGCCGACGGCCAGGCGTGCGGGCGAGGGGTGCGTGAGGCCTCGCAGGGCGCGAGCAACGGTGGCGCACCCATCGTGGCTGCGTACTCGCTGTCCGCCGCCGACCGGCAGGACTGCAGCGAGGGGCCGTACATCGCCCAGGTGGGCTCGAACAACGACGAGGTCCAGGGGCTGGAGATCCTGCTGCGCACGGAGCCCGGTGTCGAGGACCCCGACGCGCTGCCGGCCGCGTTCGGGCAGGCGAGCGGGTTCTCGGACGCGATCGAGGGCGACGCCCCGAGCGGCAGCCCGGTGTCCGTGATCGGCGGGCCCAACTTCTCCTCGGCGCCTCCGACGGTCCCAGGGACGTACGAGGACTCGATCCTCGCCGGAGAGACACTGTTCTACCGGGTCCCGGACGTGGGCTGGGGCCAGTCGGCCGTCTGTGACGCGTCGCTCGGCACCTCCACCCAGGCGGCCGACGCCTTCGGGCGTGGTGTCGGCGTGAACACCCAGGTGCGGGTGTACGGACCCCTCAAGACCGTCGCGGACGACTTCTCCTCGCAGACCGGTCGCAAGCAGTGGCGCGGTGACGAGGTGGTCGCCCTGCACGCCGCGTCGCCGCCCGTCGTGTACCGCAACCGCGAGTCGACGAGCGAGGCGCCGAAGGCGACGCAGGTCGACGGCGACTTCTACTGCTCGATCACCGTCCTGCCGATGTCCGCCGCGTCGACCGAGGAGATCGGCGAGATCGCGGTGACCCTCACGACGAGCGTCGTCGGCGAGGAGTCGGGGGCGCCCGAGTACCTCGAGGAGCCGAAGGAGACGGCCAACGACAAGGCGGCCGACGAGTCCTCCGACGGTGGCCCGGCCTGGTGGATCATCGCCGTCGGCGTGGTCGTGCTGGCGCTCCTCGCCGCGGCGCTGCTGGCGGCGCTGCGACGTCGTGGTTCCGGAGGCGACGCTGGAGCACCCCCTGCTGAGTGACCGGCCGCGGGTCCGTCCGTGACCTGGTTCCTCGCGGTGGTCGCCCTGCTGGGCGTCAGCGCCTCCGGGCCACTGATGGCGGCGACGGCCGCACCCGCCCTGGTCATCGCGTTCTGGCGCAACGCCGCGGCCACGGCCGTGCTCGCGCCGTTCGCGGTGCGTCGGCGCGCCGACCTGGCGGGCCTGCGGTGGCGTGACCTGCGCGGGACCGTCTTCGCGGGCCTGATGCTCGCGGTGCACTTCGCCGCGTGGGTGGGCGCGCTCAAGCTCACGACGGTGGCGGCCGCGACGGCGCTGACGTGCACCCAGCTGGTGTGGGTCGTGGCCATCGACCGGCTGCGGGGGGTGCGGCCCGGGCGGCGGGTCGTCGTCGGATGCGCGGTGGCGTCCGTCGGTGTGCTCGTCGTCTCGGGCGTCGACTTCACCGTGTCGTCGCGCGCCCTGCTGGGCGACCTGCTCGCGATCGTGGGCGGACTCGGTGCGGCGCTCTACCTCGTGGCGGGGGAGGGCGCCCGGCGGCGCTTGACCACGACCCACTACACGACGCTCTGCTACGGGGTGTGCGCGCTCGTCCTGGCCGTCGGCTGCGTCGCCACCGGGGCCTCCTTCGTCGGCTACGACGCCCGCGTGTGGCTGCTGCTCGCCTCCGTCACGGTGTGCGCGCAGCTGCTGGGGCACTCGGTGCTGAACCACCTGCTCGTCGTCATGAGTCCGACCGTCATCTCCCTGCTCCTGCTGCTCGAGGTCCCCGCGGCGGCTCTCCTCGCCGCCGCCTTCCTCGGCCAGGCGCCACCGGCCGGTGTGTACCTCGGGCTGGGGCTCGTCGTGGCGGGCCTGGTGGTCGTGGTGCGCTCGCGGCGCACCCCCGTCGAACCCGTGGCCTGACAGGCTCCCGACGGCGACGTGCCGTGGGTCACCCGAGGTCGGGCGGTGCGTGACGTTACCGATCGGTATGGTCGACGGGTCACCCCACCAGACTCAGGAGCACGCATGGGACGTCTTGCCAGCACCGAGGGCCTCACCGAGGAGCAGACCGCGATCCTCTCGACGATCCGCGAGTTCGTCGACGAGAAGATCATCCCCGTCGCCCAGGAGCTCGAGCACGCCGACGAGTACCCGACCGAGATCATCGAGGGACTGAAGGAGCTCGGTGTCTTCGGCCTGACGATCCCCGAGGAGTACGACGGTCTCGGCGAGTCGCTGCTGACGTACGCGCTCGTGGTCGAGGAGATCGCCCGCGGCTGGATGAGCGTCTCGGGCGTCATCAACACCCACTTCATCGTCGCCTACCTGCTGATCCAGCACGGCACGGAGGAGCAGAAGAAGAAGTACCTGCCGAAGATGGCCACCGGCGAGGTGCGGGGCGCGTTCAGCATGTCCGAGCCGGGCCTGGGGTCCGACGTCTCGGCCATCTCGACCAAGGCCACGAAGGCCGACGATGGCTCGTACTCGATCACCGGCCAGAAGATGTGGCTGACCAACGGCGGCACCTCCACGCTCGTGGCGACGCTGTGCAAGACCGACGAAGGTGCGGACTCGGTCTACAAGAACATGACCACGTTCCTGGTCGAGAAGGAGCCTGGCTTCGGCGAGACGGCCCAGGGCGTCACCGTGCCCGGGAAGATCGCGAAGATGGGCTACAAGGGCGTCGAGACGACCGAGCTCATCCTCGAGGACCACAAGATCTCGGCCGACCAGATCCTCGGCGGCGAGCCGGGCAAGGGCTTCTTCCAGATGATGGACGGCGTCGAGGTCGGGCGTGTCAACGTCGCCGCCCGGGCGTGCGGTCTCGCGATCCGGGGCTTCGAGCTGGCGATCGCCTACGCCCAGCAGCGCAAGACCTTCGGCAAGCAGATCGCCGACCACCAGGCCGTGCTGTTCCGCCTGGCCGAGATGGCCACGAAGGTCGAGACGATCCACGCCATGATGGTGCGCTCGGCCCGGCTGAAGGACACCGGCAAGCGCATGGACGTCGAGGCCGGCATGGCCAAGATGCTCGCCAGCGAGTACGCCAACGAGGTCGTGGAGGACTCCTTCCGCATCCACGGCGGCTACGGCTACTCCAAGGAGTACGAGATCGAGCGGCTCATGCGCGAGGTCAAGTTCATGCTGATCGGCGAGGGCACGTCCGACATCCAGAAGATGATCATCGGCCGGGCCCTCCTCAAGGACTACAAGATCTGACCGGGGCGACGGTCCGATGACGCAGCGCGAGGACGTCACGTTCACGTCGCACGGGACGCCCTGCGCGGCCTGGGTGTACCGACCCGACGGCGGCCCCGGCCGTCCGGTGGTCGTCATGGCCCATGGCCTGGGCGGCGTGCGGGAGATGCGGCTCGACGCCTTCGCCGAGCGCTTCGCCGAGGCGGGCTACGTGTGCCTCGTGTTCGACTACCGGCACTTCGGGGCGAGCGACGGCGAGCCGCGACAGCTGCTCTCGGTCCGGCGCCAGCGCCAGGACTGGGCGGCGGCGGTCGCGTTCGCGCGGACCCTGCCGGGCGTCGACCCCGAGCGGGTCGTGCTGTGGGGCTCGTCGTTCTCCGGTGGGCACGTCATCGCCGTGGGTGCGCAGGACCCGCGACTGGCTGCCGTCGTGTCGCAGTGCCCCTACACCGACGGCCTGGCCTCGAGCCTCGCCGTGCGTCCGCTGACGTCCTTGCGGGTCACGGCCCGGGCGCTTCGCGACCTGGTCGGCTCGTGGTTCCGTCGTCCGCCTCGGACCATCCCGCTCGCGGGTGAGCCGGGCACCGTCGCGCTCATGACCGCGCCGGACGCCGTGCCCGGCTACCTCGCGCTCGTCGAGGACGGATCGACGTTCCGCAACGAGGTCGCGGCGCGCGTGGCCCTCTCGATCGCCACCGGACGCCCCGGGGCTCGCGCCCGGCGCCTGGCCTGTCCGGCCCTGTTCGTGGTCTGCGAGCGGGACACGGTGGCGCCGGCGAAGGCCACGTTGCGGCACGTCGCACGAGCGCCGCAGGGTGAGGTGGTGCGCCGCGACACCGGCCACTTCGACATCTACGTGGGCGAGGAGTTCGAGACGACGGTGCGCGACGAGCTCTCGTTCCTCGGTCGCCACGTGCCCGTGCGCTGAGCGGTCGGCGCACGGGGCGGTCCGGCTCCTAGGCTGTCAGCCCGCGACCACCTTCTCGACCCGCAGAGGACGCCATGCCCGACCCCTTCGTCCTGCGGCGCTTCCAGTCCGAGGCCCTGGCTGCGGTGGAGCGGGCGCGGGCGGCCGGACGACGTCGGTTCTGGGTGTCGCTGCCGCCCGGGGCGGGCAAGACGGTCCTCGGCACCGAGCTGGTGGCGGCACGCCTCGCCGACGACGGCCGGCGCGCGGTCGTCCTCGTCCCCAACACCGCCATCCAGGCGCAGTGGATCGCCACGTGGTCGCGGTACGGACGAGGCCCCGCGAGTGCCGAGCGGGACCTGACGGCCGACGTCGCGGTGCTCACCTACCAGTCGCTCGCCTCGTTCTCGCCCGACGGCGACGACGAGGAGGAGGACGGGGGAGAGGGTGGTCTCGTCGATCGCCTGCACGACAACGGGCGGGCACTCGTGGCCGCCTTGCGGGAGGCCGGACCCCTCACGGTGCTGCTCGACGAGTGCCACCACCTGCTTGAGGTCTGGGGAGCCCTGCTCCGCGAGGTGCTCGATCCGCTGGAGGACGTGCTCGTGCTCGGCCTCACGGCGACCCCGCCCGGCGTCCTGAGCCGGCGCCAGGCCGAGCAGGTCGACGACCTGTTCGGCGACGTGGTCTACCAGGCGTCGATCCCGGCGGCCGTGCGCGAGGGTGTCCTCGCACCGTTCGCGGAGCTGGCCTGGCTGACCCGCCCCTCGGACGAGGAGGAGGCCTGGCTCGCGTCGTCGGCGACGAGGTTCGCCGAGCTGACCACCGAGCTGCTGAGCCCCGGGTACGGGTCCGTGCCCCTGCTGGTCTGGTTCGACCGGAGGATCGGGGAGCTCCCCGTCCCGTGGGCCACGTTCGAGCGCGAGGAGCCCGACCTGGCGACCTCGGTGCTGCGGCTCGTCGCCGCCGGGCTGCTCGACCCGCCCGAGGGAGCGGTGCTGCGCGAGCAGCACCGGACCGACCTGACGGCCGACGACTGGGCCCGCCTCGTCGACGACTGGGTGCGTGGCTGCCTGGCCCGCAGCGAGCTCGACCAGGACCGCTCGGTCATCGAGGACCTGCGCAAGGCGATGCCGGGGATCGGGTTCCGGGTCACGCGCCGCGGGGTGAGCGGGGCCGGGTCCGCGGTGGACCGCGTGCTGTCGCGCAGTGCCAACAAGATGCGTGCCGCGGCCGAGGTGCTGCTGGCCGAGCGGTCCGCCCTCGGCGACCGGCTGAGGGCCGTGGTGGTGTGCGACCACGAGCGCGCCTCGCCGACGTCGTCGCTGGTGCTGCGTGAAGCGCCGGCCGAGCACGGTTCGGCGCTGGAGGTCATGGACGCCCTGCTCGACGCCGGGTTCGAGCCGGTGCTGCTCACCGGACGCACCGTCGCGGCCGGCGCGGAGCACGCCCGGCGGCTGGTCGAGGTGCTGCGCGGGCTGGACCCGGGCCTCGACCTGGCCACGGAGCCGCTGCCCGGCCTCGAGGGCCGGTTCCACCGGTTGGTGGGGCCGTGGTCGAGCCGACGCTGGGTGCCGCTCGTGACCCGGGTCTTCCAGGCCGGGGAGTGCGACGTGCTGGTGGGGACCCGAGCCCTGCTCGGTGAGGGGTGGGACGCACCTCGGGTCTCGACCCTCGTCGACCTGTCGACGGCCTCGACCACCTCGGCCGTGACGCAGACCCGGGGCCGCGCCCTGCGTGTCGACCCGTCGTGGCCCGACAAGGTCGCCACGACGTGGAGCGTGGTCTGCGTGGCGCCCGACCACCCCGGTGGCGACTCCGACTGGCGTCGCTTCGTCCGCAAGCACGACGGCTACTTCGGTGTCGACGACGACGGCCAGGTGGTCTCCGGGGTCGCCCACGTGGACGCCCGGTTCTCGCCGTTCGCGCCGCCGGAGACGGACCTCTTCCCCGTCGTCACGCTGGACATGGCCCAGCGGACGACCGAGCGCGACGTCGTCCGCGCCCGCTGGCGGGTGGGGGAGGCGTACCGCGACGAGGTGCGGCGAGCCATCCGGGTCCGGGAGCAGGGTCCATCGAGGACGTCGGAGCCACCGCGGACCGTGGAGGCCCCCACGCCGCCCTGGGCGCGGATGGGCGAGGCGGGCGTCGTCGGGACCGCTCGGTCGGTGCGGTGGTCGCCGTGGGACGCGGCACGGGAGGCGTCTCGTGACCCCGGGCTCGCCGCCCATGCGTGGGTGGTGGCCGACGCCATGGCGGCGTCCGGGCTCGGCGGCCCTGGCGCGGTCGGGGTGCGGGCCGTGGTCGATGCCACGGGCACCTACCGGTTCGAGCTCGATGCGGACGCGTCGACGTCGTCGCAGTTCGTCGACCTGGTCGAGGAGCTGCTGGGACCGGTCGTCACCCCGCGGTGGCTCGTCGCACGGCACCAGGCGCCCCCGCCGACCGCGGGGACCGGCTGGCGGGTGCTGCTCGGGCGGGCTCGTCCCGTCGCGCGGACCTGGTACGGGGTCCCCGCCGAGCTCGGTCGCAACGCCGGACGTCGGCGAGCGTTCGAGCAGGCCTGGGCGCGGTGGTTCGGCCCGTCGACCGTGGTCGCGGCCGGCTCGGACGTCGGTACGGCCGCCCTGGTGTCGGCGTACGGCACCACGCCGCTCGACGTCGTGACGTTGCTGCGCTCGAGCTGGTCGTGACCACGGGACGACGACCGCGGGGCGCGCGGTGGGCCGCGGCCTAGACTGATCGCATGCCTCCCGTGAACCAGGGACTCTTCTCGCTCGAGTTCCCCCAGTCCCTCGGTGTCTACGACGACTACGCCACCGCCCAGAAGGTCGTCGACCACCTCTCCGACAAGGAGTTCCCGGTCCAGAACCTGCTCGTGGTCGGCACCGACCTCAAGCAGGTCGAGCGGGTGACCGGTCGGCTCACCACGAGCCGCGTGGCGGGCGCCGGTGCCGCGTCGGGCGGCTGGCTGGGTGTGCTCGTGGGCCTCCTGCTCGGCATTTTCAGCGACGAGAGCACGTGGCTGCAGACCGTCGTCGGCGGCCTCGGCATCGGGATCGTCTTCGGCGTCGTGTGGGCCCTGCTGGGCTACGCGGCCACCCGGGGCCGGCGCGACTTCAGCTCGGTCAGCAGCGTCGTCGCGACCAAGTACGAGGTGATGGTCGAGCACAAGCACCGCGCCAGGGCGCAGGAGCTCATCGCCGACCTCCCGGGTGCCCGCCCCAACCCGTTCGTCTGACCCACCGCGGCACGCGCGCCGCGACGTCCCACGTCCCGTCGAGGCCGACGGGACGCGAACCAGGAGAGCCATGACCAAGACCAACCCCGGCAACTTCTTCGAGGACTTCAGCGTCGGGCAGGTGATCGAGCACGCCACCCCGCGGACGATCACCGACGGCGACCGGGCCCTCTACGGCGCGATCTACCCGACGCGGTTCGCGATCCCGTCGTCGGCGGAGTTCGCCGCCTCGGTCGGCCTCGCTCCGCACCCCGTCGAGGACCTCGTCGCCTTCCACGTGGCCTTCGGCAAGACGGTCCCCGACGTCTCGCTCAACGCCGTCGCGAACCTCGGGTACGCCGAGTGCCGGTTCCACCGGCCCGTGGTCACCGGCGACACGCTGCGGACCCGGTCCGAGGTCATCGGCCTCAAGCAGAACTCCAACGGTCGCACCGGTGTCGTCTACGTGCGGTCCACGGCCACCAACCAGCGGGACGAGGTCGCGCTCGACTGGGTGCGCTGGGTCATGGTGCACAAGCGGGACGCGGACGCGCCGGCCCCCGAGACGGTGGTCCCCACCGTGGCGGACGTCGTCGCCCCCGACGACCTGGTGCTCCCCGCCGGGCTGGACCTCACGCACTACGACACGTCGGCCGCGGGCGAGCCGCACCGCTTCGACGACTACACGGTGGGCGAGACGATCGACCACGTCGACGGCGTGACCCTGAGCGAGGCCGAGCACATGATGGCCACGCGCCTGTGGCAGAACACCGCCAAGGTCCACTTCAACACCGAGGCCCGCCCCGACGGCAAGCGGCTCGTCTACGGCGGGCACGTGATCTCGATGGCCCGCGCGCTCTCGTTCAACGGGCTCGCCAACGCGCAGCTGGTGGCGGCGATCAACGCCGGCTCCCACGTGGCCCCGGCGTTCGCCGGCGACACCGTGTACGCGTGGTCGGAGGTGCTCGACAAGGCCACGCCCGCCGCCTGGGAGGGGACGGGTGTCGGAGCCCTGCGCCTGCGCCTGGTGGCCACGAAGGGCCGCGACGAGAGCACCACCCTGCGCGGCGAGGACGGGAAGTACGCCGACGGCGTGCTGCTCGACCTCGACCTGTGGGTCCTGGTCCCGCGCTGATGGGCGCCACGCTGTTCCTCGTCCGGCACGGCGAGACCGAGTGGAGCGCCGTCGGCAAGCACACGGGAACGACGGACCTGCCGCTCACTCCTGCAGGCGAGGCCACGGCACGAGCCCTGGCCCCGGTCCTGGCGGACGAGCACTTCGACCTCGTGCTCTCGAGCCCGAGGCTGCGGGCGCGCCGCACGGCAGCGCTCGCCGGGTTCGGCGAGGCCACGGTCGAGGGTGACCTGGCGGAGTGGGACTACGGCGACTACGAGGGGCTGACCACGCCGCAGATCCGCGAGCAGGTGCCGGGCTGGACCATCTGGAGCCACCCCGTGCCGGGTGGGGAGAGCGCCGAGGACGTGGCTGGACGTCTCGACCGCGTGGTGGCGCGGGTGCGGGCCACCGAGGGACGTGCGCTGGTCTTCGCCCACGGGCACAGCCTGCGGGTGCTCGCCGCACGCTGGTTGGGCCTGCCGGTGCCGGACGGCCGGATCTTCGACCTGGACACCGCCACCTACTCCGTGCTGGGCGACGACCGGGGCCAGCCGGTGGTCCAGCGCTGGAACGTCACGGCCACGCCCTAGTCTGGCCATCGTGAGGATCGATCTCCACACCCACTCCCACCGCTCGGACGGCACGGACTCGCCGACGGAGCTGGTGCAGAACGCCGCGCAGGCCGGGCTCGACGTCGTCGCGCTGACCGACCACGACGCGACCACCGGCTGGCAGGAGGCGCTCGCGGCCGCCGACGGCCTCGACGTCGTCGTGGTCCCCGGCATCGAGATCTCCACGACGTTCCAGGGCGAGAGCGTGCACCTGCTGGGCTACGGCTTCGACCCGGACCACCCCCCGCTGGTGGAGGAGCTGGACCGGGTGCTGGACGGGCGCGACCAGAGGCTCCCGCGGATCCTGGCCAGGCTCGCCGAGCACGGCATCGAGATCACCGAGGCCGACGTCGCGCTGCAGTCGGGGTCGGCCGCGGCGTCGGGGCGCCCCCACGTGGCCGACGCGATGGTCGCCAAGGGCTACATCGGGCACCGCGACGAGGCCTTCCAGGGGTGGCTGAACAGTCGCGGGAAGGCGTACGTCGGGCGCTACGCCGCCCCGCTGCTCGGGGCGATCGAGCTGCTGAAGGCCGCCGGCGGCACGGCCGTGGTCGCGCACCCGTGGTCGCGGGGGAGCGACCGGGTGCTCACGTCGGCGGCGTTCGAGGAGCTCGCCGCCGCCGGCCTGGACGGCATCGAGGCCGACCACGTCGACCACGACGTGTGGTCACGTCGCGGTCTGCGTGACATCGCGCGCGGGTTGGACCTCGTGGTCACCGGCTCCAGCGACTACCACGGCACGGGCAAGAGCTCGGCCTTCCACCTGGGCGCCAACCTCACCGACCCCGCGGAGTACGAGCGCCTGCTGGGCTGAGCCCTTCGACCTCCCTCGCCGGACGCAGGATGCTGCGTCCGTGCGCTGACGTCCGAAGGATGCTGCCTTCGGGGCGGGATCCCGTCGTGAACGCAGCATCGTTCGGCTTCGCGCTCACGAAGGCAGAATCCTGCGTCACTCGCGGTCCGCTCCGGTCGAGGCCCTTGCGGAGGTCGGCTCGGCTCGGGGTCGCGGCGACACAGCAGCGAGCACGCGCACTCGCCGTCGAGCCTGCACGGCGCCTGGCCGGGCGCAGCATCGTGGCCACTTGAGCATCTGCTCAAAATGTGTCATCGTTCTCTTGAGCGACTGCTCAAGACCCAGGAGGACCAATGACCCGACCCCGCACTGCGCGCCACGGCATCCACGTGGCCGTCGTGACCCGCTCCGACGTCGACCGCCTGTGGGCGCTCACGCAGGACCCGGCGCAGCACACGCGGTGGGACGTGCGCTTCGGCCGCATCGAACCGACGCTGCCGGGGGAGTTCACCTATCGGCGGTTCGGGGTCCGCGGCACCGGGACGCACGCGGGGGAGCGTCGCTCGGCCGACGGTGGCGCGACGTCGGCGCTCACCTTCGCGTGCCCGAACCCGCTGTCGCCGATCGTGGTCGGGTCCGGCTACTGGCGGTACCGCCCGCTGCACGGGGACCACGGACCCGCCGGCACGTCGTTCGAGACCAGGTACGACTACCGGACGCGCAGCGGCGGCGTCGATCGCGTGTTCCGCCCCCTCATGGCGTGGGGCACGGCGTGGTCCTTCGACAGGCTGCGGCTCTGGGCCGATCGCGGCATCGCACCCGAGGTCTCGGCGGCCGTCGCACTGCTCGACGCCGGCGCTCGCCTCGCCCTAGTGACGCTCGTCGGCCTCCTGGGCCTGTCCCTCGGAGCCGTGCCCGCACTCGTCGCCACCCTGGTCGGCGGTGCACTCGCCTGGACCGCGCCGCCGCTGCCGTGGCGACCGTCCGCCCGCCGCACGACCTGGTCGTGGCACCCGGCCACGACCCGGACCGAGGAGGTCCTCGCATGACCATCACCCAGCTCCGGCCCGTCGCCGACACCCGGGCGCCGGGGACCAGCCCGGACGTCTCGATCTTCGCCCGCGCCATGGGCTCGGACTTCCACCGGCTGCACCCGCGCATGCAGGAGCGGTTCGGCGTGAACGCGAGCGACCGGCGGGCGTGCGTGGGGCGCGGCGTCATGGACGAGGTGTGGCGCGGCCGGCCGGTCGTGGCCCCGTTCCTGCGTCTCGGAGCCCGCCGGAACCTGCTCTTCCCCGAGACCGGCCGCGACCTCCCCTTCACGATCGAGAACTACCCCTACCTCGACGACCACGGTCGCGAGACGGTCACGTTCGTCCGCACGTTCGAGGTGGCACCCGGGCGACGCCGACGCTTCGACGCCACGATGGTGCTCGACTCCTCGCGGGGCCCGGGGCGTGACGTCGTCGTCGACTACCTCGGGACCCACCAGCACGTCGCGGCCGACCTCGACCTCTCGGTGGACGACGCCGTGCCGGGTGGGGGCGGTCTGCGCATCGAGAGCTCGGCGATGCGGCTGCACGAGGGCCCGGTGAGTCTGCGGATGCACCCGCTCGTGTGCGGACGCGCGGTGGTGCGTGAGCACTGGGACGAGAGCGAGCAGTGCTACCGCATCCGGGTGGAGGTGCACCACGAGGTGGTCGGCCCGGTGTTCGGCTACCACGGCCGCTTCACGACCACGTTCATCGACGCCTCGACCGTCCCGGCTGCCGTGCGTCCGTACCGCGAGCAGACCCGGGTGTGAACCGTCGCCGAGGGCGCCCGGCGCGGCGCCGACGCGGGCGTCGCTCGCCGATAGGCTCGTGACGTGAGCGACGACCCCCGCACGCTGCAGACGCGTCGACGCCTCGTCGACGCCACGATGCAGACGATCCGTGAGCAGGGGATCGCGAAGCTGTCGGCGCGCACGATCGCGACGACCGGCGGGGTCAACCAGGCGCTCGTGTTCTACCACTTCGGCACCGTCGACGGCCTCGTCGCCGAGGCGTGCCGGGTCACGACCGCCGAGCGGGTCGACCGCTACCGCGACGCCTTGGCCACGGTGAGCAGCTTCGGCGCGCTCCTCGACGTCGCCGACCGCGTCCGGGCCGACGAGCGCGAGGCGGGCAACGTCGCGGTGCTGGCGCAGGTGCTCGCCGCCTCGCACGGCAACCCGGCGCTCGCGGCAGCGGCCGGCGAGGCCATCGGACTGTGGTCGGCCGCCGTCCGCCCGGCGCTGCAGCGCCTGCTCGAGACGTCGCCCGTCGGCGAGCTCTTCGACGCCGACGTGCTCACGGATCTTGCGTCGTCGGCGTTCGTCGGCATCGAGCTGATGGAGCCGACGCGGACGGACGGCGCCTCGGCGGTCGAGGACCCCCTCGCGCGCCTGCGGCCCGTGGCCGAGCTGCTCGACGGGCTCGGCCCGATCGCCCGACGCGCCGTCCGCAGCGTGCTGCGCGGTCGCTAGGAGCTGCTCAGCCCGTCTCGCCGAACTGCTCGACGCGGATCGCGTCGGCGGGGAAGGCCTGCTCCTGCAGCAGGCGGGTCGCGTAGCCGACGAAGCCGACGGATCCGCACACGTACGCCGCCTCGACGCCGTCGAGCAGGGGCGCCACCTCGTCCGGGTACGGGGGCGCTGCGACGCGGGCACCCAGGTTCTCGCGCGTGAGCGCCACGAACGCTCCCGAGGCGCGCAGCTCGTCGGCGTAGGGCAGCACGGCGAGGGACTTCGCCACCACGACGACCCGCAGCGAGTCGGCGGCACCGGTGCCGATCGCGTGACGCAGCATCGAGACCATCGGCACCACCCCGGAGCCGCCCGCGAACGCCAGGGCCGGTGTGGAGCCGTCCCACGTGAACCAGCGGCCGATCGGCCCCCGCACCTCGAACGTGTCGCCCACACGCACGTCGTCGTGCAGGAAGCCCGAGACCTCGCCGTCGTCCATCCGCTCGACCATGAGCTCCACGAGCGGGTCACCCGGGGCCGACGCCGTCGAGTAGCTCCGCTGCGCGGTGTAGCCGTCCTCGGCGCGCAGGCGCACGACGTAGTGCTGCCCGGCGCGATGAGGGGCCGGCTCCGGCAGCTCCAGGCGCAGCCGGACGAAGCCCTGGGTCGGATGGTCCACCGTGCGCACGGTCGCCAGCTGCCAGCCGGTCACGCCGCCCGGCGCCGAGGGTGTCGCGGCCGTCACGGGTCGCCCTGGTAGCGCTGCTCGCGCCACGGGTCGCCACGGTCGTGGTAGCCGCCGCGCTCCCAGAAGCCCGGTTCGTCGTGGTCGAGCAGCTCGAGGCGGGTCAGCCACTTGGCGGACTTCCAGAAGTACAGGTGCGGGACGAGGAGTCGCACCGGTCCGCCGTGCTCCGGGGTGAGCGGAGAGCCGTCCGCGTCCCAGACCACCCAGGCGCGGTCCGCGCGCACGTCGTCGAGCGGGAGGTTCGTCGTGTAGCCGGTGCGCGAGTGCGCCACCACGTGCGTGGCGCCGGTGGCGACCCCGCAGACGTCGAGGAGAGTCTCGACGCTCACCCCGGTGAACGGGGTGTCGAAGCGCGACCAGGTGGTCACGCAGTGGATGTCGACCGTCGTCGTCGCGTGCGGCAGGGCCCGAAGTGCGGCCCAGTCCCACGTGTGCGGCTCCAGCACGGCTCCGTCGACCGTGAGCTCCCAGCGGTCACGGTCGACGGCGGGGGTCGGCTCGGCCGAGAGCACCGGCCACAGCTGCCCGGTGTCGTACTGCCCGGGAGGGAGGCGGTCGGACTGCGCGGGGCGCCGGCGTCCCACGAATCCGCGCGTGACGGGCTCGTCGGTCATGACGTCTCCTCCAGGAAGGGCAGCCACGCGGCTGCCAGGCCGACAGGGTTCTCGACGGCGGGGGAGTGGTCGGCACCGGCCACCACGTGGACGGTGGTGCCGAGCCGGGCTGCCATGTCGTCCTGCACAGCATGCGGCCACGCGTCGTCACCCGCACCACGACCGACCCACACCGGCAGGCCGGTGGCAGCCACGTCGGCGACGCGGTCCGGGGCGTCGACCAGGTGCTGGGTGAACGCCCGCAGGCCGGTTCGGGAGTTCCGCTGGAAGCGGTCGAGCAGGAACGCCTCGACGGCGGGCGGGTTCACGCCCAGCGCGGGGCCCTTCAGTGCACGGAACACCTCGGCCATCGTGGCCGGACCGTCCAGCTCGGCCACCAGACGCTCGAGGGGACGTCCGGGCGTCGACCCCAGCGCGGCGGGTCCGGTGCACAGCAGGCTCAGGCTCGTCCAGGTGCCCCCGTGGTCCACCGCGGCGGTCTGCGCCACCAGTCCGCCGAAGGAGTGGCCCAGCAGGTGCGACGGGCCGGACGAGACCTCGGCAGCGAGCGCCGCTGCGTCGGCGGCCAGGCTCGCGAGGCTGAAGTCGTCGGTCTCGTCCGCCACGGTCTCGTACTGACCTCGCTGGTCGTACGCCGTCGCGTCGAACCCGGCACCGGCCAGCAGCGGCAGCATCGGCGTGAAGTCCTCCTTGCTGCCGGTCCACCCCGGGACCATCAGCACGTGGCCACGCGTGCCGCTGCCGTCGGCCCGGACCCGGTGCACGGCGACCTCGCCGCGTGCGGTGCGGACGACGGACGCCTCGACCCCCGGCGGGAGCTCCAGCGTGCGGGGCGTGCTCATCGACCGCGCTTGGCGATCCGGGCGACGATCGAGGTGGGGGCGTACCGCGAGATCGTGGCGAGCACCTTGTAGCGCAGGCTCGGGACCGACAGCGACTTGCCCTTGTCGAGGTCCGACAGCGCCGCCTTCACGAGCGTGTCGGCGTTGAGCCACATCCATCGGGGGACGCCCGAGACGTCCATGTTCGCCCGCTGGTGGAACTCGGTGCGCACGAAGCCCGGGCACAGGGCCATGACGCGGACCCCGGCGTCGGCGTACTGCCAGTCGGCCCAGCGCGACAGGTTGACCAGCCACACCTTGTGCGCGGAGTAGGTGCCGCGCGGCGTGAACGCGGCCACGCTCGAGACGTTGACGATCCTGCCCTGTCCCCGCCCGGCCATGGCCTTGATGGCCACGTCCATGAGGTGCATGGGGGCGCGCACGAGCAGGTCGAGCTGACGGTCCTCGTCGGCGATGTCGGTGGTGCCGAACCAGCCGGGCAGCGAGGCACCGGCGTTGTTGACCAGCAGGTCCACGGGCGAGGTGCTGCTGGCGAGCGCGTCCTCGGCCGCGGAGAGGCCCTCGGGCGTGGTCAGGTCGGCCACGACGACGTCGGCCCGGACCCCGTGCTTCGCGCGGACCTCGGCGGCCACCTGCTCGAGCCGGTCGCCGTCGCGGGCGAGCAGCACGACGTCGTGGCCGCGAGCGGCGAGGGCACGGGCGAAGGCGAGGCCGATGCCTGCGGTGGCACCGGTGACGAGGGCTCGGGTCATACCGTCAGCATGCCACGTGACCACGGGGCAGGACGCCGGGGTCGCAGGGCCTCATCGGGTGGCATGATGACCCCGTGACGACGACGATCTCCGTGGTGAACCAGAAGGGTGGCGTCGGCAAGACGACCACCGTGGCATCGCTGGGTGCGGCGTTCGCCGAGCTCGGCAGACGGGTCCTCCTGGTCGACCTCGACCCGCAGGGTGGTCTCACGTTCTCCCTCGGCATCGACCCCGAGGACCTCGACGTGACCGTCGGCGAGGTGCTCCTGGGCAAGGCCAAGCCGGCCGACGCCATCGTGGTCACCGAGGACGGCATGCACCTGCTCCCCAGCAACGTCACGGTCACCCAGGCCGAGGAGGCGCTGGTGAGCCGGACCGGCCGCGAGCAGCGGCTGCGGGTGGCGCTCGACAAGGTCGCCGACGACTACGACCTCGTCGTCATCGACTGCCCGCCCACCCTCGGTGTGCTCACGGTCGGCGCGCTGTCGGCGTCGCAGAAGGTTGTCATCCCGCTGCAGGCCGAGACCCTCTCGCACCGTGGCGTGCTGCAGCTGCTCGACACCGTCCACGACGTCAAGCAGTTCATCAACTCCGAGCTGGAGGTCGCCGGCGTCCTGCCCACGATGTTCGACGGCCGCACCAACCACGCCCGTGCCGTGCTCGCCTCCATCGAGGAGCAGTTCGAGCTGCCCGTGCTGAGCCCGCCGATCCCGAAGTCGATCCGGTTCGCCGAGGCCCCGGCCATCGGGCGGTCGATCCTCAGCGTGCACACGAACCACAAGGGAGCCGACGCCTACCGCGAGGTGGCCAAGAGCCTGCTCTGACCGGACGAGACGTCGAAGGGGCCCCACGCCGGGCGTGGGGCCCCTTCGCGTCGGGTCGTGCGTCAGTCGGAGGAGCGCGGCGCGGACGCCGTCGCCTCGGTGCCACCCTGGGCGCCGGAGCCCTGGCCCTCGACACGCTGGCCGCTGCGGGTGCGACGACGGCGGCGGTTGCGGCTCGCGCCGCCCTCCTTGCCCTCGC
>NZ_JANLGG010000015.1:0-94735 GCF_024655735.1 Aeromicrobium sp. 50.2.37
CCCCCCCCCCCCCCCCCCCCCCCCCCCCCCCCCCCCCCCCCCCCCCCCCCCCGACGATCGTGGCGCCGTAGGTCGGGTCAGTCGTCGCGTCGATCAGGGCTTGGAGGTTGGTTCCGGAGCCGGAGACGAGGACGACGAGGCGAGCGCTCTGACGTCGCGGACTCTGGGGCACGGGCGCCACGATAGTGCGACGCCAACGCACCGAGCGCACCGCCCAGGGCCATGACGGGCACCGCGACGAGCAGGGGCGTGAGTGCGGGCGGGCCCGCCTCCGCGAGGCGTCCGGGACCCACGGCGCCGCCGGAGATGCCCACCACGACCCCCACGAGCAGGCCGGCCACACCGCCGGCCGCCGCGCCCTGGGCGCACCGGGCGAGCACGGGTCGGTCGTGGATGCCCAGCAGCGGGCCGGACGAGCGCGGCAGCCGCCACCCGGCCACGAACCCGGCGAGCACGGGCAGCAGACCGAGGGCCACCACGAGGTCACCGAAGGCGCCGGGCGCGGGCAGGGCCGCCAGCACCGGAAGCCCCGGGACGGCCCCGAGCTGGGAACCCGTGAGGTCGACCGAGGTCTGTGACCCGAGGACGAAGCCGGGGCCGAGCAGGGCCGACGTCGTCCAGGCGACCATGGTCGGCACGGCGAGCAGGCAGAGCAGGGCGAGGGCGGGGGCACCCGCGAGACCCGGGTCCAGCAGGGCCCACAGCTGCGACGCCCGGTCGACGTGCAGCACCAGCAGGGTGAGCACCACGACCGCGGCCGCGGCGAGCAGGACGACCGCGCCCAGGCCGCCGGCGCGCACGGCCTGGCGGACGTCGGCCCGGCGCCACGCATCGGGCCAGAGGTCACGGCCGCGTCCGTGCGGGAGCGTGGCACCGAGCGCGGCGCCGACACCGGAGACCACGAAGGCCGCCGCTGCCGCGCGCACGGGGTGCACGACGATCGAGGGGGTGCTGGCCACGCTGGCCAGGACGGCGGCGAGCACGCCGCAGGTCCCCGCCACGGTGGCGGCGAACGCTCCCGGCGAGTCCACCGGGTCCGGCGTCATGGCGTGGGCCACCCGGGCGGTCAGCGCCACGCACAGCAGCACCCCGCCGAGCGGCACGAGACCGAGCGTGGCGCCCTGCAGCTCGAGGCCGGAGCCCTGGAGGACCAGCCAGGCGCGCGCGCCCGTGCGCAGCGACGGGACCAGGTCGGCCCCGCTCAGCAGCGCCACTCCCGTGCCCAGGACCAGGGCCGCGATCACGGTCAGGATCGCGGTGAGGAAACCCGGACGCAGCGGTGCGGTCGCGACGGTCGGGTTCACCCCACCATCCTCCCGGTAAGGTCGTGGCGTTCCGACCAGCCACGCCGAGACCCCCGAGGAGGCGAGCTCGATGACCCGCGTCGACGAGTTCACCAGCTTCTACGAGGCGACCTCGGCGACCTGTCTGCGCGCGGTGTACGCCATGTGCGGCGACCGCCAGGTGGCCCAGGAGGCCACCGTCGACGCCTACCGTCGGGCCTGGCGCGACTGGTCGAAGATCCGCCAGCGCGACCCCCTCGCCTACGTCCGCACCGAGGCGTGGAAGCTCACGGCCCTCAGCCGCGGCACCCACCCTCTGCGGCGCCGCCACGAGGAGGACGCCGACACCGCGCTCCTCGAGGCGCTGCACGACCTGTCGGCCGACGACCGCCGACTCATCGTCCTGCTGACCCTCGGCGACACGGACCTCGACCAGGCCTCGCGCGAGGTCGGGGTGAGCGCCGAGGAGGGCATCGAGGCGGTCACCACCGCGCTCGACGGCCTCGAGAAGCGCCTCGACCTCTCGCTCGCCGACCTCGAGGACCGCCTCAAGGGCCTCGGCGCCGTCACCGGGCAGCTCAGCATGCCCGGGGCCGACCAGGTGCGGACCGCAGCGCGACGCGGTCGACGCCGCAACACCGTCGCACTCGTCGCGGCGAGCGTCGTCGCCGTGCTCGCCGGCGGACTGGTGGCCACCGACGGCGACGCCCTGGCCACGCAGAACGACCTGCCGTACCGCGAGAAGCTCGGCGCCGAGCGTCCCGACCTGGTGCTCGAGGCGCGCAAGATCACCGCCGAGAACCTGCTGTCGCCGGCCCAGGTGGCCCGGCTCGACCCCGACCGGCGGTGGGCGTCGTCGGGCACCGACGAGGACCCGGAGAACGAGACCCCGTACGCCACGTGCCCGCCGCAGCGCTTCGCCGACTCCGACCCCCTGAGGGTCTTCGTGCGCACGTTCACCGGCAGCGGCGACGCCGACGACCGGGTGGCCGAGTCGATCGAGGTCTCGCGCGACACCGCCGCCGCGGAGAAGGCCTACGACACCACGCTGGGCTGGTACGCCGACTGCAGCCACCCGCGCGTCCAGCTGGTCGGCTCCTACGTGGTCAAGCGGCCCTTCGGCGACTTCCAGATCCTGCGCCTGCGGTCCCACCGGTCCCCGCAGAAGGTCTTCACCGTCGGCCTCGCGCACTCCGGCCGCGTCACCAGCACCCTGGTCCACGAGCGCACCGGAGCATCCGGTCCGGACATCCAGGCGTTCGCGACGACGCTCAACGCCTCCGTCGAGAAGGTCTGCCGTGACAGCGGCGGACGCTGCACCGACGACTTCGAGGTGGTGCGGACCATCCCGCCGCGCACGTCGAGCTCGGTGGCCTTCCTGGGCACCGTCGACCTGCCGCCGGTCGCCGACATCGACAAGGTGTGGTCCGGCACCCGCGCGCTGCGGCCGGAAACCAACCCCGCGGCCACCCAGTGCGACGAGGCCGACTTCCGCCGCAAGGGTCTGGAGTCCACCGCCTCGCGCGTCTTCGTCATCCCCGACGCCGTCGGCGTCCCCGCCGAGTTCGGCATCACCGAGACGGTCGGGCGGTACTCCAGCGAGGACGCGGCGAAGAAGCTCGTCGACTCGGTGCGCGACGACATCGACGACTGCCCCGACGCGAACCTCTCCGCGGAGGTGACACAGGAGAAGAAGATCGAGGGCTCCGGCTTCAGCGGTCGCTCCTGGAAGATCAGCCTCGAGGTCTCCGAGGGCGACCGCGTGGTGATCCGCACCGGCATCGTGCGGCGGGGCAAGGCCGTCGCCCAGGTGACCATGACACCCGTCGGCGACTACGACGTGGACCGCAAGACGTGGGAGGCCCTCGTGAAGCGGGCCGGCGAGCGCCTCACCTACGCCCCGACCTCCTGAGGCCGAGGCGCCTGCTCCACCAGCCCTCGACCGGGCTCTCGGCACCGACCTCGCCGTCCTGACCGGCCCCGGGGCCGCTGAGCACCGTGGGCACGCAGAACGGGCCCCGACCTGTCGATCGGGGCCCGTTCGTGCAGCAGACGTGCGGTCAGCCGTTGAGGATCTCGCGCATGAGCTCGGCGGTCTCGGACGGCGTCTTGCCGACCTTGACCCCGGCGGCCTCGAGGGCCTCCTTCTTGCCCTGCGCCGTGCCCGCGCCGTCGGACACGATGGCGCCGGCGTGGCCCATCGTCTTGCCCTCGGGAGCGGTGAAGCCGGCCACGTAGCCGACGACGGGCTTGGTGACGTTGGCCTTGATGTAGGCCGCCGCCTTCTCCTCCGCGTCGCCACCGATCTCGCCGATCATGACGATCGCCTTCGTCTCGGGGTCGGCCTCGAACGCCTCGAGGGCGTCGATGTGCGTGGTGCCGATGATCGGGTCGCCGCCGATGCCGATGGCGGTCGAGAAGCCGAAGTCGCGCAGCTCGAACATCATCTGGTAGGTCAGCGTGCCCGACTTCGACACCAGGCCGATGGGGCCCTTGCCCGCGATGTTGGCGGGCGTGATCCCGGCGAGCGCCTCGCCCGGCGTGATGATGCCGGGGCAGTTCGGGCCGATGATGCGCGTCTTCTTGCCCTGGGCGTAGGCCCAGAACTCCGCGGAGTCCTGGACGGGAACGCCCTCGGTGATGATGACGAGCAGCCCGATCTCGGCGTCGATGGCCTCGATCACGGCGTCCTTGGTGAACGCGGGCGGGACGAACGCGACGCTGACGTCGGCGCCCGTCTTCTCGATGGCCTCGGCCACGGTGCCGAAGACCGGCAGCTCCACCTCGGCGCCGGAGGCGTCGGTGTGGGTGACGGTCGTGCCGGCCTTGCGGGCGTTGACGCCGCCCACGATGTTGGTGCCGGCCGCCAGCATGCGGGCGGTGTGCTTGGAGCCCTCGCCGCCCGTGATGCCCTGGACGATGACCTTGGAGTCCTTGGTCAGGAAGATCGACATGTCAGCCCCTTCAGCCGTTCGCCAGCTCGGCGGCCTTGTCGGCCGCACCGTCCATGGTGTCCACCTGCGTCACGAGCGGGTGGTCCAGCTCGTCCAGGATCGCGCGGCCCTCGTCGACGTTGTTGCCGTCGAGACGGACCACGAGCGGCTTGGTGGCGCCGTCGCCGAGCAGCTCGAGCGCGCCCTTGATGCCGTTCGCGACGGCGTCGCACGACGTGATGCCGCCGAAGACGTTCACGAAGACGCTCTTGACCTGCGGGTCACCGAGGATGACGTCGAGACCGTCGGCCATGACCTGCGCCGACGCTCCGCCACCGATGTCGAGGAAGTTCGCGGGCTTCACGTCGCCGTGCTTCTCGCCGGCGTACGCGACCACGTCGAGGGTGCTCATGACGAGTCCCGCGCCGTTGCCGATGATGCCGACCTCGCCGTCGAGCTTGACGTAGTTGAGGCCCTTCTCCTTGGCCTTCGCCTCGAGCGGGTCGGCCTCCTCGTGGATCACGAAGTCCTCGTGCTCGGGGTGGCGCACCTCGGAGGCGTTGTCGTCGAGCGACACCTTGCCGTCGAGCGCCTCGAGCTTGTCGCCCTCGAGACGGGCGAGCGGGTTGACCTCGACGAGGGTGGCGTCCTCCTCGACGAAGACCTTCCAGAGCGACTGGACCATGGCCACGGCCTGGTCGGCCAGCTCGGCCGGGAACTTCGCGTCCGCCACGATCTCGCGGGCCTTCGCCTCGTCGACACCGGCGTCGGCGTCGATCGGGATCTGGCGCACGGCCTCGGGGTTGGTCTTGGCGACCTCCTCGATCTCCACACCACCCTCGACGCTCGCGATGCACAGGTAGCTGCGGTTGGAGCGGTCGAGCAGGAACGAGAAGTAGTACTCCTCGACCGGGGGCGTGGCCGGCGTGACGAGCACGCGGTTGACCGTGAGGCCCTTGATCTCCATGCCCAGGATGTTGGAGGCGTGCTCGTAGGCCTCGTCGGCCGTCTTGGCGAGCTTGACGCCGCCTGCCTTGCCGCGACCGCCGGCCTTCACCTGAGCCTTGACGACGGTCACGCCGCCCATCTGCTCAGCTGCTGCCTTGGCTTCGTCGGCGGTCTGCACGACCGTGCCGAGCGTCGTCGCGACGCCATGCTTGGCGAAGAGCTCCTTCGCCTGGTATTCCATCAGATCCACGGTGATGACCGTCCTTGGTTGTCCAGGTCCTCTGAGGTAGGTCAGAGCCTCTCGGGACTCTAGCCTCTGCGCGGCCGGTCCGGGCGATGGGGTGCGTCACAGCGGCACGCGCACGGACGACCCCCGACCCACCGTGGGCGCATCACTGCGGCGCGACGCGGGAGACCTGAACCTCGTGGAGCCCCATCGCGTCCAGCGCGTCGCGGAGCTGCTGCGCGGACGCGTCGTCGGCCACGACCAGCGCGGTGGCCGCGTCCTCGGCCCTGACCGCCCACGCCGTGGCCTGTGGGTCGCTCCGCCCCAGGTACACGACCTCGTGCCCCTCCGCGCTCGCCGTCCGCGCGCTCCGCAGGGCGACGTCCGCGGCGGTGTCGGGATCGGGGTCGCGGTCGGGGTCGGGGTCGGGGTCGGGACCCAGGAGGGCGACCACGACGCGGGAGAACGGCACCTCGAGATCGTCGCCCATGCGCGTGAACCTGCTCACACGGGGCCCGCGTTCCACGCGGGGAACCCGGCGTCGGGCCCGCGATCGGGACCTTTGCTCCTTGACCAGACCCGTGCGTCCTCTAGACTCGTCGGGTCCCGCCCTGCCGCCCGGAGGTTCCTGCGTGTCTTCGTCTGCCCCCAAACGTCGCCTCGACGTACGGCAGCAGACCCCTCGTGACACGCTCCCCGGCGGACGTCGAGCCGTCAGACGCCCGCAGCGCCGTCGTCGGAGCTTCCGGCTGACGCCCGCCGCCGCGGGTGCCTTCGCCCTCGTCGTCGCCGGCATCGGTGCCGGCGCCTTCTCGTCGCAGGCCGACCGCGGTGCGCTGCAGTCGGGCTACCAGACGATCTCGGCCAGCTACACCGGCACGCAGGACGTCGACGTCACCCCCGAGATCGACAAGGCGACGCTCCAGCGCCAGACGGAGCAGCAGGCCTCGCAGAAGCTCAAGGTCGACGAGGAGCTGCGCGACAAGGCGCAGAACGTCGCTGACGAGTACAAGTCCAACCAGTGGGTCCTGCCCGTCACCGGCTACCGCCTCACGGCGCGCTTCGGCCAGGCCAGCTCACTGTGGTCGAGCACCCACACCGGCCTCGACTTCGCCGGACCGTCGGGCTCCACCATCGTGTCGGTCGCCGCGGGCACCGTGACGTCGGCCGGCTACGAGGGCGCCTACGGCAACCGCACCATCGTCACCCTCGACGACGGCACGGAGATCTGGTACGCGCACCAGAGCCGGGTCGCCGTCTCCGTCGGCGACAAGGTCGGCGCCGGACAGACGATCGGCTACACCGGCTCGACGGGCAACGTCACCGGCCCACACCTGCACCTCGAGGTGCACCCGGGCGGCGGCGGTCCCGTCGACCCCGACGCCGCGCTCCGCGAGCACGGCGTCACCCCCTGACCCTGCTGGTCAGGCTCCAGCAGGCTGCGCCGATCGGCAGGTTTCCTCGATCCGTCGCGACCTCGTCCGCTGCTGCGGTGTCCCGGCTCCGATCCAGGTCGGCCCCGAAAGAAGCCTGGACGGAACAGTCCCTGCGCCGCGGCCGAGCACGCCATCAGAGGTAGGTAGAACGCGGAATCGCGCCGTCAGAGGTAGGAGAGCCGCGGAATGAGGTCGTGTATCCGCGTGCCACCTACCTGCGACCGGTTAATTCCGCGGGCCACCTGCCTCTGACCAGCCGATTCCGCGCGCCACCCACCTCTGACGGTGCGGACCCGGCCGGGAGGGCGCGACCGACTGCTCAGAGCTTCTCGACGGGGGCGTAGCGCAGGAGCAGGCGCTTGACGCCCTGGGAGCCGAAGTCGACGCTCGCGACGGCGTTGTCGCCCTGGCCGTCGAGGGCCACGACGGTGCCGAGACCGAAGCTGTCGTGGGTGACGCGGTCCCCCGGGTCGAGGGAGGGGATGTCGCGCTTGCGCTGCGACCGGGCCGCCGCGGCCTTGGCGGTGAACGCCGGGGCGCTGGACGTGGACCGTCCGCTCGACGACGCGGCGCGGGTCCAGGCCGTGGGCGACTGCGCCTCACGACGCCAGTCGAGCAGGTGGCCGGGCAGCTCGTCGAGGAAGCGCGACGCCGGGTTGTACGAGGGAGCACCCCACGCCGCTCGGCTCATGGCGCGCGTGACGTAGAGCCGCTCGCGGGCCCGCGTGATGCCGACGTAGGCGAGCCGCCGCTCCTCCTGCAGCTCGGAGGCGTCGCCGAGGGCTCGCAGGTGCGGGAACACGCCGTCCTCGAGCCCGGTCAGGAACACGACCGGGAACTCCAGGCCCTTGGCGGTGTGCAGGGTCATCAGGGTGACCACGCCGTCACCCTCGTCGGGCACGGCGTCGGCGTCGGCCACGAGAGCGACCTGCTCGAGGAACGCCTCGAGCGACCCGCGGGTCAGGTCGCCGTCCTCGCGGCCGGTCTCCTCGTCGGTGACCGTCGAGGCGTTCACGACGAACTCACGCGCGACGGCCACGAGCTCGGCCAGGTTCTCGACGCGGGTCTCGTCCTGCGGGTCCTTGCTCGACTCGAGCGCGGTCAGGTAGCCGGTGCGGGTGAGCGCCGCCTCGAGCACGACGTCGGCGGGCTCGCCCGACAGGGCCAGCTCGCGCAGCTCGGCCATGGTCTCGGCGAAGGTAGCGACGGCGTTGAGCGAGCGCGAGGCCAGGTCACTGGCCTCCTTCGCGCGCTGCAGTCCCTCCCAGAAGGAGATCTGCTCGCGTGCGGCGAACCGCTCGACCGCGGCCTGCGCACCGTCGCCGATGCCCCGCTTGGGCTCGTTGACGATGCGCCGCAGCGAGACGGTGTCGCGTGGGTTGATCAGCGCGCGCACGTAGGCCAGCGCGTCCTTGATCTCCTTGCGCTCGTAGAACCGCACCCCGCCGACCACCCGGTAGGGCAGGCCCACGCGGATGAAGACCTCCTCGAACACGCGCGACTGGGCGTTGGTGCGGTAGAAGACGGCGACGTCGGAGGCCTTGGCGTCGCCGGCGTCGGTCAGCCGGTCGACCTCGTCGGCGATGAACTGGGCCTCGTCGCGCTCGTCGTCGCCGACGTAGCCGACGATCCGCTCGCCCTCACCGGCCGCCGACCACAGGTTCTTGTCCTTGCGACCCTCGTTGCGGCTGATGACGGCGTTGGCGGCGTTGAGGATGGTCTGGGTGGAACGGTAGTTCTGCTCCAGCAGCACGGTGGAGGCGTTCGGGTAGTCCTCCTCGAACTCCAGGATGTTGCGGATGTTGGCACCGCGGAAGGCGTAGATGGACTGGTCGGAGTCACCCACGACCATGAGGTCGAGGTCCGGGTCGGTCTCGGGGTCGCACAGCTCGCGCACGAGGGCGTACTGCGCGTGGTTGGTGTCCTGGTACTCGTCGACGAGCACGTGCCGGAAGCGGCGGCGGTAGGTCTCGCGGACGTCGGGGAACGCCTGGAACAGGTGGACGGTCTGCATGATCAGGTCGTCGAAGTCCATCGCGTTGGCCGCGCGCAGCCGCTGCTGGTACAGCCCGTACGCCTCGGCGTAGAGCTCCTCGGTGCCGTTGGTGGCGTGGCCGCCGGCGGACTCGTGGTCGACCAGGTCGTTCTTGAGGTTGGAGACCCAGTGCAGGACCGCGCGCGGGTTCACCCGCTTGGGGTCCAGGCCCATGTCACGGCAGACCATGGTCATGAGGCGTCGGGAGTCGGCCGCGTCGTAGATGCTGAACGTCGACGTGTAGCCGAAGCGGTTGGCCTCGCGCCGCAGGATGCGCACGCACGAGGAGTGGAACGTGCTGACCCACATGGCACGCGAGGGCCCGCCCACCAGCTCGGCCACGCGCTCGCGCATCTCGGCCGCGGCCTTGTTGGTGAAGGTGATGGCCAGGATCGAGCCGGGGTGGGCGCCGCGCGCGGCGATCAGCCAGGCGATGCGTCGGGTGAGGACGCGGGTCTTGCCGGATCCGGCACCGGCCACCACGAGCACCGGCCCGGGAGCGTGGGACACGGCAGCCCGCTGGGCGTCGTTCAGTCCCTCGAGCAGCGTCTCCGAGCGCGCCGCGCGTCGGCCGGACCGCCCGCTTCCGGCGCGGTCACCGGTGCCCTCGGAGGGGGACGGGGGGCGGGCACCTTGGGGCACGGGGAACGGCAGCGTCATGACCGGTCCAGCCTAGTCGTTGGGCCGGACACGACCCGGCGCACCCGACGCGCGGTCAGCCGTCGAACCCGCAGAGCCGATCGGGTGTCGCCGGCCCCTCCCCTGTCGAGCCCTGGACGACGGCGAACGACAGCGTGGTCTGGTCGTCAGCGGCCGCCTGGCCGCGCGCTCCGGAGAGTGCCTCGATGCCGAGCTCCTCCCCGGACTCCACGAGCGGCGGCAGGAACACCTCCACGACCATCGCTGCCTGGGGGCCCTCCTCCGGGAACGAGATCCTCACCGGCGTCGCGTCGGTCGCCGTCGACCACTCGGGGTCCTGGCGGACGGCGGGCTCGACGAGAGCCAGCAGCGCCGACTCGGGGACCGAGGCGGTGACGGTCGTCCAACCCGGGTCGTCGGTCGCGGGTTCGGCCCGGCGTCCTCGAGCGTCGTCCAGCAGGTCCAGGACGACGGCGGGGAGACGCCCGGTCTCGTCCGTCCCGGACAGCATCCTGACCCGCTCCGACGACGACCGCCGCCAGCACCCGGCATCCCGGTCGAGCTCCACGGCGCCGTCACCGTTCTCGATGATGGAGGGGCCGCCGTCGAACGAGACCAGTGACACCTCGCCTGTGGCGTGGACGCTCAGGGTCCTCACCTGCTCAGGGGCGACGGCGGCGCCGTCCCCGTACGAGTAGCGGCTGACGTCGACGGTGCCACCTCCCTCGCGGGCGAGTGAGTCCTTCAGCTCGTCGAGCGCGGAACCCGCGCGAACCTCCATCGGGTCGCTCGCGACGGTCGGCGCGGGTGCGGGTTCACCAGCGCACCCCGCGAGGGCGAGGACCGCGACCAGCGCCGACACTCCCGACGTCCACCCCGACACGTCGGCCACCCTAGTCATCGGCCGGGCTCACCGCACTTGATTGTGTCACTACAATGCGGTACAAAGGTTGAGACAAACCGCTGTCGACCCGGATCGAGGAACCACCATGAGCACCACGACCCTCGTCATCGTCCTGCTGGCACTCGCCGTCGTGCTGCACTCCACGGCGCCGCGCCAGGCCGTCGCGCAGGCCGGGGTGTGGGCCCGACGCACCCGGGTCGACGTCGACCGAGACGCCCTCGTCGCCGAGCTGACCCGTCGGCTGCGGGTCGGCGCCGTCGGCACGGGCATCGGCACGATCCTCGGCATCGTGCCGCTCGTGTCCGGCGTCGGCGCGGGCGACACCTCCGGCCCCGACGGCCTCGCCGACGTCGCGATCGTCCTGACCTCGGCCGTCGTGTGCGCCGTCGCCTCCGAGGCCGTCAACGTCGTGCGCCGGACCCCGTCACCCAGGGGCCGCCGAGCCGCGTCCCTGGTGCCGCGCACGGCTCACGGCAGCACCGCGGAACGGTTCGGCGAGATGGCCCTCGTCGCCGCAGCCGTCGCCGCCCTCGCGCTCGCCGTGGCCACCCTCGTCGACGGTGTCGACGGCGGGAACGGTGCCGTGGCCGCCGCGAGCGGGGCCCTCGTCGTGATGGTCGTCTGCATCGGCGTCCGGGCCCGGATGGTGCGGCAGGCGCTGGTCGCCAACGACGACCAGACCCTGGCCGTCGCGACCGTCGCCGGCGCCGTGAGCATCGACCGGTTCACCGAGAACCTGCTCGCCAGCGGTGGCGTCCTGACGCTCACGGCGCTGCTCGCCCCCGCGATCGCCGCCGGTCCGGGGACGTTGCGCACGACGGCCCTCCTCCTCGGCGCCCTCGTGGTCGCGCTGGTGGTCGGGCTCGTCGCCGTCCGCCGGACCAGCCGCCAGGCGGTGGCCGCATGATCGCCCTCGTCGTGGACCCGGCCACCGCCGAGCCCCCCTTCGAGCAGGTGCGTCGACAGGTGGCCGCCGGCGCGGCCGACGGCTCCCTGCCCCCCGGCCACAAGCTGCCGACGGTCCGCCAGCTGGCCGCCGACCTGGGGCTCGCGGTCAACACCGTGGCTCGGGCGTACCGCGAGCTCGAGGCCGACGGCGTGATCGAGACCCACGGCCGACGCGGCACCTTCGTCGCCGCCGTGGTCGCCGTCGACGAGGACACCCGGGTCTCGGCCGCCCGCTACGTCGCCGACGCCCGCCGGGCAGGCCTCTCCCGCGACCAGGCGCTACGGCTGGTCGACGACGCGTGGGGCCGATGAGCACCGGCCCCGTGTCCGTCCGGCTCGCCAGGGAGCGCGACCTGGACGACCTGACCGACCTCTGGGAACGGGCGGCGCGCACCAGCCACGGGTTCATGTCCGACGACGACTTCGCCGAGGCCCACCCGTACCTGCGTGACGCCCTGCTGCCGTCCATGGACGTCTGGGTGGCCGAGGACGCGACCGGGCGCCCGCTCGGGCTCGCCGGCGTGCGGGGACCGCACCTGGAGCTCCTCTACGTCGAGCCCGCCGTGCACGGCACCGGCATCGGCACCCTGCTGCTCGACCACGTGCGTCCCACGAGCGTGGAGGTCTACGCGGGCAACACCCACGGTCTCGGCTTCTACACCGCACACGGCTTCACGCGGCTGCGCACCCACACCACCGATGCCTTCGGCCGCCCGTTCCCGGTCGTGCACCTGGTGCGCGACGTCCCCTGACTCCGTCCGGCGCCTGGGCTGCTGGGCTACTGGGCTACTGGGCGAACTCGTTGGGGTTGCGCCACGTCCGCTCGAACGGCAGCCGCCAGGCTCGGGGGGCGATCAGCTGGTGCACCGAGTTCGGACCCCACGTGCCCGGCGGGTACGGACGCACCGGCGGCGGGTCGTCGAGCAGCGGCTGGGAGATCTCCCACAACCGCTCGATGCCCTCCGCGGTGGTGAAGAGGGTCCGCTCCCCCTTCATGGCGTCCAGGATGAGGCGCTCGTAGGCCTCGAGCACCTCGTCGGCACGGGCCGTGTCCTGCATGGCGAACTGCATGGACAGCTTGTCGAGCCGCATGCCCGGCCCGGGCCGCTTGCCGTAGAACGACAACGACATGCGCGAGGAGTCCGCGAGGTCGAAGGTCAGGTGGTCCGGACCCGACAACCCCACCCCCGAGCCGGCGGGGAACATCGACTTCGGTGGCTCCCTGAAGGCGATCGAGATGATGCGCGCCCCCTCGGCCATCTGCTTGCCGGTCCGCAGGTAGAACGGCACCCCGGCCCAGCGCCAGTTGTCGATCTGCGCACGGAGCGCCACGAAGGTCTCCGTCTCGGAGTCGCTCGCGACCCCCGGCTCCTCGCGGTAGCCCTGGTACTGGCCGCGCACGACGTCGGAGGCCCTCAGCGGCAGCATCGAGCGGAAGACCTTGTTCTTCTCCTCGCTGATGGAGTCCGAGTCCAGCGACGTCGGGGGCTCCATCGCCATGAACGCGAGGATCTGGAACAGGTGCGTCACGACCATGTCCTTGAACGCGCCGGTGCCCTCGTAGAAGCCCGAGCGGCCCTTGAGCGAGAGCGTCTCGGGGACGTCGATCTGGACGTGGTCGATGAACGTGCGGTTCCAGATCGGCTCGAACAGGCCGTTCGCGAAACGGAACGCCAGGATGTTGAGGGCCGCCTCCTTGCCCAGGAAGTGGTCGATGCGGAAGATCTGCTGCTCGTCGAAGACCTCGTGGATCCGCGCGTTGAGCGACTTGGCCGACGCGAGGTCGGTGCCGAACGGCTTCTCCATGATGATCCGTGAGCGGTCCACCAGGCGGGCCTGCGCCAGCGTCTGCACGACGTCGATCGCGGCCTTCGGCGGCACGCTCAGGTAGTGCAGGCGTCGCGGCTCACCACCCAGCTCCGCCTCGAGGGACGCCGCCATCTCGGCCAGCCGCTCCGGACCCTCGGACACGTTCACGTAGTGCAGCTTGGGGGCGAAGTCGTCCCACTCCGCGTCCGGGACGGGACGTCCGAACTCCTGGCAGGCCTGCTGGGCGAACGCCCGGAAGCCATCGTCGTCGAGGTCGTCCATGGACACCGCGATGATGCGCGAGTCCGCGACCAGCCTCGAGCGCAGCAGGTGCAGCAGCCCGGGGAGGAGCTTGCGTCGGGCCAGGTCGCCGGTGGCGCCGAACAGCACGATCAGGTGCGGGTCACTCATGGTCCGAGGCTAGACCCGGTTCGTTGCGGACGGGTGAACGTCGCGCGATCGCCGCCACGAGGCACCGCACGGAGCCAGGGTCGACCCGGGGTGCACCCAGGGTCGCGACCAGCGTGCTCCCCGATGCCTCTGGGCGCCCTGGGGGACGAGGCTGACGGCCATGATCACGATCGACTCCCTCACCAAGTCGTACGGACGGTTCACCGCCGTCGACGGCGTCACCTTCACCGCACGCCCGGGGCGCGTGACCGGCTTCCTCGGCCCGAACGGCGCCGGCAAGTCGACCACGTTGCGCGTGCTGACCGGGCTCACCCCTGCGACCTCCGGCAGCACCGAGGTGTGCGGACGTCGCTACGTCGACCTGCCGAACCCCGGCCTGGAGGTCGGGGTCCTGCTCGACGCCTCCGCGCAGCACGCCGGCCGCACCGGTCGCGAGATCCTCACCCTCGCGGCCCGCACCATGGGACTGTCACGCCGTCGCGTCGACGAGATGCTCGACCTCGTCTCGCTCTCGGAGGCCGAGTCCGCACGCCGCGTGCGCCACTACTCGCTCGGCATGCGTCAACGGCTCGGCCTGGCGACGGCCCTGCTCGGTCGGCCCGAGGTCCTCGTGCTCGACGAGCCGGCCAACGGGCTGGACCCCGCCGGCATCCGGTGGATGCGTGACGTGCTGCGTGGCTACGCCGACGACGGCGCCACCGTCCTGCTGTCGTCGCACCTCCTGCACGAGATCGAGGTGGTCGCCGACGACCTCGTCGTCATCGGGCAGGGCCGCATCGTGGCCCAGGGCACGAAGGCCGAGCTGCTGGCCTCGGCCGGCACCGTCGTGCGCAGCCCCGACCTGCCGGCCCTGCGTGCGTCACTCGTCGCGGCGGGCCACCGCACCACCGACGTCGGCGGCGGGCTGCGCGTGGACGCCGAGCCCGCAGCCGTCGGCCACGTCGCCGTCACGGCGTCGATCCACCTGACCGAGCTGCGTGCCGCCGACGGCGCAGGCCTGGAGGAGATGTTCCTGGAGCTGACCGCCGAGACGCAGCGCGAGGCCACACCCACCCGCAGCACCACGACACCGGCAGGAGCCGCAGCATGACCACCACCCTTCCCGACACCACCGCCGCTCGACCTGGCTCCCGCGCCGTGCCCGAGCCGATCCCGTTCGGCCGCGTGGTCGGGGTCGAGATGCGCAAGACGTTCGACACCCGGGCCGGCACGTGGCTGCTCGCGAGCATCGGCATCGTCGCGGTGATCGCCACGGCCGCCGTCATGCTGTGGGCGCCCGACGACGCCCTGACCTTCGAGACGTTCGGCTCGGCCGTCGGCACGCCCATGGCGGTGCTGCTGCCCGTCGTCTCGATCCTGCTCGTGACCGGCGAGTGGTCCCAACGGAGCGGGCTCACCACCTTCACCCTCGTCCCACGTCGGGGCAGGACCATCGCGGCGAAGGCCGTGGTCACGACGATCATCGGCGTCCGCGCCATGGCGCTGGCGCTCGTGGTGGCGCTCGGCGGTGCCTACGCGGGACCGGCGTTGCGTGGCACCGAGCCGGTCATCGACCTGACCGTCGGCCAGGTCGGCACGCTGGTGCTCGCGCAGGTGCTCGGCATGTTCGTCGGGTTCATGCTCGGCGTCGTCACCCGCAGCTCGGCCGTGGCGCTCGTGGCGTACTTCGTGTTCTGGGGTCTCCTGCCGACCCTCAGCCAGCTGCTCTACGCGACCCAGGACTGGTACCGCGACGTCGTGGGCTGGGTCGACTTCGGCTGGGCGCACGGCGCGCTGTACGAGGGCGGTCTCACCGGCACCGAGTGGGCCCAGCTGGGGGTCACCGGGACGGTGTGGCTGCTCCTGCCGACCCTCGCCGGACTGTGGCTCGTGATGCGAGCCGAGATCTCCTGACGCCGTCAGGGGTGCGGCCGGCGCACGGCGGCGGTCTCGGCCACGTCGAGTCGCTCGAGCACGCTGTCGAGCACCCGGGAGTCGAACCGGCCCTCGGCGCGCAGGTCGAGCAGCGCCTCCCGCTGGTCGTCGAGCACGGCGCGGCGCAAGGCGGCGAAGTCACGCAGGCGGCGATCACGCTCGGGGCCGTCCTCCCCCGCCCACGCCCACTCGGCCGCGGGGGTGCGACGGCGGCGCACCTGCTCGACGGCCGACGGGTCGAGGCGACGACCTTCGAGACCGCGGTCGCCGACCTCCGCGCACCGCGCGTCGGCGACGTCGCCCATGGCCTCGAGCAGGGCCCGCAGCTGCTCGCGCTGCTGCTCCGTCCGGTCGGAGTCGGCCCCGAGCCCACGCACGAGCCACGACAGCGTGCCGCCCTGCACGAGCAGCGACGTGCCGGCGACGCAGAAGGCCGCCAGGACCAGCAGGCTGCGCTGCGCCGTCTCCGGCGGGAGGGTCTGGGCCGCGGCCAGGGTGATGACACCCCGCATGCCCGCCCACACGAGGACCACACCGTCGCGCCGACCGAGCCTCTGCTCCTCGTGGAACGTCACGTCGGCCTCGCGACGCGCGACGGCCTGCAGCGCTCGCTCCCGACGGCGCTGGGAGAGCGCCTGGGCGTCATCGGACGTCAGGTACTCGCGGATCGACGCGAGCCGCGGAGCACGTCGGACCTTGGCCTTGCGGCTTCGGCGCAGGTCCAGCAGCAGGAGCACGACGTACAGGCTGCGGCCGACCCACAGGACGGTGAGCGCGATCGCGGTGACGACGACGAGCCGGCCCCAGGACTGTCCGGAGTCCGTGAAGTCGCCCAGCAACGGACGCAGCTCCAGACCCATGACCAGGAAGACGCCACCCTCCAGGAGGAAGGCGATCGTCCGCCAGTTCACCGTCTCGGCGATGCGATCCTCCGCGCGCAGCTCGACGAGGCCGCGCGAGCCGATCACGAGTCCGGCGACGACGACGGCCACGAGTCCGGACCCGCCGAGGTGCTCCGACGGGGAGTACGCGAGGAACGGGACGACGAAGGAGATCGACGTGGCCACCGTCGCGTCCTCCACGATCGACCTCACGACGAGGCTCGCGACCGCGACCACGACGCCGACCAGCGCCGCCACGACGACCGCCTGGACGAAGTCGAGACCGACCCGCCAGAGCGGCACGCTCGTGGCGGTGGCGGCGACCGCGGTGCGCAGCAGCACCAGTGCGGTGGCGTCGTTGAGCATGCTCTCCCCGTCGAGCAGCGTGACGAGCCGCGGGGCCACGCCGGTGCGCCGCACGATCGACGTCGCCACGGCATCGGTCGGGCTGACGATCGCCCCGAGCGCGAAGGCCTCGGCGAACCCGATGCCGGGCACGACGAGGGGCAGGAGCAGACCGAGCGTCGTGGCCGACACGAGCACCAGCACCACCGAGAGCCCGCTGATGGCGCGGAAGTCCCGCCGGAAGTCCATCACCGGCATGTTCACCGACGCCGCGTACAGCAGCGGCGGCAGGACCCCCGCCAGGATCACCTCGGGCGAGATCTCGAACTCCGGCACGCCCGGCAGGTAGGAGATCGCGACGCCCACCACGACGAGGATCAGTGGCGCCGCGACACCCAGCCGACCGGCGAGCGTGGTGGCGACGACGATGACCAGGACGCCGATCACGGCGAGCAGCAGGAGGTCCATGGGACCAGTGTCCACGCCGGGCCTGCGCTGGGCGTTCGCTCGCGGCTGCGGCGCTGTGGGTGGGTCTTCGCGTGGTGCTGCGTCGCTTCGGCTGGGTCTCCGCGTGGTGCTGCGTCACTGTGGGTGGGTCTTCGCGTGGTGCTGCGGCGCTGTGGGTGGGTCTGCGCGTGGTGCTGCGCTGCTGCGGCTCCGAGTGGGCGTGGTCTCCGAAAGGGCCTCGACCGGAGCGGGGGTCTCGGCCCGGCGGGGTCTGCCGGGCGCGTCTGGGCGTTCGCTCGCTGCTGCGGCGCTGTGGCTCCGAGTCGGGGCGGTCTCCGAAAGGGCCTCGACCGGAGCAGGGAGTCTGGGCTCGATCGAGTGTGCGGGGCGCGGCCACGATTCTCCCTCTGCGCGGGATTCCTTCACGATTCGCCCTTCGCGTGGACCGTTGCTCGCGAAGGAAGCATCGTGGCGACGCCCAGAGGCCCCGTAGGGGCAGGGATTCTCCCTTTACGTGGAACGGTCCGCGCAGAGGGAGAATCCCTGACCCACCGCCGCGCACCATCACCCCCGCGGACGCAGGATTCTGCCTTCGCGTGCGGAGCCCCGAACGAGGCTGCGTTCACGACGGGATCCGAACACGAACGCAGCATCCTTCGCCCCCTCACGCACGAACGCAGAACCTTGCGTCCCCCCGAGCTACGCTCCGAGTGCTCGCCCGAGCCCGAACCCGTCCGCCGGTCGAGGCCCTTTCGGAGACCGACCCGACTCGGCGCCGCAGCAGCGCAGCAGCGGGCGAGGATCCATCCGGAGCGACGCACCGACGAGCGGAGACCCCGCGACGGCGACGCACCAACGAGCGCAGACCCAGCGAAGGCGACGCACCACCGACCGAGAGCCCCTCGAAGGACACGCGGGCCGAGGCCGAACGGCGTCAAGCACTCAGCCGTTGGACCTCGGACCTCAGATCAGACGCCGGTCGCTCGCCCACTTGGTGAGCTCGTGGCGACTCGAGAGCTGCAGCTTGCGCAGCACGCTCGACACGTGGGTCTCGACGGTCTTGACGGAGATGAACAGCTCCTTCGCGACCTCCTTGTAGGCGTAGCCGCGGGCGATGAGCCGCATGACCTCGCGCTCGCGCTCGGTCAGACGGTCGAGGTCCTCGTCGACCTGCGCCACCTCGATGGTCCCGGCGAAGGCGTCGAGCACGAAGCCGGCGAGGCGAGGGCTGAACACGGCGTCGCCCGAGGCGACGCGGTGGAGGGCGTCGACGAGCTCGCTGCCGGAGATGTTCTTCGTGACGTAGCCGCGCGCACCGGCGCGGATCACGCCGATGACGTCCTCGGCGGCGTCGCTGACCGACAGCGCCAGGAACCGCACGTCCGGTGCGGTGCGGACGACCCGCCGGATCACCTCAGCTCCCCCGCCCCCGGGCATGTGCACGTCGAGCAGGACCACGTCGGGACGCAGCTCCACGACGGCGGGGACGGCGGAGTCGACATCCTCGGCCTCGCCCACCACCTGGAGCCGGGGGTCCTTCTCGAGCTCGGCGCGCACGCCGGTGCGGAACATGGCGTGGTCATCGACGATGAGCACGCGCAGGGTCCCGCTGCCGCCCGGGTGGCCGGTCGAGGAACGGTCGTCGGTCATGGGGCCTCCTCGGCCTCGGGTCGAGCAGGATCGGGTCGCACCGGAGAGGTCTCGCCCGCGACGGGCGCCGCGCGCCGGGTGAGGGTGAGCGCCACCTCGGTGCCCTCCCCCGGCGTGCTGCGCACCCGGGCGGTGCCGCCGTGGCGCTCCATCCGGCCCACGATGGAGCCGCGGACGCCCATCCGGTCGTCGGCGATCAGGTCGGGGTCGAAGCCGGTCCCGCGGTCGCGCACGAACACCTCGACCTGCGTGCTGCCGACCTCGGCGTACACGTCGACGCGATCCACCCCGGCGTGCTTGGCGGCGTTCACGACGGCCTCGCGCGTGGCGCGGACGAGCGCCACCAGATCGGCGTCGAGCGCCGTGTCGCCCACCACCACGAGCTCGACCACCAGCTGGTGCGTCTGCTCCACCTCGCTGCGGACCTCCCGCAGGGCCGCGGCCAGGGAGTCGCCCGGGGACTCCTCGTCCCCGTAGAGCCAGGACCGGAGCTCGCGCTCCTGACGCCGCGCCAAGGTGGCGACGGCGGCGGGGTCGTCGGCGTTCTTCTGCAGCAGCGCCAACGTCTGGAGCACCGAGTCGTGCAGGTGCGCGGCCACGTCGGCACGCTCCTGCGTGCGGATGCGCTCACGACGCTCGCTCCCGAGGGCCGTCACGAGCGAGATGATCCAGGGCCCGAGGAGCAGGAGCAGGCCCACGACCGCGATGGCCAGGGCCGACCCGAGGTCGCGCACGGCGGAGAGGCCACGCTCCTGCGTCACGAGGTACACGGCACCGAGGGCGACCAGGCCGAGCCCGACGGCGATGCGGGCCACGAAGCCCCACCCGGTGGTGCGGGTGAGCCAGGTCTGCCAGGCGGCGTCGTCGATCTGGCGCCAGACGACCGCGACCCCGACCACCACGATGAGCAGCGGGATCAGCAGCGAGCCAGTGAGCCGACCTCCGCCCTGCACGAGGAAGAGGACCCCCACGCCCACGGCGAGCACGGCCACGGTCTGCACGATCTCGAGGACGCCGGGGCGGCCCGCGGCACGCATGCCCCGACGGCTCGCGGACTCCAGCCCGGGCGACAGCTCGGGCCGGCGCAGCGGCATGAACCGCCACAGCAGCAAGTAGGCCAGGACGCCCACGCCGTTGAACCAGGTGGTGACCACGAAGCCGACGCGCACCCACAGGACCGGGACGTCGAGGTGCTGGGCCAGCCCCATCGCGACGCCGCCGACGACGCGATGGTCCGCCGGACGGTAGGCGCGCCGCACCCGGGGGCGGTCGGAGGACGGACCAGGAGGGGTCCTGGCTCCGAGGGCGGTCTGGCTCACCTCGGCATCGTCACACGTGCGCGCGAACCGGCGCCACCAGGTGTCGCACCCGCGGTCCCCCGAGGTCGCCGGGGATCGGAACCAGGGTCGGACCAGGGTCGCGCCCGATGGTGCCGGACGCCCTTCCCGGCCGACGATGGAGCCATGACCACGCAGCCCCCTCCCACCGACCAGGCGCCCGACCCGGGCGCGAGCACCCACGCACCCGGCCCGCGTCGCGGCTTCCGTGCCTTCTCCGAGGTGCGCCGCAGCTCCGACGACCGCATGCTCGCCGGCGTCTGCGACGGAGTCGCACGCCGCTTCGACATCGACCCGGTCGTCGTGCGGGTGCTCACCGTCGTCCTGTGCTTCGTGGGGCTCGCCGGCGTCATCCTCTACGTCGCGGGCTGGTTGCTCCTGCCCGCCGACGACGAGCCGCGCAGCCACGTCGGCGAGTGGTTCGGGCTCGACACCAGCGAGGCGCAGGTGCGCGACACCGGACTCGTGGTGGCCGCGGTGCTGGCCGTGCTGGGTGTGCTCGGCGACGGCGGCTGGGGCTGGGGTGGGGACGGGCTCTTCTGGGCCGCGCTCGTCATCGGCGGACCTGTCGCCCTGGTCGTCTGGCTGGTCCGGCGCGGGGGCCGACGAGGTGGCTACGACGGCCACGGCGTCGACATCGGGTCGGATCCCTCCGGCTCCACCCGCCCGACGGCGGCCGATCCCGCCACGACGTGGTCGTCGGCCCCCACCGACACGGTCGTCCTCGAAACCGCCCCCGGTGAGCACCCGACCGCGGGCCCGCCGCCCACGCCCCCGTCGGAGCCGCGCCGCTCGATCCAGCCCCCGCCCCCGCGGGAACCACGTGAGCCGTACAGCTGGATCCCGACGCTTCTCACCCTGTCGTCGATCGCGATCGCCCTCGCCGTGGTGCGCCTCGTGGCCGACCCGACGTGGCCGACCTACGTGGCCGTGGCCCTCGCGGTCGTCGGCCTGGGCCTCGTGCTCTGCACCTTCGCCCGCGGAGGTCTCCCGCTCGTGCTGGTCGGGCTGCTCCTGCTGCCGGTGCTCGCCCTGGGCACCCTGGTCCCCACGCTTCGCGGCGGAGAGCTGGACGTCGCCCCGCAGAGCGCGTCGCAGGTCCGCGACGGCTACTCCTTCGGCTTCGGCCAGTTCGAGCTGGACCTCACCGACGTGTCCGACCCGGACGCCCTGCTCGGGCGGACGATCGAGATCGAGACCGGCATGGGCCAGACCGTGGTCGTGGTGCCCGACGGCGTGCCCGTCGCGGTCGACGCGTCGGTTCGCGCCGGCGACCTCGTGATCCTCGGGGAGCGCGACAGCGGGGTCGACCGGCGACTGCGGGCCTCCGCCACGGGTCCGGCCCTCACGATCGACGTCACCCACTCGCTCGGCCAGGTGGAGGTGCGTCGCCCATGACCACCGCGCCCGCCCCCGACACACGTCCCGACAGGAGCACCATGACCACCTCGCCGATCTCGAACCGACGCCCCCGCGTGCGGCCGTTCAACACGCTCTTCGGCCTGTTCTTCCTCGCCGTGGCCGGCCTGTGGGCGGCGCAGGGGCAGGACGTGCTCGACGGCGACCAGATCGGGCGGGCCGTCGCGGTCGGGCTCATCGTCCTGGGCGCCCTCGGCCTGGTCGCGACGCTCGTCGTCAGCCGACGCGCCCGTGGCCCGCAGGCTGCGACGCCTGCCGCCCCGGACGTCGCGGACTACGACGAGACCGACGACATCGATCCCGACCGCCGCGACTGACCCCCGGCGGCGAGCCAACGGTCGCGGGCCGCCACCGCGGTGGCGGCGTAGTCGCTGAACACCCCGTCCACCCCGGCGTCGAAGAATGCGAGGTACTCGGCCTCGGCGTCGCCGTGGGCGGCCACGTCGTCGCTGGAACGGAAGTCGGCGGGCAGGAAGTTGTTCTCGTCGCGCATCGTCCAGATGTGCACGAGCAGGCCGGCCGCGTGCGCACGCTCCACCAGGCCGGTCTCCCCGTCCAGCCAGTGACCTCGCCGCCGTGCGATCACGAGCGTCTTGTTGGGACCGATGCCGTCGACGTGCCGGGCGAGCTCGGCCAGCTGGTCGCTGGTGGTCAGGTCCGCGTAGGTGCGGGGGTCACCGGCCGCCACGAGGTCCCACGGGGCCTCCTTGCGGTCGAGCAGCTGGACGAGCGTGAGCGGTGTGCGCGGACGCAGCCCGCGCAGGTTGGCGGTCTCCATCGACTGGATCACCACCGGCACGTCGGCGTCGGGGCGGTTCAGGTCCGCGGCCTCCAGCGCGTCGAGCAGCCGGTCGTCCAGGTCGAGCCCCAGTCCGCGGAAGTAGGTGGGGTGCTTGGTCTCCACGTAGACCCCCACCTGGCGGTCGGCCCGCCGCGCGATCTCGAGCACCTCCTCGAACGTGAGCACCTCCTGCGTGCCGGCGAGCGGCAGGTTCTGGGGCCGCAGCTGCGGGAGCCGCTCACGCACGTGCAGGGACTTGACCTCCGCGAGCGTGAGGTCCTCGGTGAACCAGCCGCTGAGCCAGACACCGTCGATCTGCTTCGTGGTGCGGCGATCGGCGAACTCCGGGCGCGTGGCGATGTCGGTGGTGTGCCCGATCTCGTTCTCGTGCCGCACGACGAGGTGCCCGTCGCGCGTGGCGACCACGTCGGGCTCGATGTAGTCGGCGCCCAGCTCGATCGCCAGCTCGTAGGACGCGCGGGTGTGCTCCAGGCGCAGGCCCGGCACACCGCGATGGCCGATGACGGCAGGGACGGGTGGCCAGGACGCCGGACCGTTCATGACATCCAGTGAAGCACTCCCGACGCGCTCGTCGGGGGACCCGTTCTGGTCAGAGCGTGCCGGCGATGGCCGCGACAAGGGCGAAGAAGGCCAGCAGCGCCGAGATCGGCACGGTCCAGAGCGTGGCGAGGACCAGGCTCACCGAGGTACCGATCTTGGGCGGCACGAAGTACCGGGCGCGCGGCAGGTCGCCGACGCCGTCGATCCACCGTCCGGTCATGCCGACCCCCGACCACACGCCCTTGAGCCGGGACAGCACCCGCCATCCCCCGCCGCCGGCGATCGAGGTGAGGGCACCGCGCGTCTCGTCGACCTTGTCGCTCAGGCTCACCGCGATGCCCAGCTCGGTGGCCAGCTGGTCGGGCTCCTCTACCGCCCGGAGCACCCGGTGCCGACGTGCCGCGAAGGCAGCGGGCACCAGGGCCAGCAGCACCGCGGCGACCACGAGCACCGTGCCGACGGTGCTGCCGGACGCCAGGCCGAGCGCGAACGTGGCTGCCAGGAACGGCAGAGGTGCGACCGCCAGCACGAGCGACGGGATCCGCAGCAGGCGCACGGCCGGGACGATGACGGCCACGGCCCGGTGCGCGGCGTCGGCCGTCTGCCCGTCGACGCGTGTGGTCGCCCCGTGCACGGCGCGGTTGGTGCGCGCGCTCCAGCTCTCGCGTCGTGGGCCACCGTCGTGCGTCATGACACCAGGGTAGGCCGCGCGTCCCAGCGCTCCACCGACTGTCGCGGAGATCGAGCACGGCGGCAACGGCGCGCACACGCGGTCGAAACATCGCCTGGCTAGCGTCGCGACCCTCACGCACACGAGGAGGGGACATGGCCCAGCAGGAGAAGGCTCCCACCGGAGCCTCCGGGACGGACGCGACCGCCGAGGAGTACCTGGAGAAGCGTCAGCTGAAGCAGGGGACGGCGGGATGGGTCCTGCTGGCCGGGCTGGGCGTCAGCTACGTCGTCTCGGGCGACTACTCGGGCTGGAACTTCGGCCTCGCCGAGGGCGGCTTCGGCGGTCTGCTCATCGCGACGGTGATCGTCGCCGCCATGTATCTGGCCCTCGTCCTCGGCATGGCCGAGCTGTCGTCGGCACTGCCCGCCGCAGGTGGCGGCTACACGTTCGCCCGGCGCGCGCTCGGGCCCTGGGGCGGCTTCGCCACCGGGACCGCGATCCTCATCGAGTACGCAATCGCCCCCGCCGCCATCGCGACCTTCATCGGCGCCTACGTCGAGTCGCTCGGCCTGTTCGGCATCACCGACGGCTGGTGGGTGTACCTGGCGGTGTACGCCCTCTTCATCGGCATCCACCTCGCCGGGGTGGGCGAGGCGCTCAAGGTCATGTTCGTCATCACCTCCGTCGCGCTCGTCGGCCTGCTCGTGTTCGCGATCGCGGCGATCGGCGACTTCGACGCCTCGCGGCTCACCGACATCGCTCCGACCGACGCCGCCGGGGCCTCGGAGCTCCTGCCCTTCGGCTACCTCGGCATCTGGGCGGCGATCCCGTTCGCCATCTGGTTCTTCCTCGCCATCGAGGGCGTCCCGCTCGCTGCCGAAGAGGCGGCCGACGCAGAGCGCAACGTGCCCCGCGGGATCATCGCGGCGATGTCGGTCCTGCTCGTCACCTGCGTCGCCGTCCTCGTGCTCACGCCCGGCGCCGGAGGAGCGGAGGCGATGTCGTCGTCGGGCAACCCGCTCGTGGAGGCCCTCGGCGACGGGACGGCCGCGACCATCGTCAACTACGTGGGCCTGGCGGGGCTCGTCGCGAGCTTCTTCTCGATCATCTACGCCTACTCGCGCCAGCTGTTCGCGTTGTCGCGTGCCGGCTACCTCCCGACGACGCTGTCGGTCACGAACCGTCGCAAGGCGCCGATGCTGGCCCTGGTGGTCCCGGGCCTCGTCGGGTTCGGGCTCTCGCTGACCGGCCAGGGTGCGCTCCTGCTCAACATGGCGGTCTTCGGCGCGGCCCTCAGCTACGTGCTGATGATGGTGAGCCACGTGGTGCTGCGCGTCCGCGAGCCCGACATGCCTCGCCCGTACCGGACCCCCGGTGGCATCGCGACCACCGGCTTCGCCCTGGTGGTGGCCGCCCTCTCGGTCGTGGCCACGTTCCTCGTCGACAGCACCGCGGCCCTGTGGTGCGTAGCGGTCTTCGCCGCGTTCATGGCGTACTTCGCCCTCTACAGCCGTCACCACCTCGTGGCCGCCTCCCCCGACGAGGAGTTCGCCGCACTGGCCCGCGCCGAGCAGGAGCTGGAGTGAGCGGGGCCGGTCCGGGAGCAGGGGGACCGATCCGCCGTCAGAGCCTCGGCGGCACGACCTACCGTTTCGACGGTCTCGTCGACCTTATGGCGAAGGCCACCCCCGCTCGATCCGGGGACCAGCTCGCCGGGTGTGCCGCCGAGTCCGACGCCGAGCGCGCGGCGGCCGCGTGGGCGCTGGCCGACGAGCCGCTGCAGACGTTCCTCGACGAGCACGTCGTCCCGTACGAGAGCGACGAGGTCACCCGCCTGATCATCGACTCCCACGACGCCTCCGCGTTCGCCCCGGTGGCCCACCTCACCGTGGGCGGGCTGCGCGACTGGCTGCTCGAGCAGTGCGCACGTCCCGACGCCGCGACCACCTTCGCGGCCCTGGCTCCCGGTCTGACGCCCGAGATGGTGGCGGCCGTCTCGAAGCTCATGCGCAACCAGGACCTCGTGCTGGTGGCCCAGTCCGCGCAGGTCGTCTCGGCCTTCCGCACGACGATCGGGCTCCCGGGACGCATCGCGACGCGGCTCCAGCCCAACCACCCCACCGACGACCCTGCCGGGATCGCTGCCGCGACGCTCGACGGCCTGCTCATGGGGTCGGGTGACGCGGTCATCGGCATCAACCCCGCCACCGACTCCCCCCAGACCACGGCACGTCTGCTGCACCTGCTCGACGAGCTCCGTCTGCGCTTCGACATCCCGATGCAGTCGTGCGTGCTCTCGCACGTCACGACCACGCTGGACCTCATCGAGCAGGGAGTGCCCGTCGACCTGGTGTTCCAGTCCGTCGCCGGCACCGAGGGGGCGAACGCGTCCTTCGGCGTCACCGTGCCTCTGCTGCTCGAGGCTAACGAGGCGGGGAGGTCGCTCGGCCGCGGGACCGTGGGCGACCAGGTCATGTACCTGGAGACCGGGCAGGGGTCGGCTCTCTCGGCCGGCGCCCATCTGGGCACCGGTGGAAGGGCGGTCGACCAGCAGACGCTCGAGACCCGTGCCTACGGGCTGGCCCGCGCGCTCGACCCCCTGCTCGTGAACACCGTCGTCGGCTTCATCGGTCCGGAGTACCTCTACGACGGCAAGCAGATCATCCGGGCGGGCCTGGAGGACCACTTCTGCGGGAAGCTGCTGGGCCTGCCGATGGGCGTCGACGTCTGCTACACCAACCACGCCGAGGCCGACCAGGACGACATGGACACGCTGCTGACGCTCCTGGGCGTGGCCGGCGCCGCGTTCGTCATCGCCGTGCCCGGTGCCGACGACGTGATGCTCGGGTACCAGAGCCTGTCGTTCCACGACGCGCTCTACGTGCGGCAGGCGCTCGGGCTGCGACCAGCGCCGGAGTTCGAGGCCTGGTTGGCCGGTCTCGGCATGGTCGACGACGCGGGACGGGTGCTCCCGGTCGACCTCGGTGCCTCGCCACTGCTCTCGATCGCGGGACCGTCGTGACCGCCGCTCCACCTCCGTCGCGACCCGGCGACGACCCGTGGGACGGGCTGCGGCGCACCACGCAGGCGCGCATCGGTCTCGGGCGAGCAGGCAGCTCCCTGCCCACGCGGCGGGTGCTGGAGTTCCGCGCCGCCCATGCCGCCGCACGCGACGCCGTGCACGAGCCCCTCGACGTCGACGCCCTGGGCGCCCGGGTCACCGAGGTCGGCCTGGGTGAGCCGCTGCACGTGCGCAGCCTGGCGGAGGGGCGCGCCGAGTACCTGCGGCGCCCCGACCTGGGTCGTCGGCCGGCCGACCTCGAGCACCTGCGAGAGCATCGCGGCGCCGACCTCGCGATCGTGCTGGCCGACGGCCTGTCCCCCCGCGCCCTCACCGACCACGCGCTCGGCGTGCTCACGACGCTCGTGGACGCGCTCGGGGGGCTCTACCGGATCGCCCCACCGGTGATCGCCACGCAGGCGCGCGTGGCGCTCGGCGACCACGTCGGCGAGGCGCTCGGCGTGCAGACGCTGCTCGTCGTGATCGGTGAGCGACCGGGTCTGTCGGTGGCCGACAGCCTGGGCATCTACCTGACGCACGACCCCAGGCCCGGCCGCAGCGACGCCGAGCGGAACTGCATCTCCAACATCCACCCGCCCGAGGGGCTGGGCTACGACGCGGCCGGGCGGATCGCCGTGGCGCTCGTCCAGGGCTCACGGCAGCTCGGGCAGTCAGGGGTGGCGCTCAAGGACTCCTCCGCCGCGCAGGCGGTGGAGGCGGCCGAGGCGGCCGCGGTCGAGCACGTGCCGTAGACCTCGCCCCGTGCCCTAGGGTGCTCGCGTGGCCGTCGTCCTGTCCCTGATCTCCGCGCTCGCCTACGGCGTCTCGGACTTCCTCGGCGGCCTGTTCGCGAAGCGGTCGGGACCGTGGCAGACCGCCGTCGTCGGGCAGCTGTCGTCGACGGTGTGCGTCGCCGCCGTCGCGACGGTCGTCGGGGGCACCGCCGTCGGGTCGGACTGGGCCTGGGCCTCGGCCGGTGGCGTAGGCGCCGGCGTGGGGGCAGCGGTGCTGTACCGCGGGCTCGCCGGCGGACGCATGAGCGTGGTGGCCCCGTTGTCCGCGGTCGTCTGCGCCCTGCTGCCCGTAGCGGTCGGTCTCGTGACGGGTGACCGGCCGAGTGCGCTGGCCCTGGCCGGGATCGTGGTGGCCTTCCCCGCGATCGCCCTGGTGTCGCGCGTGGTCGAGGAGGACGCCGTCGCGGCGGCCGCGCACCGAGGGGGCGTCGTCGACGGTCTGCTGGCCGGCGTCGGCTTCGGTGTGCTGTTCGTCGCGCTCGGGCAGGTGGGCGACGACGCCGGTCTCTGGCCGCTCGCCCTCGCCAACGCCGTGGCCATGCTCGCCGTCGTGTCGGTCGCCGTGGCGGTGCGTCAGCCGTGGCTGCCCCGCGAGCCCGCGGCGTGGCGCGCACTGGCGATGGGACCCCTCGGCGCCACCGCCACCACCGCCTTCCTGCTGGCCACGCGCGAGGGACTGCTGTCGGTGGTCTCGGTCATCTCGGCGCTCTACCCGGCCGCGACCGTGCTGCTGGCGACCCTCGTGCTGAAGGAGCGCATCCAGGCCTGGCAGGGCGTCGGCCTGGCCCTGGCCGCGACCGCGGTCACCCTGGTCGCGCTCGGCTGACCGGGATCGTCCTGCGGCAGCGTCGGTGCCGCAGGCCTTCGCGTGCTGCTGCGTCGCTCGGCTGGGCTTCCACTCGCTGCTGCGTCGCTGTGGCTGGGCTTCCACTCGCTGCTGCGTCGCTGTGGGTGCGAGTCGGGGCGGTCTCCGAAAGGGCCTCGACCGGAGCGGTGGGTCCGAGCCTGGGTGGGTCTGCGGGGCGCGGCCACGATTCTCCCTCTGCGCGGGATCCGCGCACGATTCTTCGTTCGCGCGGACCGTGCCTCGCGAAGGAAGCATCGTGGCGACGACTTTGGCCCCGTACGGGCAGGGATTCTCCATCGTCGTGGAACGGTCCACGAGAAGGGAGAACCCCTGCCCCACCGCCGCGCCCCATCGCCCCCGCAGACGCAGGATTCTGCCTTCGCGTGCAGAGGCCCGAACGATGCTGCGTTCACGACGGGATCCGAACACGAACGCAGCATCTTTCAACCCCTCACGCACGAACGCAGAACCTTGCGTCCCCCGGAGCCACGCTCCGAGAGCCCGACCGACCCCGGACCCGTCCGCCGGTCGAGGCCCTTTCGGAGACCGACCCGCCTCGCAGCCACAGCGACGCAGCCGCAGGACAAGACCAGCGGGAGCGCAGCCGCAGGTCGAGGCCCAGCCGGAGCAACGCAGCCGCAGGTCGAGGCCCCGCCGGAGCGACGCAGCAGCAAGACGAAGCCCCCAGCCCACGCAGCCGCAGGTCGAGACCGAACTGACCCCGAAGAGCGCGCCTACTTCAGGAACTTGCTGGTGGACCGGTCCTTGAGCGGCTTGCCGCCGGTCTGGCAGGTGGGGCAGTACTGCAGCGAGGAGTCGGCGAAGACGACCTCGGCCACCGTGTCGCCGCAGACCGGGCACACCTCGCCGGCCCGGCCGTGCACCCGCATGCGCGAGCGCTTGGAGTCCTTGAGCTCGGAGGCGGGCTTGCCGTGCGCCTCGGCCATCGCCTCGGCGAGCACCGACGCGATCGCGGCGTCGAGCCGACCGACTTCCTCGGCGTCGAGCTCGGAGGCGAGCGCGAACGGCGACAGCTTCGCGGCGTGCAGGATCTCGTCACTGTAGGCGTTGCCGATGCCCGCCACGATCTTCTGGTCGCGCAGGAACCGCTTGACCTGCATGCGCCGAGCCTCGAGCAGGGGCGCCACCGAGAAGCCCTCGGCGAGGGGGTCGGGCCCCAGAGCCGCGATGCCGGGCACGTCCTGCGGGTCGCGCACCACGTACAGCGCCAGGCCCTTGCGGGTGCCGGCCTCCGTGACGTCGAAGCCGACGTGGGGCCCGTCGCCGTGGTCCAGCCGGACCCGCGCGGCGAGGGGACCGTTGCCCATCTTGAGGCGCTTGTCGGTGAGGTGGTCGGACCAGCGCAGCCAGCCCGCCTTGGCCAGGTGGATCACGAGGTGCAGGCCGTCGACGTCGAGGTCGACGAACTTGCCGTGCCGGTGCACACCCGTGACCTGCAGCCCGGCCAGGGCCGACACGGGCGGGTCGAACGTCTTGAGGACGGCGAACGACGCCAGCTCGACGTCGGCCAGCACGGCGCCCACGGCCCGTTCCCGCAGGAAGACCACCAGCGCGTCGACCTCGGGCATCTCGGGCACGCTCCGAGCCTACGCCCCGGGACCGACCACGCGGCGCGACCCGACGGCGGTGTCAGTCGGTGTCGTGCCGGGCGTAGAAGCCCTCCATGGCGGGCCACGACGTCCGGCGCGCGGCTCGTCCGGTGAGCACGCCCAGGTGGCCCCCGGGCGCCTGGACGAGCTGGACGTCGGGCGATCCCGTGAGCAGGTCCACGAGGTGGCTGACGGCCCCGGTCGGCGCGAGCGTGTCGCCCAGCCCCGCCACCACGAGGACGGGGACGTCGATCCGGGCCAGCTCGATGGAGCGTCCGCCCAGGTCCACGACGCCGGTCGCGAGCGCGTTGCTGCGCACCACCACGTGGTACAGCTGCCCGAACGTGCGGCCCGGGTAGGCGTACATGTTGTCGGTGAAGCGGTCCACCGCCTCGAGCTGGGCGAGGAAGTCGCGGTCGTCGGCGTGCGTGAGCATCGAGACCGGCTTGGTGAGGTACTTGTCGATCGCCGAGATCTGGAACCCCAGTCGGGTCAGGGGCGCCGGTACTCCGCCGAGCGTGCGGTAGGCGGCACTGACCAGGCCGCTCGCGACGGCGTTGACCGGACGCGTGATCGCGATCAGCGGCACCTGGGTCAGGTCGAAGGGCGAGGCGACCGCCGTGGCCGACGCCAGCGGCAGGGACGGGTCGGACGCGGCCGTGAAGATGGTGAAGATCCCACCCAACGACCAGCCCGCCATGTGGACCGGCCGGTCGCCGGCATCGGCGTGGACGTGGCGGACCGCCTGCGGGATCACGGTGTCCACCCAGTGCTCGATGCCGAGCTCGCGGTGCTCGAAGCTGACCGGGCCGTAGTCGACCAGGTAGACGGGACGTCCCTGCTGCACGAAGTACTCCACCACGCTGCACCCACGACGCAGGTCGAAGGCCAGGGCCGGCGCCGCGAGGGGCGGGACGAACAACAGCGGGTCGCCGTGCTGCTCGAGGCCCGGGTACGGGTCGTAGCGGAAGAGGCTGGCGTGCTCCGTCACCTTGATGAGCGTGCGCGGGGTCGGCCGCAGGTCGGCGATGCGACGTCCCTGCGCCTTGTCGCGCAGGTTCACCGCCGCCCCTGCGAGGTCACGGGGCACGCGGACGCGCGGGACGAGCGGGAGGGACATGCCTCGCGATGATGCCAGAGGGCGCCCGCCACCGCCGGGGAACGTCCCGGTCGCCGCGCTGCGGGTCACGTGAAGGTGAGCACCAGGAGGGAGAGGTTCAGCGCGATCACCACGGCCGCGACGGCGCACGCCGCCACCGTGGTGGCCACCCGGTTCACGTGATCGCCCATCACGGCCCTGCTCGCGGTGAGGCGCACCAAGGGCACGAGCGCGAACGGGATCCCCAACGACAGCACCACCTGCGACACGACCAGGGCACGGCTCGGGTCGATGCCGAGCACGAGCACGACCAGGGCCGGGATCACCGTCACGACCCGCCGCAGCAGCAGTGGCACGCGGATGCCGAGCAGACCCTGCATGACCTCCGCGCCCGCGGCCGCCCCCACGGCCGTCGAGGCGAGGCCGGACCCGAGCAGGGCCACCGCGAACAGCAGCGCCACCCCCGCCCCGAGCTCCGACGTGACGAGCGCGTGCACCCCCGTCAGGGTGTCGGTGCCCGGCAGACCCTGCAGGCCTGCCGCGGCGACGAGCAGCAGCGACAGGTTGAGCACACCGGCGAGCAGCAGCGCGAGCACGACGTCGGTCCGCGTGGCGCGCAGCAGCCCGGCCACCGACACCTCGCGGCCCCGAGCGCCGAGTCGACCGGACGTGAGACCCGAGTGCAGGTAGATGACGTGGGGCATCACCGTGGCACCGATGATCCCCGACGCGAGCAGCACGCTCTCGGCGCCCGCGAACGTCGGCACGAGGCCACCGGCCACCTCCGAGGCGGCCGGCGGGTTGACGACGAGGCCGGCCACGAACCCGACGGCGATCATCGCGAGGAACCCGAGGATCGTGCGCTCGAGCGCGCCCTGCCCGCGGGCGTCGCCGATCCTGAGCACGAGCAACGAGACCCCCGCCGTCAGCACGGCGCCGACCACCAGCGGCAGGTCGAACAGCAGGTACAGCGCGATCGCGCCGCCCACCACCTCGGCGAGGTCCGTGGCGATCGCGATCGCCTCGGCCTGCACCCAGTACGCCAGGCGTGGGCCGCGCCGGAGCCGCTGGCCGACGTGGGTGGCGAGCGACGCCTGCGTCACCAGCCCCAGCTTCGCCGAGAGGTACTGCACCAGCACGGCCATGACGTTCGCGAGCACCACGACCCACACCAGCGTGTAGCCGAACTGGGCCCCGGCGGTGACGTTGGTGGCCACGTTGCCGGGATCGACGTAGGCGACAGCGGCCACGAAGGCCGGACCGAGCAGGACCATGCGGCCGCGCAGGGTCGACGCCGTCAGCATGGCCGCAGCGTAGCCACCGCTCGCGCGAACCCGCGCGACGACCGACCCCCGGCGAAGGCGATCCCGCACTACCGTGGTCGGGTGTCGCGACCTTCGCACCGCTCCCTCGGCGTCCTGGCCGTCCTCGTGCTGGCGACGTCAGTGCTGGTCGGCTGCTCCGAGCCGAGCCGGACGGACGGCGCACCGCCCAGGAACCCGCCGACGACGACGAGCACGCCCTCGGTGAGCGAGACCACGCCGACGCCGACCCCCACGGCGCCGACCGTCGGTGAGGTCTCCGACGCGCGATGGGCGGCGATGGTCCGCACCGGGGCGTGGCGGCCCGGGTGCCCCGTCGACCGTGACGACCTGCGCGAGCTGGAGGTCACCTACGTCGACTTCGAGGGCGTGGACCGCCGAGGGGTGCTGGTGGCGAACCGCGACGTCGTCGGCAGCCTCGGGCGCATCTTCGTCACGCTGCACGAGCGCGGCTTCCCGATCGAGCGCATGGACCCGGTCGAGGCCTTCGACGGTGACACGTTGAAGAGCCTGCAGGCCAACAACACGTCCGCGTACAACTGCCGCCGCCCGGACCAGATCAACGCGCCGGTGCTGCAGTCGCCGCACGCGAACGGCCGCGCGATCGACATCAACCCCGACCTCAACCCCTGGATGGATCTGCGCTGCCGCTGCTGGTCACCGCGCGCCACCCACGCCGAGCGGACTCCGGCCCCCGGGAAGATCCTGGCCGACGACGCGACCGTCCGGCTCTTCGAGGACGAGGGCTGGATCTGGCAGAACATCGACGTCGCCGACTACATGCACTTCGACACCGGCTACCCGTCGAAGGCCTGGACGAGCCCCCGCGACTGACTCCCCGACGTCCGCGGACTCCTCTTCAGGGCCACGTCCGGCCGCCGGCAGGTGCGGGTCGTCCCGTGCACCACCTACGCGACGCGCTGGTTCGCCTCCGCGACGTCGCAGGCCGGCGCCACGGTCGTGACCACCACGGGCCAGAAGGTCGTCGACCGCACCGTGGTCGTGCCGAGGCGCTGACGCGAGAAGCCCCGACCGCCTGCCGGTGAGGCAGACGACCGGGGCCGGTCTCGCGGACGTCAGGAGGCCGAGCGGGCCTGTCCACCGCCGCTGCGGCGACGGTTGCCACCGGGGCGGCCCTGGCCGGCGGGACGACCCTGGCCGGCGGGGCGGCCCTGGCCACCACCGCGCGGCGACCGGTTCTGGCCACCGCCACGGTTCTGTCCGCCTCGGCCCTGGCCACCACGACCGGATCCGGATCCCGCACGGTGTCCGGCTCCGCCCGACGTGCGCTCGGGCAGGACGCCGCTGGTGGCGAGCGCCTCGGGCGTCAGGGGCTTCGGTGCCGTGGCGGCGTCGTGCTGGCGGGCGGTGACGCCGGCCTTGGCCTGGAGCTGGACGACGTCGCGCAGGTCCTCACGCGTGGTCATCGTGATGACGGTGCCGGCCTCACCCGCGCGGGCGGTACGACCGGAGCGGTGCGTGTACGCCTTGTGCTCGGCCGGCACGTCGTAGTGGACGACGAGCTTCACGTCGTCGACGTGGATGCCGCGGGCGGCGATGTCGGTCGCGACGATGACGTCGGCCGCACCCTTGCTGAAGCGGGCCAGGTTGCGCTCACGCTTGGCCTGGTTGAGGTCGCCGTGCAGGTCGACGGCCTCGATGCCGGCGGTGGTGAGCTGACGTGCGAGGCGCGTGGCTCCGCGGCGGGTACGGGCGAACACGATGGTGCGGGGGTTGTCGGCGAGCAGCCGCGACGCGGTGGCCAGCTTCTCGGTGCGCGAGCTGACGAGCACGTGGTGGTCCATGCGCATCTCGGTCTCCTGCGCGGACTCGATCTCGTGCAGGTCGTGCTGCGGGAGGTGACGACGCACCAGGCGGTCGACGTCGCCGTCGAGGGTGGCCGACAGCAGCAGCCGCTGGCTGCCCTGGCGGGTCATGGCCACGAGGGCGTCGACCGGCTTGAAGAAGCCGAGGTCGCAGAGGTGGTCGGCCTCGTCGAGCACCGTGATCTCGACGTGGTCGAGGGTGCAGGCGCGGCGGTCGACGAGGTCGGCGAGGCGTCCCGGGGTGGCGACGACGAGGTCGACACCGTCGCGCAGTTGGTGGATCTGCTTGTTGATCGGGGTGCCGCCGAGCACGGTCATGATGCGCAGGTGCAGCGGGGCCGCCAGCGGCGCCAGGGCGCGCTGGACCTGGGTGGCCAGCTCACGCGTGGGCACCAGGATGAGGCCGCGCGGCGCCTTGGGACGGCGAGTGCCGCCGGCCAGCTGGTCGAGCACGGGCAGGCCGAAGGACAAGGTCTTGCCCGATCCGGTGCGGGCCCGGCCGAGCACGTTGCGCCCGGCGAGCGCCGACGGCAGGACGGCCTGCTGGATCGGGGTGGGCTCGACGATGCCCTCGCGGGCGAGCGCCTTGACGAGCGAGGAGGGCAGGCCGAGGTCGTTGAACGACGTCAGGGCAGGGGTGGGACGGGTGGACAGCACAGGGCTGCCAGAAGGCTGGTTCACAGAACTCTCAGACGTTGGGTGGCTCGAACCGCTCTGCGTCGGATGACGCGGCCTGTTCGGGCTCGGAGGGGGAGGCCCTCCGAACGTTCCGGGGCTCCCGTGGACCTCCAGCCTAGCAGCCGAGGACCCATGGTCGGCTGTTCCGCGTCCGTGCCCTGCGTCACCCGGCTCACTCCTTCGTGGTCGCCGAGCGTCGTCCTGCGGCTGCGTCGCTGTGGCTCCGAGTCACGGCCGGCCTCCGAAAGCGCCTCGACCGGAGCGGTGGGGAGCGGCCTGCTTGGGTCTGCCGGGCGGGGCTGGGTTCTGCTCTTTGCTGCGTCGCTGTGGCTGCGAGTCGGGTCGTTCTCCGAAAGGGCCTCGACCGCAGCAGGGGCTCTGGGCTCGGGTGGGTCTGCGGGGCGCGGCCGCGGTTCTCCCTCTGCGCGTGATCTACGCACGATTCTTCCTTCGCGTGGACCGTCCCTCGCGAAGGGAGCATCGTGGCGACGAAAAGAGCCCCGTACGGGCAGAGATTCTCCCTTGCCGTGGAACGGTCCACGAGAAGGGAGAATCCCTACCCACCCACCGCACGAGTCGCCCCGTCGGACGCAGGATTCTGCCTTCGCGTGCAGAAGCCCGAACGATGCTGCGTTCACGACGGGATCCGACCACGAACGCAGCATCCTTCGACCCCTCACGCACGAACGCAGAATCTTGCGTCACCCCGAGCCACGCACCGAGAGCCCACCCGACCCCGGACCCATCCGCCGTTCGAGGCCCTTTCGGAGAACGACCCGCCTCGCAGCCACAGCGACGCAGCCGGAGGAGAAGACCCACCCCGAGCAGCGCAGCCGCAGGACGAAGCCCCAGCCGAGCGACTCAGCCGAGGGAAGAAGCCCCAGCCGAGTGACTCAGCACCAGGACGAAGCCACCGGCCGCCTACAGGAACTGAGCCGGGTCGAACTCGTCGATCGGCACCACGCGGATGCGCGGGAGCTCCTCGTTGAAGGCGTGCACGTCGTACTCGAGGTCGTGGAACTCGAGCCCGCGCTCGATGAGGGGGACGAAGGCGCTGCTGCGCATCTCGCGGAACGCGAGCAGTCCGACCTTGCGTGTGCCCACGAGCGCGCCGAGCTGCGGGACGAAGTCGCCGTCGTTGCTCGCGAGCATGACGTCGGCGTCGCGCCGGGCCAGCTCCTCGAGGGTGCGCTGGATGGCGATGTCGACGACCTTCTGGTCGGGCGTGCCCGACAGCAGGACGGGCCGGTAGGCCATGGCGGTGAGCGCCTGCACGAACGACATGGGAACGTCGCCGTTCGCGGCGATGAAGAACAGGCCCTGCGCGGGCTGGTCCCACGTGGACTCGGCGAACGCGAGCACCCGGTCCCAGCGGGGCCGCTCGTGGGGGTGGGGGCGACGGCCGAAGATCGACTGACCGAGGGTCGCGTCGATGTTCTCGCCGTCGACGAGCACGTAGGTGCGGCGTTCCATGCCACCCACCCTAGTCACGACGGCGTCGCACGCGGGTCAGAGCAGGGTGAGCAGCCCGAGCACGCCCACAGCCACGCCGAGCGCGAGCGAGACACCGATCAGCACCGCGTGCACGCGGAAGAAGGCGGTCGGCCGACCCTGCTCGTCGCGGGCACGGTCGTCCTTCGTCACCCGACGCCAGAACTGCGGCCAGATGAACAGGTTCCAGGCTGCCGTGACGAGCAGGACCACGGACCAGCCGACGGGCAGGCTCATGCGCTGGTGAGCGCCTTGACGGCCGAGGTGAAGAAGCCGAGGCCGTCGACGCCGGGGCCGCAGAGGTCCTCGACGGCGTGCTCCGGGTGCGGCATGAGCCCCACGACGTTGCCACGCTCGTTGGTGATGCCCGCGATGTCGCGCAGCGACCCGTTCGGGTTGGTGCCGACGTAGCGGAAGACGACCTGGCCCTCCCCCTCGAGCCGGTCCAGCGTGGTCTGGTCGGCCACGAAGCCACCCTCGCCGTTCTTGAGCGGGATGGTGATGTGCTGGCCGGCCGTGTAGTCGGCCGTCCACACGGTGTCGGCGTTCTCGACCGACAGGACCTGGTCGCGGCAGATGAAGGTGCGGTGGTCGTTGCGGATGAGCGCGCCGGGCAGCAGGTGCGACTCGCAGAGGATCTGGAAGCCGTTGCAGATCCCGAGGACGGGCATGCCGCCCTGGGCCGCCGCCACGACCTCGGTCATCACCGGGGCGAACCGGGCGATGGCGCCGCAGCGCAGGTAGTCGCCGTACGAGAAGCCGCCGGGGAGGATCACCGCGTCGACGCCGTGCAGGTCGTGGTCGCCGTGCCACAGCGCGACCGGCTCACCGCCGGCCAGACGTACGGCGCGCCGTGCGTCGACGTCGTCGAGCGACCCCGGGAACGTGACGATGCCGATCTTCATCCGGTCGCCCTCAGCCCTCGACGCGGACGGTGAAGTCCTCGATGACCGGGTTGGAGAGCAGCGTCCCGGCGATCTTCTCGATCTCGGCCAGCGTGGGCTCGTCGGCCGCATCGACCTCGAGCTCGAAGCGCTTGCCCTGGCGGACGTCGGTGACACCCTCGAAGCCGAGCCGGGGAAGGGCGCCGTGGACGGCCTTGCCCTGCGGGTCGAGGATCTCGGGCTTGGGCATGACGTCGACGATGATGCGGGCCATGTGAGCATCCTATCGGCGTCCAGGCCCGACCCTCTCACTCGGCACCGCCGCGCTGTCCGACGTACGGTCGGGACATGCGCGTGAGTGTGATCGGGCTCGGTGCCATGGGCGCCGGGATGGCCGCGTCGGTCCTGAGGGCCGGCATGACGACGACGGTCTGGAACCGGAGTCCGGAGAGGTCCGAGCCACTGCGGGACCAGGGCGCCCAGGTGGCCGCGACCGCTGGCGAGGCGGTGGCCGACGCCGACGTGGTCGTGGTCTCGCTGTTCGACGAGGCATCGGTGCAGGAGGTGCTCGAGCAGGCCCTGCCGGGGTCTGACCCGTCCATCGTGTGGCTGCAGACCGCGACCGTGGGTCCCGACGGCGCGCGTCGGCTGCACGAGCTCGCCGAGCGGCACGGCCGGGTGCTCGTCGACGCCCCGGTCCTTGGGACGAGGAAGCCCGCCGCCGACGGTGCCCTGACCGTGCTCGCCTCCGGTCCCGAGGAGGCGCTCACGACGGCGCGTCCCGTGCTCGATGCCATCGGGGCACGCACGCTGGTCGTCGGCGAATCCGCGGGACAGGCCAGCGCCCTCAAGCTGGCCTGCAACTCGTGGGTCGCCTCACTCACCGCAGCGGCCGCTCAGGCGCTGACGCTGGCACGGGTCCAGGGCGTCGACCCCGGCCTCTTCCTCGAGGCGATCGAGGGCACGGCCGTGGACACCCCCTACGCCCACCTGAAGGGTCGCGCGATCCTGGCCGAGGACCTCACGCCGTCCTTCGCGGTCGACGGCGTCCTCAAGGACCTCTCGCTGATGCTCGATGCCGGTTCCGACGTCATGGACACGTCGCTCCTGGAATCCGTGCGTGACCGTTTCGCAGCGGCCTCCGCCGCCGGACACGGCGCCGACGACATGGCCGCTGTCGTCGCCGGCTTCGAGCCGCGCGTCTGAGCCCGCCGTGATGCGCAGCTACCCGGGCCGACGCTGGATCGACCGCTCCCTGCGGGACGTCGTGTCCCGCGACCACCGCATGTCGCCCGCGGCGTTCCGCCGGCGCCAGTGGGTGACCGCCGGTGTCGTCGTGCTCGGCGCCGTCGTGCTCGGCATCTCGTTGCGCGTCCAGCCCGGCAGCCCGTGGTTCTACCCGCTCACGTTCGGGCTCGCCGCGGTCTGGACCATCGGGGCCTTCGCGTCCGGTCGGCTCCACCTGGGGCACATCGTCACCGACGACCCCGACGACGAGGACGGCCTCGTCCGCCCCGTCGTGCAGCCCATCGCCCTCGGTCTGGCACTCGCGGGCGTGTTCGTCGTGGGCGCCCTCGTCGTGCGCGACATCCCGCTGCTGTCCGACCAGGTCGAGAAGGTGCTGGGGTTCGCGACCGAGGGCACGCTGCCGCTGCTCGTCGTCGTCACCGCGGTCAACGGGGTGGCGGAGGAGCTGTTCTTCCGCGGCGCCGCGTACGCCGCGATCCCCCGGCACCCGGTCGTCTGGACGACCGTGGCCTACACCGTCGCGACGCTCGCCACGGGCAACGTCATGCTCGCGTTCGCCGCGATCCTGCTCGGCGTGGTCGTGGGGCTGCAGCGCCGCGTGTCGGGCGGCATCCTGGCGCCGGTCCTCACGCACTGCACGTGGTCGCTCACCATGCTGCTCGCCCTCCCCCCGATCTTCGGGCTGCGCTAGCCGGATCGACGGCGGTGGACGGCCGGGGCCAGGACCTGCCTGGACCCGGCCGTCGACGCTGGGCGGGGATCGGTGCCGGGCTCAGATCTCGCGCTTGAGGATCTTGCCGGTCGCGGTCATCGGCAGCTCGTCGCGGAACTCCACGATGCGCGGGTACTTGTAGGCCGCGAACTGCTCCTTGCCCCACGCCACGAGGTCGGCCTCGGAGACGTCGTCGTGGTCCTTCTCCTTGACGACGACGGCCTTGATCTCCTCGCCGTGCGACTCGTGGGGGACGCCGATGACGGCGACCAGCGAGACGGCCGGGTGGGAGATCAGCACCTCCTCGAGCTCACGCGGGTACACGTTGAAGCCACCGCGGATGATCATGTCCTTGCTGCGGTCGACGATGTAGTAGAAGCCGTCGGCGTCCTTGCGCGCGAGGTCGCCCGAGCGGAACCAGCCGTCGTGGATGGCCTCCTCGGTGGCCTCGGGGCGGTCGTAGTAGCCCTTCATGACGTTGTGGCCCTTGATGGCGATCTCGCCCACCGCGGACTTGCCGTCCTCCTGGACGTCGTCGGGCACGTCGTTCCACTCGTCGTCGATGAGCTTCATCTCCACGCCGGGGATCGGCACACCGATGGAGCCGACGCGCGGCTCCTCGCCGTAGCGGGCGAACGACGCGACGGGCGACGTCTCCGACAGGCCGTAGCCCTCGAGGATCGTCACCCCGAAGCGGTCGGAGAACTGGCGGTGGATGTCGACCGGGAGCGCCGAGCCACCCGCCGCGGCGACCCGCAGGTTCTTCGCGATGGTCGCGACGTCGACGCTGTCGTCGAGCGCGCCCAGCAGGCCCCAGTACATGGTGGGGACACCGGCGAAGTAGGTGACCTGCTCCTTGAGCATGAGCCCGAGCGCCGCCTGTGCCTCGAAGCGCGGCAGCATGACCACGGTGCCGCCGAAGGCCACCGCGCCGTTCTGGATGCAGGTCTGCCCGAAGGAGTGGAACAGCGGCAGCACGCACAGGTAGGTGTCGGGGTTGGACTCGTCGGCGCCGAACAGGTCGGTGCCGGCCAGCGCGTTGTCGCGCATGTTGCGGTGCCGCAGCTCTGCGCCCTTGGGCTGGCCCGTGGTGCCCGAGGTGTAGAGGATGACCGCGGTGTCGTCGTCGTCGCGCTCGACCGTCTCGAAGGTGGGCGGCTGCTGGGCCACGAGCGGGGCGTAGAACTCCGGCGCCTCCATGGGCTCCGGGGCGGCGGAGTCGAGCTTGATCAGGAAGAAGTCCTTGCAGCCGTCGACCGCCTGGAAGCCCTCCCACGCGGCCTCGCCGATCGGCAGGTCCGGCGTGCCCTCGAAGGCGAAGTAGGCCACCGCGTCGGAGTCGTCGAGGTGGTAGGCGACCTCACGGCCGCGCAGCAGCACGTTCAGCGGCACGACGGTGGCGCCGGCCTTGAGGATGCCGAAGTAGATGATCGTGAAGTACGGCAGGTTCGGGCACGAGAGCGCGACCTTGTCGCCCGGCTGGACGCCCCGCGACACGAGCAGGTTCGCCACCTGGTTGGCCGCCCCGTTCACCTGCGCGTAGCTCAGACGGGTGTCGCCGAAGACGATCGCCGTCCGGTCGGCGTACTTCTCGGTGGTGGTCTCCAGCAGGGCGGCGAGATTGGCCACGACGGCTCCTCGGGTCAGGGGGTGTGTGCGACGTCACCCACAGTACCCAGCGCTCGGATACCGCGAGTACGCGACTCCCACCGGGAGGGGCGCCTCCGCCCTGCGTCAGAAGCGGGAGCCGGTGAGCTGCTCGTACGCCTGCACGTAGCGCTCGCGGGTCCGCTCCACGACCTCGGCCGGCAGCGTGGGGGGCGGCGTGTCGCTCGCCCGGTCCCACCCCGACTCGGTGGTGAGCCAGTCACGCACGAACTGCTTGTCGAACGACGACTGGGCGCGGCCCGGCTGGTAGGTCTCGGCCGGCCAGAAGCGCGACGAGTCGGGCGTGAGGACCTCGTCGGCGAGCACGATGGTGCCGTCGGGCCGGGCCCCGAACTCGAGCTTGGTGTCGGCCAGGATGATGCCGCGGGTACGAGCCACCCGCTCGGCCCGGGCGTACACGGCGAGCGTCAGGTCCCGCAGCCGCTCGGCCACCTCCGACCCCACGAGGTCGACGACGGTCTCGAAGTCGATGTTCTCGTCGTGGTCGCCCAGCTCGGCCTTCGAGGCTGGCGTGAAGATCGGCTCCGGCAGGCGCGACCCGTCGACGAGACCGTCCGGGAGCGGCACGCCGCACACCTCGCCGGTGGCCTGGTAGTCGGCGAGGCCGGAACCGGTCAGGTAGCCACGGACCACGCACTCGACCGGGTACATGTCGAGCTTCTCGACGACGAGCGCGCGACCCCGCACACGCTCGGGCACCTGGGTGGAGACGACGTGGTGCGGCACGATGTCGGCCAGCTGGTCGAACCACCACAGCGACATGCGGGTGAGGATCTCGCCCTTGTCGGGGATGCCGGGGCTCAGCACGAAGTCGTAGGCCGAGATCCGGTCCGACGCCACCATGAGCAGGTGGCCCGACTCGAGCTCGTAGAGGTCGCGGACCTTGCCGGAGTGCAGGTGCAGGGCACCGGGGACGTCGAGAGGCACGGCGACAGCCTAGGAGGTCCCGGCTCGCTCCCCCGGCACGGGCCGCGTGATATCACCCAGCGGCGGAATCGGTGGGGTGGTGTCGACGTGATGCTGCGTTGGCTGCGGGGGCCTCGGCTCCGTGCTGCGCTGCCACGGCTCGCACTGGGGTCGGCCTCCGAAACGGCCTCGACCGGACAGGTGGCGCCGGGCTCGGTCCGGGTCCTCGGGCTGCGGCGGGTGCTGGGGTGAACGCACGATTCTCCCTCTGCGTGACCAGCAGGGGCAGGGCTTCTCCCTTCTCGTGGACCGTTCCACGAGAAGGGAGAATCCCTGACCAGCACCCACCCAGGTCCCCGGTCGAGGCCCTACGGAGACCAGTCCCGGCGAACGCCGAGGGTTCGTCGCAGCAGCACGCTCAGGCCCCCGTAGCCAGAGCATCAGCAAGCCGAAGCCCCGCAGGCAGCGCGCCGGCGAGGCGCGTCGAACCGACCGACGCACCGGACCGGCGGGCCGGCCGACGTACCGGCCGCCGCTCACTGACGGACCGAGAGACGCGGTCAGAGGATGGCGCCCGGCGTGTAGGCGGCGGCGTCGGGATCGGCGGCCACCAGAGCGTCGACCTGCGCGACGACGGCGCCCACCTGGGCCGTGGCCGCACCGGTGAACTCCAGCGGCGCGGCGACGAGCATGGCGAGGTCGGGCTGGGTGAGCGCCAGGCGCTCGTCCGCGGCAAGGCGGTCGAAGAGCTCGTTGCGGGCCGCGCCCTTCTCGCGCATCTCGAGGGCGACGCCCACGGCGTGCTCCTTGATGACCTCGTGGGCGACCTCGCGGCCGACACCGGCCCGCACCGCCGCCATGAGCACCTTCGTCGTCGCGAGGAACGGCAGGTAGCGGTCGAGCTCGCGCTGCACGACGGCCGGGAAGACCCCGAACTCGTCGAGCACCGTCAGGAACGTCTCGAACAGTCCGTCGGCGGCGTAGAACGCGTCGGGCAGCGCCACGCGGCGGACCACCGAGCACGACACGTCGCCCTCGTTCCACTGGTCACCGGCCAGCTCGCCCACCATCGAGACGTACCCGCGGACGATGACGGCCAGTCCGTTGACGCGCTCGCAGGAGCGGGTGTTCATCTTGTGCGGCATGGCGCTCGAGCCCACCTGGCCGGGCTTGAAGCCCTCCGTGACCAGCTCGTTGCCCGCCATCAGGCGGATCGTGGTGGCCAGGTTGGAGGGGGCCGCCACGAGCTGGGCCAGCGAGGTCACCACGTCGTAGTCGAGCGAGCGCGGGTACACCTGGCCGACGCTGGTGAGCACGCGGTCGAAGCCGAGGTGGGCGGCGATCCGTCCCTCGAGGTCGGCGAGCGCCTGCTGGTCCCCGCCGAGGAGGTCGAGCTGGTCCTGGGCCGTGCCGACCGGGCCCTTGATGCCCCGCAGCGGGTACCGGGCCAGCAGGTCGTCGAGCCGGCCGACGCCGGTGAGCAGCTCGTCGGCCGCGGTGGCGAAGCGCTTGCCGAGCGTCGTGGCCTGCGCGGCGACGTTGTGGCTGCGCCCGGCCATGACCAGCTCCGCGTGCTCGGCCGCGAGCCGCCCCAGGCGGGCCAGGGCCGCCACCGCGCGCGAGCGCAGGACCTGCAGCGAGGCGCGCACCTGGAGCTGCTCGACGTTCTCGGTGAGGTCGCGCGACGTCATGCCCTTGTGGATGTGCTCGCTGCCGGCCAGCGCCGCGAACTCCTCGATGCGGGCCTTCACGTCGTGGCGGGTGACCTTCTCACGATCGGCGATCGACGCGAGGTCGACCTGGTCGACCACGGCCTCGTAGGACTCGATCACGCCGTCGGGCGTCTCCACCCCGAGGTCGCGCTGCGCCTTCAGCACCGCGATCCACAGCTGCCGCTCGAGCACGATCTTGTGCTCGGGCGACCAGATGCGGGCGATCTCGGGCGAGGCGTAGCGGTGGGCCAGAACGTTGGGCGTCGTCACGGACGCCATCCTCCCACCGCGGCCTCCCGCGGCTCACCACGGTCCCGGAGCCCGGCCAGGAGGCCGGGCTCGACCTCAGACCTCGATCTCGCCCCGCTGGGCGGCGAGGGCGATGTCGGAGCGGAACTGGGCGCCCTCGAAGGAGATGGCGTCGACCCCGGCGTAGGCGCGGTCGCGGGCGTGCTCGAGGTCCTCGCCCACTCCGGTGACCGACAGCACGCGACCGCCGGCGGTGACGAGCCGACCGTCCTCGTCGAGCGCGGTGCCCGCGTGGATCACGTCGACACCGTCGATGACGTCGGCCGCCCCGACGCCCAGGATCACGTCGCCCGAGCTCGAGGTGGCGGGGTAGCCGGCGGAGGCCATGACCACCGTGACGGCGGTGCCGTCGTGCCAGGACGGCAGGCCGACGGAGGCGAGCTCTCCGGTGGCTGCACCGTGCAGCAGCGACGACAGGGGCGTGCGCAGCAGCGCGAGGATGGCCTGGGTCTCGGGGTCGCCGAAGCGCGCGTTGAACTCCACGACCCGCACGCCCCGCGAGGTGAGCGCCAGTCCCGCGTAGAGCAGACCCTGGAAGGGCGTGCCACGGCGAGCCATCTCCTGGACCGTGGGGACGAGCACGCGTCGGGAGACCTCGGCCACGAGGTCCTCGGGCGTCCAGTCGAGCGGCGTGTAGGCGCCCATGCCGCCGGTGTTCGGGCCGGCGTCGCCCTCGAGGGCGCGCTTGAAGTCCTGGGCGGGGAGCAGCGGCAGCACCGTCTCCCCGTCGGTGATGGCGAAGAGCGAGACCTCCGGGCCGTCGAGGAACTCCTCGATGACCACGCGGTCGCACCCCGCCGCGTGGGCGATGGCGGCCTGGCGGTCCTCGGTGACGACCACGCCCTTGCCTGCGGCGAGGGCGTCGTCCTTCACGACGTAGGGCGGGCCGAACGCGTCGAGCGCGGCCACGACCTCCTCGGGCGTCTCGCAGACGTGCGCCAGGGCGGTGGGCACCTCGGCGGCGGCCATGACCTGCTTGGCGAAGGCCTTCGAGCCCTCCAGCTGCGCCGCCGCACGCGACGGACCGAAGCAGGCGATCCCCGCGTCGCGGACGGCGTCGGCGACCCCGGCCACCAGCGGCGCCTCGGGGCCCACGACCACCAGGTCGGCACCCAGCGAGGTGGCCAGCGCCGCCACGGCCGCCCCGTCGAGCGGGTCGACGTCGTGCAGACTCGCGACGTCGGCGATGCCCGGGTTCCCGGGGGCCGCGTGCACCTCGGTGACGCCCGGGTCACGGGACAGCGCGAGGGCGAGGGCGTGCTCGCGCCCGCCTGTGCCGATGACCAGCGTCCTCATGCCTCGTCCTCCAGGAGGTCGTGCAGCACCACGGTCTCCTCGCGGTCGGGGCCGACGCCGACGGCGGAGATGCGCGCCCCGGACATCGCCTCGACGGCGCGCACGTACCGCTGCGCCGCCTCGGGCAGGTCGTCCATGGTCCGGGCGCCGGAGATGTCCTCGGTCCAGCCGTCGAAGTACTCGTAGATCGGCTTGGCGTGGTGGAAACCGGTCTGGGTCGTGGGCATCTCGTCCACTCGCTCGCCGTCGACGTCGTAGGCGACGCACACGGGGATGCGGTCCCACCCGGTGAGCACGTCGAGCTTCGTGAGCACGAAGTCGGTGACGCCGTTGATGCGTGCCGCGTAGCGCGCCACCGGGGCGTCGTACCAGCCGCAGCGACGCGGACGGCCCGTCGTGGTGCCGAACTCGCCGCCGTTCGTGCGCAGGCGCTCGCCGTCGTCGTCGAAGAGCTCGGTGGGGAAGGGACCCTCCCCCACGCGGGTGGCGTACGCCTTGACGATGCCGATGACGCGGGTGATGCGGGTGGGTGCGATGCCCGAGCCGGTGCACGCGCCACCGGTGGTGGCCGACGACGACGTGACGAAGGGGTACGTGCCGTGGTCGACGTCGAGCAGCGTGGCCTGGCCGGCCTCGAGCAGCACCGTCTCGCCGCGGTCGAGCGCCTCGTGCAGCACGAGCGCGGTGTCGGCGACCATGGGCCGCAGCCGCTCCGCGTGCACGAGCAGCTGGTCGACGATCTCGTCGACGCTCACGGCCCGACGGTTGTAGACCTTGGTGAGCATCTGGTTCTTCAGCTCGAGAGCGCCCTCGACCTTGGCGCGCAGGATCTTCTCGTCGAAGAGGTCCTGCACGCGCACGCCCAGACGGTTCATCTTGTCGGCGTAGGTGGGGCCGATGCCACGTCCGGTGGTGCCGATCTTGCGGCTGCCGAGGAAGCGCTCCGTCACCTTGTCGAGGGTGCGGTTGTAGTCGGCGATGAGGTGGGCGTTCGCGCTCACGCGCAGGGCGCTGGTGTCGATGCCACGCGCCTCGAGGGCGTCGATCTCCTCGAACAGGACGTCGAGGTCGATCACGACGCCGTTGCCGATGATCGGCGTGCACCCGGGCGACAGGATGCCGCTCGGCAGCAGGTGGAGGGCGTACTTCTCGTCGCCGATGACGACGGTGTGGCCGGCGTTGTTGCCGCCGTTGAACTTGACGACGTAGTCGACGCGGCTGCCGAGCAGGTCGGTGGCCTTGCCCTTGCCCTCGTCACCCCACTGGGCTCCGACGATGACGACTGCGGGCATGCGATGCACCCCTCGAGGTTCGTAGTGACGCTGTGACGCGAGAGAAGCCCCGACCGTGCGGGGCTCTGACTGCCGCATCGTATCGGGACGAGCGTCCCAGCCGCGAATGCCGCGGTGGTCGACGGTGCGCCCCGTGCCGTCGGGGCATAGGCTCCGAGGGCGCCGGGAGGGGGCGTTTCGAACGACGACGCCAGCGCGGAGGGAGCGCCATGACCGGCACGGGACCCTGGGTCGCTGTGGTGAACGCGCAGGCGGGCAGCAGCGACGACCCGCGCCTCGAGGAAGCCCTCGAGACGCTGCGGACCCAGGTGACCCTCGAGGTGCGCAGCACCGAGGACGCCGACGACCTGCGGGAGGCGGTGCGAGCGGCGCGCGGCGGCGTGGTCGTGGCGGTCGGAGGGGACGGCAGCATCCATGCCGTCGTCACCGCCATCGACGACCTCGACCAGTTCGACGACGTCGAGCTCGCGATCGTGCCCCTCGGCACCGGCAACGACTTCGTCCGCACGCTGGGCATCAGCGACGACCCGGTCGAGGCGGCGCGCCAGGCCCTGGACTCCGATGCCCGACTCGCCGACCTGATCCGCGACAGCGACGACCGGCTCGTCGTGAACGCCGCGCACATCGGGCTGGGCGCCGAGGCCAACATCAAGGCGGAGCCGTGGAAGAAGGCCTTCGGGCCAGTGGGCTATGCGGTGGGGGCCGTCATCACGGGCGTCGTCGGCAAGGGCATCCGTGCGTCGGTGACCGTGGACGGGCAGCCCGTGCACTCACCGCGTCGGCTCATCCAGGTGGCGGTGGGCAACGGCCGGTACGTGGGGGGCGGCGCGCCGCTGCTGCCGGAGGCCGACCCCTTCGACGGGTCGCTCGACGTGGCCGTGGTGTGGGCGCACGCCCGCTGGAAGCGTCTCGCCTACGCGTGGCGCCTGCGGCGCGGTCGTCACCCGATGCGCGACGACGTCGTGTACCTGAAGGTGCACGAGGTGACGGTGACCGGCGAGTCGACCCCGGCGAACCTGGACGGCGAGATCGCCTCGCCGAGCACGCGGCACGCGTGGCGGGTCGAGCCCGGTCGGCTGCGCCTGCGCGCCCCGGCCGGCGCGCCCCCGGACCTCCCGGACTGACCCGTCCTGCCCCGCGAGGGGCCGGGGGCTCAGCGCACGAGCGCGGCGTACGCCTCCGGGCTGGACTCGTGGAGGAACTCTCGGCAGCGGTGCGCCTCGGCGTCGTCGCCGAGCCGCTCGGACCCGGTGGCGAGCACGGCGAGGGATCGGAGGAAGCCCTGGTTGGGCTCGTGCGACCACGGCACCGGGCCGTGGCCCTTCCAGCCGTTGCGCCGCAACGCGTCGAGCGAACGGTGGTAGGCGGTGCGCGCGAACGCGTAGCCCTCCAGGTCGCGTCCGTCGTCGAGCGCGTCCTGCGCCAGCAGGGCCCACGCGAGGACCGAGTCCGGCGTCGTCGAGGCCACGGCCTGCGGCGACGTCCCGGTCGCGAGCTCCGCGGCCCCGGGGTCGGCGGGCAGGAACGTCTCGGGCGGCTCGCCCAGCAGGTTCGTCATGGTGCCGACCCTACGCACCGGGGTCTCGCGCGCCCTCTCCCCACCCGTGGTCGGGGTGCGCTGCTGCGGCTGGGTCCGGCGTCGGGGCTGCGCTGCTGCGGCTGGGTCCGGCGTCGGCCTCCGCAAGGGCCTCGACGGAGCGGGAGCGCCGGGGTCGGCCGAACCTCCCGGCCCCCCGATCCGCGCTTTGACGCCTTGACGTCGATCTCGCAGCCCGGAATCGACGTAAAGGCGTCACAACGCTGGATTCGGACAGTTCCGGGGCATTCAGACCCCTTCGACCGCCTCGGAAGTGTCCGAAACGCGAGCTGCGGCCCGGGAACCTCGCCGGCACGCTGGGTCCGCCCCGGTCGAGGCCTTTCGGAGCCCACCGCGACGCCCACGGCAACCGGCGCAGCCCCGAGCCAGACGCGACCGGCTCTCCCGGGCTCCCTATCCGCGTCGTGACGCCTTGCTGTCGAGCTCGCAGCCTGGAATCGACTCGCAGGCATCACGACGCCCGTAGGGCGGACCGTCAGAGGGAGGTGCCGGCCGACCGCAGGTTCTGGCAGGCCTCGACGACGCGGGCGGCCATGCCGGCCTCGGCGGCCTTGCCCCAGGCGCGCGGGTCGTAGGCCTTCTTGTTGCCGACCTCGCCGTCGACCTTCAGCACGCCGTCGTAGTTGCTGAACATGTGGCCGACGACCGGGCGGGTGAAGGCGTACTGGGTGTCGGTGTCGACGTTCATCTTCACGACGCCGTAGTCGACGGCGGCCGAGATCTCCTCGGGCAGCGAACCGGAGCCGCCGTGGAAGACGAAGTCGAAGGGCGCGTCCTGACCGTACTTGGCGCTCACGGCGTCCTGCGCGGCCTTGAGGACCTCGGGCCGCAGCTTCACGTTGCCCGGCTTGTAGACGCCGTGCACGTTGCCGAACGTGAGGGCCGTCAGGTAGCGGCCCTTCTCGCCCAGGCCCAGCGCCTCGGCGGTGGCCAGGGCGTCCTCGGGGGTCGTGTAGAGCTTGTCGTTGATCTCGGCCTCGACGCCGTCCTCCTCGCCACCGACGACGCCGATCTCGACCTCGAGGATGATGTGCGCGGCCGCCGCCTTCTCGAGCAGCTCCTGCGCGATCACCAGGTTCTCGTCGAGCGGCACGGCCGAGCCGTCCCACATGTGCGACTGGAAGTACGGCAGCCCGCCACCGGCGACCCGCTCGGCCGACGCGGCCAGCAGGGGCCGGACGAAGCCGTCGAGCTTGTCCTTGGGGCAGTGGTCGGTGTGCAGCGCGACGTTGACCGGGTACTTCTTGGCCACCTCCTGGGCGAAGGCGGCGAAGGCCAGCGAGCCGGACACCATGTCCTTGACGGTGGGGCCGGAGAAGTACTCGGCGCCGCCGGTCGAGACCTGGATGATGCCGTCGGACCCCGCCTCGGCGAAGCCGGCGAGCGCGGCGTTCAGCGTCTGCGACGACGAGACGTTGATGGCCGGGTACGCGAACGACTCGGCCTTGGCCTTGTCGAGCATCGCGGCGTAGATCTCGGGAGTGGCGACGGGCATGGAGGTCTCCTGGAGGTCGGCTGGTCGACCGGACGAGCGGTCGCGTCAACCCTACTGGTCCAGGCGCTTCGCGAGAGCCCGGGCGAGCACCTGCACCGGGCTCCACACCGAGGAGAACGGCGGCGCGTACGACAGGTCGGTCATGACCAGCTCGTCGACGGACATCTGCGACCACAACGCCATGGCCGCCACGTCGATCCGGGCGCCCGCGCCGCGCCCGCCCGCGACCTGCACGCCGAGCAGCCGTCGCGTCCCACGCTCGGCGAGCCCCCACAGCGTCATGGGCTCCGCACCCGGGTAGTAGCCGGCGACGGTGGTGGACTCCACCGAGGCGCTCACGACGTCGAGCCCGGCGTCGTCGGCCTGGGCGCGGCCGAGCCCGGCCCGCGCGATCTCGAGGTCGCAGAACTTGGTGATCGCGGTCTGCACGGCGCCGGGGAAGACCCGCCCCGACCAGTCGGCACCGAACGAGGCCGCCAGGGACTCCCCCGCGACCATGCCCTGCTTGTTGGCGTGGGTGCCGAGCGGCAGGTGGATCGACGTCCGCGTGAGGCGGTCGAGGGTGACCACGCAGTCACCCGCGGCCCAGACGTCGGCCAGGACGGACCCGTCCGGGCGGAGCACTCGCTGCTGGTCGTCGGTGACGATGCCGTCCTTCGGGCCGCTGGCAGCAGTGGTGAGCAGGTCGCCGCGCGGCGCCACCCCGAAGGCCGCCACGACGAGGTCGGCCGGGTAGTCGTCCTCGTCGGTGCGCACGGAGGTGACGGCACCGTCCTCCCCCACGCCGAAGCCGGTGACCGCGGCACCGGTGACCACCTGGGCGCCCTTCTCGCGCATGGCGTCGGCGACCAGCTCGCCGATCTCGTCCTCGACGATCGGGAGCGGGGTGGACTCGCGCTCGACGACCGTGACCTCGAGACCCCGGGCCAGGCACGCCTCGGCCATCTCGATGCCGATGTAGCCGCTGCCGACGACCACCACCCGACGCGCGCCGGCGCGGATGCGGTCGAGCACCTGCTGGCCGTCGACGAGGTCCTTCACGGTCTGGACGTTGCCGGCGTCGATGCCCGGCAGGTCGGGCAGGATCGAACGTGCGCCGGTCGCGACGACGAGGCGGTCGTAGGTGACGTCCTGCTCGCCGGCGAGGTCGCGGTAGGTCACGGTGCGCGTGTCGGTGTCGACCGCGGTCGCCTCGCACCCGAGGCGCACGTCGATGCCCCGTTCGCGATGCTCCTCGGGCGTCCTGGCCACGAGGGCGTCGGGGCCGTCGACCTCGCCCGCGACCCAGTACGGCACCCCGCAGGCGGAGTAGGAGGTGTGGTGCCCGCGCTCGAGCACCACCACCTCGACGTCGGGCACGAGACGGTTGAGGGCCGACGCGGCCGTCATGCCGGCCGCGTCACCACCGATGACGACGACGCGGCTCATGCTCCCGAGCCTAGGGCGACGCACCGACGCACGCCCGCCCAGCCGGCCCGTCCGGTCAGCCGGCGTGCTCGCGCACCCACGCGTGCATGGCGATGGCGGCGGCGGCTCCGGCGTTGATGGACCGGGTCGAGCCGAACTGGGCGATCGACAGGGTCGTCTCGCACGCCGCCCGGGCCGCGTCGCTCAGGCCCGGGCCCTCCTGGCCGAACAGCAGCACGCAGGCACGGGGCAGCGTGGTGGTCTCGAGCGGCACGGCGCCGGGCAGGTTGTCGATGCCGAGCAGCGGCAGGTCCTGCTCGACGGCCCAGGCCGCCAGTGCGTCGACGTCGGCGTGGTGCTGGACGTGCAGGTAGCGGTCGGTGACCATCGCGCCGCGCCGGTTCCACCGCCGCCGGCCGACGACGTGCACGGCCGCGACGTTGAACGCGTTCGCGGTGCGCACCACGGAGCCGATGTTGAAGTCGTGCTGCCAGTTCTCCACCGCCACGTGCAGCGGGTGCCGGCGGGTGTCCAGGTCGGCGACGATCGCCTCGACGCTCCAGTACCGGTAGCGGTCGACGACGTTGCGTCGGTCGCCCTCGGCGAGGAGCGTCGTGTCGAGCCGGGGGTCGTCGGGCGCGGGGCCCTCCCACGGCCCGACACCCACCTCGGTCCCGTCACCCTCGGCCCCGTCGGTCGCTCCCGGGTCCAGCGAGGGGGTCACGCGCCGTACTGGTCGCGGTAGGCGCGTGCCGCGTCGAGGTGCTCGCCGTGGCGGCCGGACTCCTCGAGGAACTCGATGACGTGGTCGAACGTGACGATGGCCTCCACCGGGACGGCGAGGTCGCGGCGGACCTCGTCGACGGCCGAGAGGTCGCCCGAGCCGCGCTCCTGCCGGTCGACGGCCACGACGATGCCGGCCAGCTCGGCGCCGGCGTCCTCCACCAGCGGCACGACCTCGCGGATCGCCTTGCCCGAGGTGATCACGTCGTCGACGAGCAGGACCCGGCCCTGCAGCGGCGCACCGACGATCATCCCGCCCTCGCCGTGGTCCTTGGCCTCCTTGCGGTTGAAGCTCCACGGGACGTCGCGCCCGTGGTGCTCGGCCAGCTGCACCGCGGTGGCCGCGGCGATGGGGATGCCCTTGTAGGCGGGGCCCAGGAGAACGTCGAAGTCGGGCGCCCGCTCGGCGATGGCCGCGGCGTAGAAGCGGCCCAGCCCGGCGAGCCGAGCGCCGGTGTCGAAGCCGCCGGCGTTGAAGAAGTACGGCGACGTCCGGCCCGACTTCAGCGTGAAGGAGCCGAACCGCAGCACGTCGTGGCCGATCGCGAACTCCACGAAGGAGCGCTGGTAGTCCTGCATCGTCTCGGCGCTCCTAGGCGCTGGGGAGCGGGATCTTCCGCTCGGGGTCGGACTTGTCGACGATCTTGACCAGGTCGCCGAAGACCACGTTGCGGTTGCGCGTGTGGAAGAGCTCGGAGCAGGTGAGCATCGTGAGCACGTTGGCGGTCGGCGGCTCGCCCCGCATGTCGGGGTCCGGCACCTGCTGCAACGGCCAGCCGACGGTGAAGTCGAGCGTGAGCGAGTCACCGTCGTTGCGCAGCTGGTAGGTGAAGACCGCCGTGCGCGTCTCGATGTAGACGAGGTCGCCCTTCTTCAGCTTCAGGAAGTCGCGGAAGGGCTCGCCGTGGGTGACGCGGTGACCGGCGATCGCGAAGTTGCCGAGCTCGCCGGGCAGGGCCGCCTCCTCGTACATGCCGACGCCCTTGGACAGCGACTCCTGGTCGAAGCCCTTGACGATCGGGACCTCGTACTCCGTGCCGAAGCGCGGCACGCGCAGGAGCCCGATGTTCTTCCCGTCGGTGCCGTTCTTCCAGTCCTCGGAGATGATCTGGCGGACCTCGGCCTGCTGCTGCTTGGCCACGACGTTGGTGCCCCAGTACTGCCAGGCGACGTAGCCGAGCACGCCGAGGCCCGACAGGATCAGCACCACGCCGAGGAGCCGGACGAGGGAGAAGCGACGCCGCCGCGGAGCGCGTCGTCCGCCGCCCGAGGGCGGGGAGGGAGCGGTCGCGGTGGCCATGGCCCCGATTCTCTCACCCTGGTCCTCGTCGCCCACCGGTCCGCCGCGACTGTGACCCACGTCTCATCGTCGGGACGGCCTTCTGACGGGAATCCGCCCAGCGCCGACCCCCGAGCCACTAGAGTCAGGACCGCTGCCCCGCCGTTTCACCCCCCGAGAACGGCGGGGCAGCTCTGTCTCCCGGCTCGGGACGAACCCGACCAGGTCGACCCCCCGCCCGGGCCCGCGGTGCGTAGAGTCGCGAGGGATGAGGACTCAGAGCAGCCGGATCGACGGACTGGGCACCACGATCTTCGCGCGGATGAGTGCCCTCGCCGCCTCGACCGGTGCCGTGAACCTCGGCCAGGGGTTCCCCGACACCGACGGCCCCGACGCGGTGGTCGACGCCGCCGTGGCCGCGCTCCGCGGGGGCGCCAACCAGTACGCACCCGGTCCTGGCGTGCCCGACCTCCGGCTCGCCGTGGCCGAGCACCAACGTCGCTGGTACGGCCTCGAGGTCGACCCCGACACCGAGGTCGCGGTCACGACCGGCGCCACCGAGGCCATCGCGGCCGCGGTGCTCGGCATCGTGGAGGCCGGCGACGAGGTGATCGTGCTGGAGCCCTACTACGACTCCTACGTGGCCGTGCTGCAGATGGCCGGCGCCGTCCGTCGCCCGGTCACGCTGCGCGCACCGGACTTCCGCCTCCCCGTCGAGGAGCTGCGCGCCGCCGTCACGCCGCGCACCACCGCGATCCTGCTCAACACCCCGCACAACCCGACCGGCACCGTGCTCACCCCCGACGAGCTGGATGCCGTGGCCCAGGTGGCCCGCGACCACGACCTCGTGGTGATCAGCGACGAGGTGTACGAGCACCTGACCTTCGACGTGCCCCACGTGCCGATCGCCACGCTGCCCGGCATGCGCGAGCGCACGCTCACCATCTCCAGCGGCGGCAAGACCTTCTCGTTCACGGGTTGGAAGGTCGGGTGGGCCACCGGCCCCGAGCCGCTGGTGCGGTCGCTCCTGGGGGCCAAGCAGTTCCTCACCTTCACGTCGGGAGCACCCCTGCAGCCGGCCATCGCCGCCGCGCTGCGGCTGGACGACGGCTACTTCACGTCCTTCACCGACGGCATGCGCGCCCGGCGCGACCAGCTGTGCGCCGGGCTGGCCGACGTCGGCTTCGACGTCGTGGTGCCCGACGGGACCTACTTCGCGACCACGGACATCCGCCCTCTCGGCTTCGAGGACGGGCTCGAGTTCTGCCTCTCGTTGCCCGAGCGGGTCGGCGTCGTGGCGGTGCCGCACCAGGTGTTCCACGACCCCGACACCGCGCTCGAGGACAACCCCGGCCGGCCGCTCGTGCGATGGGCGTTCTGCAAGCGGCCCGAGGTCATCGACGAGGCCGTCCGGCGGCTCGCCACGCTGTGACACCGGTGCGGAGCGCCGCGAGTTCGGACAAACCCGGGTCAGGTGCGGGAGGATCAGCACACGGGCCGAGGCACACGAGAGCAGGACGCATGAGACCAACACGCTCGACCTCACGGGAATCGCGATGAGGCTGCCGACCGTCGAGGACGTCGAGCGCCTGCTCCCCTCCCCCGACGACTTCACGAGCCGATCACGTGGCACGGGCCTGAGCGCCCGAGTGGGCGCCGCGCTCGGCCTCGCGTTCGGGCTGTGCTTCCTCACCGGCATCTGGAGCCACCTGCAGCAGGACCCGCAGGACTGGGTGCCACTCGGGCCGTCGCCCTCCTCGCTCTACCGCGTGACCCAGGGGATCCACGTCGTGGCCGGCACGGCCGCGGTGCCGCTGCTGCTGGTCAAGCTGTGGTCGGTCTTCCCGCGGCTGTTCCTGCGCCCGCCGTCGGGTCGGCGCGCCCTGGTGGTCGAGGCGCTGGAGCGTGCGTCGATCGCCGTGCTCGTCGCCTCGGCGGTGTTCATGCTCGCGAGCGGGCTGCTCAACATCGCCCAGTGGTACCCCTGGGACTTCAGCTTCCGACGCACCCACAACGCCGTGGCCTGGGTGGCGATCGGGGCGCTGCTCGTGCACGTGGCCGTGAAGCTGCCGGTGATCCGCACCGCCCTCGGCGCCCCCGTCGACGACGAGCGGGTCGACGACGCGCCCGTCGACGACGACGAGGACGCGCCCTCCGATCCGGGCGACGGTCCCACGCGCCGTGCCGTCCTGCTCGGCGCGGCCTCGGCGTCCGGGCTCACGGTCCTGCTCACCGCCGGACAGTCCGTCCCGTGGCTGCGCGACGTCTCGGTGTTCGCGGTCCGCAACGGCGACGGCCCGCAGGGTCTGTCGATCAACCGCACCGCGAGGGCGGCCGGTGCGGTCGACGGCGCCCGGTCGCCCGACTACGTGCTCGAGGTCGTGGCGGGCGACCGCACCGTCTCGCTCACGCGCGAGCAGCTGGCGGAGCTGCCGCAGAGGACCCACCGTCTGCCCATGGCCTGCGTCGAGGGGTGGAGCAAGGACGCCGTGTGGACCGGCGTGGCCGTCCGCGACGTCCTCGCCCTGGTCGACGCACCTCCTGGGTCCGACGTGCGGGTCTCCTCGCTGCAGACCCGCGGGGCGTTCGCGAACACCGACCTGCCGTCCGCGTTCACGCAGGACGAGCGGACGCTGCTCGCCCTCGAGCTCAACGGCGAGACCCTGTCGCTCGACCACGGGTACCCGTGCCGCATCATCGCGCCGAACCGGCCCGGGGTGCTGCAGACCAAGTGGGTCCGTCGGCTCGAGGTGACCGCATGAGGGCCGCCCGCGCGATCCTGGTGCTCGTCGGGGTGGGCTGCGGACTGTGGGGGCTGTGGCTCATGCGCGACTTCACGTCCGAGCAGCTGGTCTCGCTCGTTGTCTGGCTGGTCGCCGGCGTGCTGGTCCACGACGCGGTGCTCGCGCCCGTCACGGTCGCGCTCGGGGTCGGCGCCTCCCGCTTCCTGCCCGGCCACGCGGCACTGGGCATCGCGTTCCTGGTCTGGGCGACCCTCACCGTGACCTTCCTGCCCGTGCTGAGCGGGCAAGGGGGCAAGCCCGACAACGACACGATCCTCAACCAGCCCTACGGCACGAGCTGGGTCGTGATGACGGCGCTGCTCGTGGTCGGTGGGGCGCTGGCCGCCTGGGCGGGCCGGCGCGGGTCACCCGCCACCACGGCGTCCGATCTCGACGCGTGATCCAGGGTCTCGATCAGCGGTAGCGGGGCGCCCTTCCGCCGCCCTGCACGTCGCGCGCCAGGACGGGCAGCACGCGCGGGGCCACCAGCTCGCTGAGCACGACGATGCTCGTGGACCGCACGATCGAGCCCGACGTGCTCATGTGGAGCAGCACGTCCTGGAGGTCCGCGTGGGACGACGCGGCGATCTTGCACACGACGTCGGCCGTCCCGCTCGTCACGTAGGCCTCGAGCACGTTGGGCAGCGAGTCGAGCTCGGCGCGCACGTCCTCGAGCCGACCCTGGGCGATCTCGAGGGTGGCGAACGCCAGGACGGGGTGGCCGGCCGCGGTGAGGTCGACGTCGGGACCGTAGCCGGTGATGACGCCGGCAGCCTCCATCTTCGCCAGGCGCGACTGGACCGTGGCGCGCGCGACCTCGACCACCCGCGAGAGCTCGAGGTCCCCGGCGCGGGGGTGCTCCCGCAGTGCGGCGACGAGGGCGAGGTCGAGAGCATCCATGGGGCGTCCTTCGCAGATTGACCAGTCTCGTCGGACTCTACTCGGCAGGAATGCCTGATCTGCCTACCTCGGACCAGGCAGGTTGCCGAGCAGGCGAGAAAGCGGTGACCTGGACCACATGACGACGACTCCAGACACGATCCTCACCGACGCCGAGCGGCTCGCCGACCTCGATCTCGAGCAGCTGCGCAGGCTCGTCGGTCTCGTCGAGCACGACGACTCCGCCGACCCCTTCCCCGTCACCGGCTGGGACGCCCTGGTGTGGGCCGTCGGCAACGCCACCCAGGCCGCCGCCTACTACGAGAACGTCTACGGGATGCAGGTCGTGGCCTACTCCGGCCCCGAGACCGGCAACCGCGACCACCACGCGTACGTGCTGCAGAGCGGCGCGGTGCGGTTCGTGCTGAAGGGCGCGGTCGACCCCGACTCGACGATCGCCGACCACCACCGCCGTCACGGCGACGGCGTCGTCGACATCGCGCTCGAGGTGCCCGACGTGGACCGCTGCATCGAGCACGCCCGCGCCCAGGGTGCGACCGTGCTGGAGGAGCCGCACGACGTGAGCGACGAGCACGGCACGGTGCGGGTCGCGGCCATCGCCACCTACGGCGACACCCGGCACTCGCTCGTGGACCGCAGCCGGTACGCCGGGCCCTACCTCCCCGGCTACGTCGAGCGCCGCACCACCACCCGGCGCGAGACCCCCGTCTTCCAGGCCCTGGACCACGTGGTGGGCAACGTCGAGCTGGGCCACATGGACGAGTGGGTCGACTTCTACGGCCGCGTCATGGGCTTCACCAACATGGCCGAGTTCATCGGCGACGACATCGCCACCGACTACTCCGCCCTCATGAGCAAGGTGGTGGCCAGCGGCAACCACCGGGTCAAGTTCCCGCTCAACGAGCCGGCGATCGCGAAGAAGAAGTCGCAGATCGACGAGTACCTCGAGTTCTACCGCGGCCCCGGAGCCCAGCACCTGGCCCTGGCCACCGAGGACATCCTGGCGACGGTCGACCACCTGCGTGAGCGCGGCGTGCAGTTCCTCGCCACCCCCGACAGCTACTACACCGACCCGTCGCTGCGGGCCCGGATCGGCGAGGTGCGCGTGCCGATCGAGGAGCTGCAGAGCCGCGGCATCCTCGTGGACCGCGACGAGGACGGCTACCTGCTGCAGATCTTCACCAAGCCGATCGGCGACCGACCGACGGTGTTCTTCGAGCTGATCGAGCGGCACGGGTCGCTCGGCTTCGGCAAGGGCAACTTCCAGGCGCTGTTCGAGGCCATCGAGCGTGAGCAGGCCAAGCGCGGGAACTTCTGATGGCGCACTACCGCCGGGCAGGGTCGATCCCGCCCAAGCGGCACACCCAGCACCGCTCCCCCGACAGGACGCTGTACCGCGAGGAGCTGATGGGCGAGGAGGGGTTCAGCTCGGACTCCTCGCTGCTCTACCACGTGGGCGTGCCGTCGGCGGTGCTCGAGGCGCGACGGTGGGAGCTGCCGGACCAGACCACGACGCCGAACGAGCCGCTCCTCCCGCGGCACCTGCGTCTGCACGACCTGTTCGGCTCCACCTCGACAGGCTCGGCGGACGGGACCCCCGGCGGGGGTGCCGGGCCACGGGCGGCGGGCGGGACCCCCGGCGGGGGTGCCGGGCCACGAGCGGCGAGCGGGACCGACCTGGTGACCGGCCGGCGGCTGGTGCTCGGCAACGCCGACGTGCGGATCTCCTACGTCGTGGCGGACGCGACGTCGCCGCTGTACCGCAACGCCACGGGCGACGAGATCGTGTTCGTCGAGGCCGGCACGGGCGTGCTCGAGACCGTGTTCGGCCACCTCCCCTACGGCCCCGGCGACTACCTCGTGGTCCCCCGCGCCACCACCCACCGCTACGTGCCTGACACGTCTCGCCGCCCACGGCCCGGCACCCCCGCCGGGGAGCCGACCCGCGCGTACTGCATCGAGGCGAACAGCCACGTGGCCCCGCCGAAGCGCTACCTGTCGCGCTTCGGCCAGCTGCTCGAGCACGCGCCCTACTGCGAGCGCGACCTGCGCGGGCCCGGCGAGCCCGAGGTGCGCGAGGAGGGACCGGTCGAGGTGCTCATCAAGCACCGCGGCTCGGGGCCCGGCGGCCTGGCGGGCACGGTGCACGTGGTCCCGGACCACCCCTTCGACGTGGTCGGCTGGGACGGCTGCCTCTACCCCTACGCGCTGAGCGTGCACGACTTCGAGCCGATCACGGGGCGCATCCACCAGCCGCCGCCGGTGCACCAGGTGTTCGAGGGCAGCAACTTCGTGGTCTGCAACTTCGTGCCGCGCAAGGTCGACTACCACCCGCTCGCGATCCCGGTGCCGTACTTCCACGCCAACGTCGACAGCGACGAGATCATGTTCTACGTCGACGGCGACTACGAGGCGCGCAAGGGCTCCGGCATCGCCAAGGGCTCGGTCACGGTCCACCCGGGCGGCCACTCGCACGGCCCCCAGCCGGCAGCCATCGAGGCGAGCCTGGGCGCCGAGTCCTTCGACGAGCTCGCGGTCATGGTCGACACGTTCCGTCCGTTGGAGCTGGGCGAGGGTGGTCGGGCGGTCGACGACGGCGTCTACCACCGCTCGTGGTCGCAGTGAACGGTCGCCGCGACGCGCTCGTGGGACCGTTCGACGCGTTCCTCGACGACGCGGCCGTGTTCCCGCCCGGGAACCTCCCGCTCGACGAGGCGGTCGCCGCCCACCTGGCACGGCGCGGGCACGACGTCGCCGCGCTCGTCGGTCCGCTCGTCCTCCCGACCTCTGCGCTCCCCGGCGCGGCCGAGCTCGCTGGTGGCGCCACCCTCCGCGTGGCCGTGGTGGCCGACGCCCCGTTCGACGTCCCGGCCGGGCTCGACGTGGTCGCGGTGGAGACGCTCGACGCTGCGTCGGTGACCGTGCCCGCCGGCGCCTGCCTCGTGGTCGAGGCGGACGCGGACCGTGTGCTCGACGTCCCGGCGGGTGCCCTCGTGAAGCTGCGCACCGGTGGACCCGACGCCCACGCGTTCCCCCCGCCGGAGCGGCTGGGACGTGCACTCTCGTCGCTCGTGCGCGCCGAGCGACCCTTCAAGCTCACCGCCGGCCTGCATCGCGCCGTCCGTTCGACCGACCCCCACGACGGTCTCGTGCACCACGGGTTCGCCAACGTGCTGCTGGCGGTCGACACCCTGCTGTCGGGCTCCGACGACGACGCCGCGGTAGCGGTGCTCCGTCGAGAGGACGACCGCGTCGGCCCCGACCTGGCGGCGCTCGGCGAGGGCCGTGTCCGGCGCGCACGACGCCTCTTCACCTCGTTCGGCACGTGCTCGATGGACGAGCCCGCAGCCGACCTCGCCCGCCTCGGCCTGGTACCCGGAAGGATGACCGCATGAGCCACCCGACCGACTGGGGCACCACGACACTGCCGTGGTGCTCCTTCAGCACCGCTGGAGCGGCGCCCCGCGTGGGCGTCGGCGTGGGCACGCACGTGCTCGACGTCGCTGCGGCGCTGCCGGACCTGGCCGAGGAGCTGGCCGGCGGCACGCTCGACGCCCTCCTGGCGCACCCGTCCGGACGTCGGGCCGAGCTGCGCCACCGGCTGCTGGAGCTCGTCGCGTCAGGCGACGAGGAGCACCTGGTGCCCCAGGCCGACGTCACGCTGCACCTGCCGTGGACGGTCCGCGACTACGTGGACTTCTACGCCTCGGAGCACCACGCCTCGAACCTCGGCCGCCTGTTCCGGCCCGACTCCGATCCGCTCACCCCGAACTGGAAGCACCTGCCCATCGGGTACCACGGCCGGGCCGGCACGGTGGTGGTCTCCGGCACCGACGTCGTGCGCCCCAGCGGCCAGCGCCGCACGCCCGACGGCGACGTCGTCTTCGGTCCCTCGACCCGGCTCGACATCGAGGCCGAGGTGGGGTTCGTCGTCGGCGGCCCGTCGGTCCGCGGCCCGCTCACCCTGGCCGAGGCCGAGGACCGCCTGTTCGGCGTGTGCCTGGTCAACGACTGGTCCGCCCGCGACCTGCAGGCCTGGGAGTACGTGCCCCTCGGACCGTTCCTCGGCAAGTCGTTCGCCACCTCGGTCTCCCCGTGGGTCGTGCCCATGGAGGCCCTGGCCGGGGCTCGCGTGGCTCCGCCGACCCGCGACGTCGACCTGCTGCCGTACCTCGACGACGCCGACGCGCCGCCCGGTGGCCTCGACCTCGCGCTCGAGGTCCGGCTCGACGGCGAAGTGGTCTCCCGCCCGCCGTACGCGGCGATGTACTGGACCCCCGCGCAGATGCTCGCCCACCTCTGCGTCAACGGCGCCTCGGTGCGACCGGGCGACCTGTTCGCGTCGGGGACGGTCAGCGGACCGGACCGCGAGGAGCGCGGTGCCCTGATCGAGCTCACGTGGAACGGCACCGACCCGATCCATCTGCCCGACGGGTCCACACGGACCTTCCTCGAGGACGGCGACACCGTGACGATCAGCGCGACGGCGCCGGGCGTCGACGGCCGAACCGTCCCGATCGGGGTGGTGTCCGGCACGGTGGCAGCCGCACGGTGACCGATCGGCCGACGGGTCAGAGCCGCTGCCCGGTGAGCAGGCTGCGAGCGCGCGCCACGAGCGCGCGCTGGGCCACCTGCTCCGCCCGCGTGAGGTCCGCCGCCTCCACGGCGACCTCCACCTCGCCCACGTGGCGCAGGAGCGCAGCCCGCTGCTCGGGATCGTCGAGCTGCTCCCCCACCACGCCCGCGGCCTGGACGAGCGCGGCCAGCACGGCGGGCTGCTCGGCACCGCATCGACGGACCGCGCCGAAAATCTCGTCGACCACGTCGTCGAAGGACGGTCGAGCCACTCGCAGCCGCACCTGCCCGGCGTCGCGCAGACCGTAGTCCCCGAGGGGCGCGCGAGCCGCGGCGACCAGCACCGAGGCGAGGTGTCCCACCGCGGTGGTCGCCGTCGTCGGGTCGTTGATCCCCGGGGAGAGCGCCCTCAGGGCGATGTCGACCAACTGCCCGACGCCGAACGTCACGTCCTGGGCGGCGGTGCGCTCCGCACCGACGGCCACGCAGTCGCGCAGACCGGTACCGGTGTCACCGGTCCCGTCGCCCTGCACCCTCAGCACCGGCTGCCCGTGCACGACCCAGGCCCCCACCGGGACGACGACGTCGACCCGCGCCCCGTGCTCGCGCGCCCACACCAGCAGCCGGTCCTCGTCCACCGACTGCACGAAGCCGCTGCAGTCCGACCGCACGGGCGTCCCCGAGGCCGGGTCGTCGGTGACGACGGCCGGCACGACGTCGCGCCGCAGCCCGGACGCCGTTCGCCGGGCCGCCTCGGCGATGTCCTCCATCGTCTTCTCCACCCGGCTGACCTCGACCACGTGCGCGATGAACCAGACCAGGGCCAGCACCGACGTCAGGGCGAGCACCAGCGCGAGCGTCACCGCGACGCCGGGGACGAACGCCTTTCCCTCGTCGGCCGAGCGGACCGACAGCAGCACGACCAGGCTGAAGGTGAAGCTCGCGAGCAGGATCGCCAGGACCGACTGGTTGCGAAGGTCGCGCAGGAAGGTACGCAGCAGCCGCGGGCTGAACTGGCTGGACGCGAGCTGCAGGGTCACCATCGTCAAGGAGAACGTCAGGCTCGTGACCGTCATGGTGGACCCGGCGATCGTGGACAGCACGGCCCTCGCACCGTCCGGGCCGCCGCCGAACACCAGGGCCGAGTCCCACCCGCCCCAGGACCGCTGCGCAGCGGGGAGCGCGACCCCCGCCATCAGGCCCACCACCACGGCGGCGCCCGGCAGCAGCCAGAACAGTTCACGACCTCGTTCGAGCAGGACCTCGGTCCGGACACTGGCCATCGGGCCATTGTGCCGTCACGGCCGACCCGGCGCTCCACACCCGACTCGTGCCCCCACGGACGTCCACGGACGGGGGGACGATGCGACCGAGCGGCGCCGGAGCCCCGATCGCTCAGGCGGGCGGATCGCGTCGGCCCGCCCGGAACGCCGCGTTTGGGAGACCAGCAGGTGGGTACCCCTCACGAGCGGCCTCGTGGTCGCCCGGACGAGGGAGAGGGATGGGACTGACGGCAGACACGGTGCGCGAGCGCACGCGGTCGCCCCTGCCGATGCCGGGCAGCGGTGCCACCCAGGGCCGACTCGACGCGCTCGTCGCCCTCGGGCACGAGGACCTGTCGCTCGCCAAGCTGGCCGAGCCGCACCACGACGCCGTCGCGATCGGCGCCGACCTGGGTCACCCGATCGACACCGACGGCGTGTGGGCCGTCTGGGCGGCGGCACCGCCGTTCGCGGTCGTCCGTGCGACGCGGTCCGGCGAGCGCTGGCGCCTCGACGGCACGAAGGCCTTCTGCTCGGGTGCGGACCTGGTGACCCACGCGCTCGTGACCGCCGACGACGACGGACGCGACCGGTTGTTCGCCGTGGACCTCGACCAGCCGGGCGTCGCCGTCGACGACCGGGCCCCGGCCTGGGTGGGTCCGGGCATGACCGACGCCCGCACGGTCTCGCTGCGTCTCGACGCCGTGGAGGCGGTAGCCGTCGGAGCACCCGGGGCGTACGTGCAGCGGCCGGGGTTCTGGCACGGCGCGATCGGCATCGCCGCCGTGTGGACCGGTGGCGCCCGCGCCGTGGCGGACGTGCTCGAGAGGTCGGCCCGGTTGGACGAGCACGGGCTGGCCCACCGTGGTGCCGTCCGCGCGGCCCTGCACACCGCCACCGCCCTGCTGGACGACGCGGCGCGCAGGATCGACGCCGACCCGTCCCGCGACGCGGAACGACTGGCGCTGTCGGTGCGCGCCGGGGTGGCCGACGCGGTCGACACCGTGCTGCACCACGTCGGCCGGGCCACCGGGCCGGGGCCGCTCGCGTTCGACGCCGAGCACGCCCGACGGGTGGCCGACCTGCAGGTCTTCGTGCGGCAGCACCACGCCGAGCGGGACCTCGCCCGGCTCGGAGGACTCCCATGAGCCAGCACCCGGCGGCGCCCTGGTCCGAGGTCCTGCGCGGTGCGAACCTGCCCCGGGCCTCCGCGCCGTCCGGCCAGGTGGTGGTGCTCTCGGCCCACCCCGACGACGAGGTGCTGGGCGTGGGCGCCTGGCTCGCGGGGCTGGCCCGGCACTCGGTGCGGTTCGTCGTGGCGACCGACGGCGAGCGCTCGCACCCCGACAGCCCGACCCTCACGCCCGACCAGCTGCGCACCGTGCGCCGGGCCGAGCTCGATGAGGCGCTCGCCGTCCTCGGGCACGACCGGCCGGACGTGACCCACCTCGGCCTGCGCGACGCGGCCCTGCCTGACGACGAGACGGCACTGCGCAACCGACTGACAACGCTGCTCGCGGACGCGTCGCTCGTCGTCGTGCCGTTCGAGGACGACGGCCATGCCGACCACGACGTGGTCGGCCGCGTGGCCCGCGAGGTGGTGCCCGCGGGAGCCACCCTCTGGCGCTACCCCGTGTGGCGGTGGACGGTGACCACCCCGTCCGCGCAGGCCTCGTGGCTGCGCGGGGCGGCCCTGCTCCCCTACGACGCGGCGGCGCACGCCCACAAGGCGACGGCTCTGCGCTGCTTCCGCAGCCAGCTCGAGCCACTCTCACCACATCCCGCCGACGCGCCCGTGGTGACCGAGACGCTGCTGGCCCACGCCCTGCACGCCCCCGAGGTGGTCCTCACGTGACCGACCCGGCCTACTTCGAGCACCTGTACCGCACCGACCCCGACCCGTGGCTCCTCGACAGCGCCCCGTACGAGGAGCGCAAGCGGGAGCTGACGCTCGCGAGCCTGCCTCGCCGGCAGTACGGGCGTGCCTTCGAGCCGGCGTGCGCGGCCGGTCAGGTCACCCAGCTGCTGGCGACCCGGTGTGACGAGGTGGTGGCCATGGATCTCGTCGAGATCGCACTCGAGCGGCTGCGGCAGCGCGAGCTGAGCCGCGTCGAGGTGCGCCGCGGGTCGATCCCGCACGACTGGCCGGACGGCGTCTTCGACCTGGTGGTGCTGTCGGAGGTGCTGTACTTCCTGTCCCCCGAGGACCGGGCGCTGACCGCACGGAGGACCGTCGAGAGCCTGGCCGACGACGGCCAGGTGCTGGCCGTGCACTGGCGCCACGACTTCGACGAGGCGGCATCGCGCCCGGACGACGCGCACGCCGACCTGCACGCGGCCGGCCTGCGCGGCGTCGTCACGCACGTGGAGCGGGACTTCCGGCTCGAGGTGCTGGACCGTGCCTGAGGTCGATCGCATCGGCGTCGTGGTGCCGGCCCGCGACGAGGCCGCCCACGTCGGCGCGTGCCTCGCGGCCCTGGCCGAGGCGGCCCGGAACGTGACCGTTCCGGTCGAGGTGGTGGTGGTCGTGAACGCCACTCTCGACGCCACCGCCGCCATCGCGCGTCGACACGGTGCGCGCGTGCTGGAGCGGGCCGAGGCCGGGGTCGGCGCCGCCCGCGCGGCAGGTGTGGCCGCCCTGCTGGAGGGCCGCGACCCGACCCGCACCTGGATCGCCACGACCGATGCCGACTCGCGCGTCCCCCCGGCCTGGTTGGAGCACCACCTCCACCTCGCCGCTGCGGGTGCCGATGCGGTGGTCGGCACCATCATGCTGCCGCCCGATGCGACCCCCGGACACGCAGCGTGGTGGCGCCACTACCAACGGGGCGTCGACGGCGGGAGCCACCGCCACGTGCATGGCGCCAACCTCGGGGTGCACGCCTCCGCCTACCGCTCCGTGGGTGGGTTCGCGACCCTCACCGTCCACGAGGACGCCGACCTGGTGCACCGCGTGGTGGCGGCGGGCCACCGCGTCGTGTGGACGACGGAGCACTCCGTGGTCACCTCGCCGCGCCTGGTCGGTCGGGCACCGGCGGGCGTGGCGGCAGACCTGCGCGCGTGGTCGGCTCCGGCGGGCTGACCTCGACCGGTGCGGCGGGGGGTGGCTGGCTGGGTCTTCCCTGCTGCTGCGTCGCTCGGGTGGGTTTCCGGTCGCTGCTGCGTCGCTGTCGTTGCGAGTGGGCGAGGTCTCCGAAAGGGCCTCGACCGGAGCGGGGGCTCTGGGCTCGGGTGGGTCTGCGGGGCGCGGCCACGATGCTCCCTCTGTGCGGGATCCACGCACGATTCTCCCTTCGCGTGGACCGTTCCTCGCGAAGGAAGCACCGTGGCGACGACTCCGGCCCCGTACGGGCAGGGATTCTCCCTCTCCGTGGAACGGTCCGCGCAAAGGGAGAATCCCTACCCCACTCAACGCGCGACTCTCCCCTGCGGACGCAGGATTCTGCCTTCACGTGCACCAACCCGAACGATGCTGCGTTCACGACCGGATCCCGTAGCGAACGCAGCATCCTTCGCCCCCTCACGCACGAACGCAGAACCTTGCGTCCCCCGAGCCACGCTCCGAGAGCCCACCCGTGCCCGGTCCCGTCCGCCGGTCGAGGCCCTTTCGGAGGCCGACCCGCTTCGCGGCCACAGCGACGCAGCCGCAGGTCGGAGCTCCGCCAGCCCGACGCAGCCGCAGGTCGAGACCCAGCCACAGCGACGCAGCAGGTAGGGACGAACCACCCGCAGCGACGCTCCGACGACGCCACGAGAACCCACGACGAGGAGCCGCCCGGCTCCTCGTCGCTCGGGGATCCGTCGCTCAGTGCACCCGCGAGAGCGCCCGACCCCGAGCCGCGACCCGCAGTCGGACGGCGGCGCGCAGGTCCTCACGCCCCAGGACGTCGTTGAGCTGGGCCGAGACCTCGTCGGCGCGCTCGGCCAGGTGGGCCAGGTCGGCCTCGGGCTCGATGGTCGCGTCGACCCGGGCCACGAGCTGGCCGCGGTCCTTCACGACCGTGCCACGCGCGGACCGCACGCCGTCGGTGGTGGCGTAGGCGTCTGCGGCGGCGCCGAGCGCCTTGCCGGCGAGGGCCTCGTTGCGGCCGTCGGGACCACTCCCGCCGAGGCGCAGGCGCGAGACGGTGTTGCGGCGCAGGTGGGCGAGGATCCAGCGCAGGCCGACGAGCGCCACGACGACGCCGACGACCGCGACCACCCAGGCCACCCAGGAGGTGCCGAGGGCGTCCGACACCGCTGAGGTGCTGCTCGTGTCGGGCAGCGTGGTGCCCGAGATCGAGCGTCCGGACCACCACCACAGGCCCGCAAGGCCGCCGGCGAGCAGCAGCAGCGAGAGCACGAGGGTGGCGATGCGGTCGAGCAGGAGGACGGTACGACTGATCATGGGACTCAGCTCTTCTCGTGACGGATGGTGACGTCGACGCGGGGCGACGGGTCGACGGCGGCGCAGACCTTCTCGACCTGCTCGCGGACGGTGGACTCGAGCGAGGCGTCGCGGTCGGCGGTGGCCACGGACCGGGCGACGACCTTGACCTTGCGACGGCCGACCGAGACGTCGGCGTCGGTGACGCCGTCCGTGCCGTCGATCGCGGCCTCCACGACGCGGGTGAGGTCCTTGCGACGCAGGTGGACGCCGCTGTCGGCCGTGAGCGCGAGGGTGCGTCGCGGCCGCGGCTTCAGGGAGATCGGCAGCAGCAGCACGCCGACCACCAGCGCCACGATCGCGGCGGCGAGCACGGCGGGCGCGTCTCCCGCGACCCCGTCGCCGGCCTGCACGACGGTGTCCAGCCAAGAGTCGCCCGAGACCGCACCGAGCTGCACGAGCAGGTGCTGGACCGCGACGACGCCGACTGCCACGAGGGCGAGAGCGAGCAGCTGCGCCACGAGGGGCGTGGCGCCGGTCCCGGCCGGGGACTTCGCCGCCGGCAGGGGTGCAGCGTGCTGCGTGGTCGCGTTCCGGGCCGTGGTGGCGGCGCGGTCGCTGGTCGCGGGACTGGTGGTCTCGGAAGACATGGGAGGTCCTTCTACGGGGGGATGGGGTGGGATCAGAGGACGCGGCGGGCCGGCTCGTCGAGGTGCACCACGTCGGCCACGGTCACGTCGACCCGGCTGACGGTGACGCCGACGAGGGTGTCGACCCGCTCGGTGACGTGCTCACGGACCCGGTCGGTCAGGGGCGCCAGCGGCGTGGGCCACACGGCGGCCACCTCGACCTTGATGCGCGACGTCTCGCCGGCCACGACGGCGTCGGCGTGCGGCAAGCCCTTGCGGACCAGCTTCGTCCAGCCCTTGCGGGTGTCGACGACGGCCTCGATCTCCGAGGCCGCGATCGACGCCACACGACTGACGACGCCGTCGGCGATCGTGGTGCGGCCGCGCTCGGCCGGTGCGGGCAGGTCGTCGCGCCCGACGGGCGCCTGCACGTCAGCCACGGTCCCGGCGTCCGAGGATGCCGGACAGGTCGACCTCGCCGTCGACGTGGCCGCCGACGAGGTAGCCCGCCGTCCCGAGCACGAGCGCGAACAGGAAGCCGGCGAAGCCGCCCGCGGCGGCGGCGATGGCGAGCAGGAGGCCGGCGATGAGGCCGACGGTGGAGGTGGTCATGTCAGGTACTCCTTCGTGGGGCCCGCGGAGGCGGGCGATGGGGGGAGGTAGGGGTCAGATGTCGAAGTAGCGGCGGCGTCGGGGCGTGGGCACCCGGGCCGAGACGGCACCGGAGACCTGCCGCAGCACGCGCCGCGCGGTCGTCCAGGGCCCGTGCATCGACTCGGGGAGGAAGTCCGGTACGGCCCGCAGCGCGTCCTCCCGGACGCCGAAGCGATGGTCGAGCGCGGCGAGCCGGGCCTGCAGGACCTCGGGGTCTCCCCCGACGTCCGGGTGGTGGCGTCGCACCAGGGCGCGACGCTCGCGGCGCCACTGCTCGCGCAGCGAGGAGTCGACCGGCCCCTGGTACGGCCTCTCCTGCGCCCCGGCGCCGCCGCTCACGGTTCGGTCGACCGCGCGGTGGTCCGTGCCGGCACAACGTCCTCGACGACGACCTGCACCGGCGTCCCCACGACGGGGCCCACGGCCGAGCGGACGGCGTCGGCCAGCTCGCGCAGGGGCGAGCCCATCGTGGCCACCACGTGCACCTCGGTGAGGTCGTCGCGGATGCGGATGCCGGTCACCCGGCGGCCCGGCAGGTACGTCCCGACCTCGCCGAAGGACCCTGCGTGCAGGTCCGCGACGCCAGGCACCGCGAGGGCCGCCTCGGCCGCCCGCTCCGCCGGGGTGGACGCTCCGTCGTTCGCGGAGGCGTCCTCCCCGACGCGCGCGGCGTCGGCGTGACCGGTCGGGTCGGGGGCGCTCACTGGACCCGCGGCTCGCTGTTGGTGCTGTCGTCAGCGGACTCGTCGGCCTCGATGTGGATGTCCTGCACCTCGATGTTGACCTCGACGACGCTCAGGCCGACCATGCGCTCGACGGCGTTGATGACGTTCGTGCGGATGCCCTTGGCCAGGTCGGCGATGGAGACGCCGTACTCGGCGACGAGCTGGATGTCGATGGCGGCCTCCTTCTCGCCCACCTCGACCGAGATGCCCTGCGAGTGGTTGGTGGAGGAGCCGGGGATCCGCTCGCGGAGCGCGCCGACGGCCCGGGCGGTGCCGCCACCGAGCGCGTACACGCCGGTGACCTCACGCGTCGCGATGCCGGCGATCTTGGAGACGACCGTGTCGGCGATGGTCGTACGGCCCTGCGTGCTCTCGAGCTCGCTGGAGGTCGTGGTGGTCTTGGCGATGGCCTTCTCGCTCACGTCATCATTCCTGTTCTGGAGTTCGTCGTTGATCGGACACAGGTGAGACGGGACGACCCCGCCGATCGTCACGCACCTGTGAGGCACGTCACCCGCGCGAGGACGTTTGAACGGGCGGGACCCGCGGGCCGGTGCCACCATCGACGAGGCGACACCACCGTCGCCACGTCGAGATGCAGGAGCCAGCGGTGCGCGGAAGCCAGGCGTCGACGTCGGGACCTGCCGGTCGCGCCGCGGTCGACGGGTCCGGCAGGAGCGAGCTGGAGGCCGTCACCGACAACGCCCTCGCCCGCCGCGCGGGGCTCGGCGACCGGGCCGCCTTCGAGGAGCTGTTCGGCCGCCTGTTCCCAGGCACCCTGCGCTACGCGACGCGACTGCTCGACGGTGACGAGCGCGCGGCCGAGGACGCCGTGCAGGAGGCCTGGGTCAAGGCCTGGCGCGCCCTGCCGGACTTCCAGGGCCGCTCGAAGGTGCAGACGTGGCTGTTCACGATCGTCCAGCGCGAGGCCTACGAGCGTCGGCGCCGGACGCGGCCGCTCGCGGTGGACGACCAGATCCTCGAGCCCCTCGCCCGCGGCGGAGACGCGGCACTGGGGGCGGCACGGCGCACCGACCCCGAGGACGAGGCGATGCTGCACGAGCTGTGGGAGACGTTGACGCTCGCTCTCGGTGAACTACCGTGGACGCAGCGGGCGGCGTGGACCCTGCGCGAGATCGAAGGATTCTCGTACGCGGAGATCGCGCACGTGCTCGACACGACCCCGACCGTGGTGCGCGGACAGCTGCACCGCGCTCGACGCACCCTGGCGATCCGGATGGAGCAGTGGCGATGAGCGGGATGGAGGCAGTACCCGACGGCATCGACCTCGCCCAGGGCGAGGCCGCCCTTGCCCTGGCCGCGGCCCAGCTGCGCACCCTCCCACCACCGACGCGGGTCGTCTCGGTCGCCGACCGCGTGCTCGAGCGGGCGCTGGCCGCACCCCGCCGTGCCGTGCTGGTGGACACCGTCCACGACGACCTGCGGGTCTCGTCGGTCGCGATCGTCGCCCTGCTGCGCGAGGCCCTCGACGCGGGCCTGATCGACGCCGCGGTGCGCCGCGTGACGCTCGACGTCGGCCCTGACGCCGTGCTCGCGGGCGTACGCGTGGAGCTGGTCGTCCGCTACCTCTCCTCGGTCCCCGACATCGCGGACCAGGCCATGGCGCTGACGCGCGCCACGCTGACGGACGTGCTGGGTGACGGTCCTGCACCGGGTGCGGCCGACGTGGTGCCGCACGTGCACGTGGGCGACGTGACGCTCGGCGACCCGCGCCTCGTCGACCCGCTCGACGAGGGCCTCGACCCCGCGTGAGGCAGCTGACCGTCCACCGGCACGTCGCCGCCGAGCCCGACGTGGTGTGGTCGCTGCTCGTCGACCTCGAGGCCTGGCCGCGCTGGGGCCCGTCGGTGCGCCGCGCCGAGCTCGAGGGCGGCGGCGAGATGGGCCTCGGTGCCCGAGGACACGTCGAGACCGCCGTCGGCGTGCGGCTGCCCTTCGAGGTCACCTCGTTCGATCCCGGCCGCTCCTGGGCGTGGCGGGTCGCGGGCGTGCCGGCCACCACCCATGCCGTGCGACCCGACGGCGACGGGTGCCGCGCGAGCATGGGTGCCCCCCTGTGGGCGCCGGCCTACCTCCCGGTCCTGGCCGCGGCACTGGTGCGGATCGAGCGGCTGGCCACGCGCCCGGCCTAGCCACCGGACCTGCCGTCAGGACGGGTAGGGATCCGCCGCGAGGAGCCGAGCGAGGTGCGCGCCGTTCGCCACCGCTGTCCGCAACGTCTGCAGCGGCGCCTCGGGCGTCTCGTCGAGGTCGTTGTAGTCGACGGTGTGCATCGCCTCGCCGTTCCAGTAGGTGCCGCCCTGGGCCGGGATCGTGCAGCCCACGTCGTCGAGGGCCTGGTAGAGGTCGGCCGTGATCTTGTGGGCGCCGTCCTCGTTGCCGACGACGCCGACGAGCGCGACCGTGCCGTAGAGGATCGGGTTGCCGTCCGCCCGCGTTTCGGACAGCTCGGCGTCCAGCCGCTCCAGGACCCGGTTCGCGACGCTCGACATCTGGCCGACCCAGGTCGGCGTGACGACCACGAGGACGTCGGCGTCGAGCACCTGCTGCCGGATGGTCGGCCACGCATCCCCGTCGCCCATGTCGGTCTCGACACCGGGTCGGACGTCGTGGTCGACGACGCGGACCATGCTCCCGGTCACGTCGTGCTCGGCGAGGGCGTCGAGGAACTGCTGCGCCATCAGCGCACTGCTCGAGGGCGCGTCGCCGGGCTTGAGGGTGCAGTTGAGGGCCAGGGCGGTGAGGGTCATCGGTGGTGCTCCCGTCGGGGTTCGATGGCGACGCGGTCGTGTCGGCGACGTCGTCGGAGGCGTACCCCTCCGATCGGTCGGCATGCGCGTCGTCGGAGGTGCGGTCGAGCAGGACGGACCGCAGCATGGAAGCAGGGGGCGTCGACCGGACGTGTGCCTCTCACCGAGGAGGAACCGTGGATCGACAGAACCTTGCACGCGTGGCGGGCACGTCCGCCCTCGTCACGACCTTGGTGCAGGCGGGCACCGCCGCCGTCGCCCTGCCCCGCGGACGCCGCGACTACGCCGACGGCGCATGGGGGCCGGGCCTCGCAGCCATCGCGCTCACGAGTGCCGTGGTCGGGAACGGCGACCGACGTCGGCGCTGGGCCCTGGCCGCCGCCACCACCGCGTGGGCGGTGCGGCTCGAGTCGCTCATGCTGCCGAGGCTGGCCGGCAGCGACGAGGAGGACCCTCGCTACACCGAGTTCCTCGAGGGCGACTCCACCGCGGTCGCCGCGCTCAAGGTGTTCGTGACGCAGGGCCTGGCCCAGCTGGTCGTCTCGGCACCCCTGCAGGTGGCCGCGGCGAGCACCCTCCCCCGGACGTCACGCCGGCACCTCCTGCCGGTGGGCCTCGTCGTCATGGCGATCGGGACGGTCGTCGAGGCGCTCGCGGACCGGCAGAAGGACGCGTTCAAGAAGCGCGACGACGACGAGAAGCCCGACGTGCTCGACACCGGGTTGTGGGGCGTCTCGCGCCACCCCAACTACCTGGGCGACTCCGTGACCTGGGACGGTGCATGGCTCGCCGCCGCTGCCTCCGCGCCCGCGGGCTGGACCTGGCCGGCACCGGTCGCCATGTCCTACTTCCTCATGTACGCGACGGGCGCCAAGCGCACGGAGCAGCGCATGGAGGACCGTCCCGGCTACCGCGACTACCAGGACCGGGTGCCGTTCTTCTTCCCGGACCCACGCAGGGTGGTGCGTCGGCTCAGCGCAGGGAGTAGGTGACCACGGAGACTGCCGTGTACTGCGCGACGAAGGCCAGGACCGTGCACAGGTGGAAGACCTCGTGGAAGCCGAACGTCTCCGGCGCCGGGTTCGGCCGCTTCATCGCGTAGACCACCCCGCCCACCGTGTAGACGAGCCCGCCGAAGGCGATGAGGCTGATGGCCGTCACGTTGACGCCGGTGCTGAACCGCGAGGCTCCGTCGACGAACGTGGGCAGGAACGGCACGATGATCCAGCCGAGGGCGATGTAGAGGGCCGTGAACACCCAGCGTGGCGCCTCGGTGAACAGGATGCGCAGCACCGAGCTCAGGACGGCGACCGACCAGACGACGCCGAGCAGCCACGCCCGCGCCCCGCCGTCGAGGTAGAGGATCGCGAAGGGCGTGTAGGTGCCGGCGATCAGCACGTAGATGTTGGCGTGGTCGAAACGACGCCAGAACGCCCAGAGGCCGATCTCCCAGGTGCCGCGGTGGTAGATCGACGACACCGTGAACAGCAGGATCGCGCTGGCGACGTAGATCGACGAGCCCCAGCGGGTCGCCGTGGTCGGCGACAGCACGATGAGCACGACGCCGGCCGCCACCAGCACCGGCACGAACCCGGCGTGCATCCAGCCGCGCAGTCGGGGCTTGAGCTCGGCCATCTTGTCGGCCATGCCCCGGGTGCGGCGGTCCACGGGGAGTGCGGCGTCGTCGGTGCTGCTCACGGGAGATCCTCCTGGTCGAGAGAGCGCGACGCGTCGTCACGCACCGTGAACAGCGACGGTGGGACCACGGTATGCCACCAGGGCGTCAGGGCTCGTCGGCGCTGGAGCACGCGCTGTCCGTCGTCACCGTCAGGACTCCCTCGCCGACGTCCACCTGCAACGAGGCCAGGGTCTCCGGGTCGAGGTAGCGCAGACCGGTGACGTTGCCGTCCTCGACCTCGACCTCCTGCTCCTCCAGCCCCGCACGGCGCGCTTCCTCGGCCACGTCGGCCCGGTCCTCCTGCGTGTAGCGCTCGCGGGGTGAGTCGTTGGTCCACGTGAGGATCCGCTGGACGCTGCCGTCGGCGCAGTCGCGGACGGCCGGGGCCTGCGAGGTCCAGTCGTCGTCCTCGCCCAGGAGCCGCTGGACCTCGGACTGCAGCCGGTTCTGCCGACCCCCCGCCTCGGGCGACAGGTCGGGCCGCGCCGACGGCGTGACGGTGGCCACCGACTCGTCCCTCTTGTCGTCGCCTTCGGCGGTGACGGAGGCGATGACAAGCCCGACCGCGACGACCATGGCGACGACCACCACGATGAACCCGACCGCGGAGAGGTTCGGATGCCGCACGGGCCAGGGAAGCAGGCCGGGGAACTCGCGCTCGACCCCCGCGACATCGAGCGGCTCGGAGGCCGTGGCATAGGTCGGCAGGTGCGCGACGATCGCCTCGAGATCGTCCTCCGACCACATCTCGACGTTCAGCCGGAAGGGTCGCCCCGTCCCGTCGACGACGAGGTAGGGGACCTCGATCCCGTGCTGGTACGACAGCGCCAGCAGCGTGCCGCGCAGGTGCTCGTCCATGGCCACGGCACGGGCGCGCCCATAGCTCCGGAACGTGACGTGCGTGCGTGACACGGTCACCGTGTGCTGCGTCGGGAGCGTCCGTCGCCAGACCACCACCCCCACGAGCGTGACGACAGCGGTGACGCCGGCCACCCACAGGCCCGCCTCCAGGCCGAGCCCCCTCAGGCCGACGAGGCCGACCGGGACCGCCACGGCCGCGGCCGCGAGGGAGCTGCGTCGACGCGCCTTCGTCCACGGGGGGCGGTGCCCCCGGTCCGGCGCGTACCTGATGCTCCCGTCGGGGAGGGTCGTGCGGCTCATCGTCGTCCTCTTCCGCGCTCCTCGAGGCCCTCGCGCGTGGCGCAGGGATCACGTTCGCACGGCGTCGGCGTCCGTGCAGCACGCCTCGCCGGACCGTGGCGAGCGGTCCCGGCGCCTCGCCAGTACGTTGGCAGGATGCCCACCCGCAGCGACCCCGACCTGCACGGCACCCCTCTGCCCACCGGCTCGTCGGGCTGGATCCGCGTGCGCGGGGCACGCGAGCACAACCTGCGCGACGTCGACGTGGACCTGCCGCGCGACTGCTTCGTGGCCTTCACCGGCGTCTCCGGGTCGGGCAAGTCGTCGCTGGCGTTCGGCACCGTGTTCGCGGAGTCGCAGCGTCGCTACTTCGAGTCCGTCGCTCCCTACGCGCGCCGCCTGATGGCGCAGGTCGCCGCCCCGGAGATCGACACGATCGAGGGGCTGCCGCCGGCCGTGGCCCTGCAGCAGGCACGTGGTGGCACCAGCTCGCGGTCGACGCTGGGCACCCTGAGCTCCCTGTCGGACGTGCTGCGCCTGCTCTACAGCCGGGCCGGCACCTACCCCGACGGCGCCGAGCACCTCCCGGCGTCGGCGTTCTCGCCGAACACGGCGATCGGCGCCTGCCCCACCTGCCAGGGAAGCGGCATCTCGCGACGCACCACCGAGGCGCTGCTCGTGCCCGACCCGACGCTGTCCATCGACGAGGGTGCGATCGGCGTCTGGGCCAGCCGCGCCTGGGTCGGCCAGAACGTGCGGCGGATGGTCACCAAGCTCGGCATCGACGTCCACGCTCCGTGGCACACGCTCCCCCAGAGCGACCGTGACTGGATCCTGTTCACCGACGAGGAGCCGCGCATGCTCCTGCAGGGCAACAAGCAGGGCGAGGCCAGCGCGTACCACGGACACTGGTCGTCGGCGGAGAAGTACCTCATGCGCAACCTCGCCAAGACCCAGTCCCCCGCGCAGCGCGAGAAGCTGGAGGCGTTCGTCGCCGACGGTCCGTGCCCCACGTGCGACGGCAAGCGTCTGCGGCCCGCCGCCCTCGCGGTCACGTTCGGCGGCATCGACATCGCCGCGATGGCCGCGCTGCCGCTCTCGCAGGTGTGCGCCCTGCTCGACGGCGGGCTGGCCGACCAGGCCCGTGGCACCGACCGGCACGGAGCGGCGGCGGCGTCCGCAGCGAGATCGCTGGTCAAGGACTTCGGTGCGCGCGTGGAGTCGATCATCTCCCTCGGCCTCGGCTACCTGTCCATGGACCGTTCGAGCACCGCACTGTCCCCGGGCGAGCTGCAGCGTGTGCGGCTCGCAGGTCAGCTGCGGGCCGGTCTGTTCGGCGTCCTCTACGTGCTCGACGAGCCGTCGGCCGGGCTGCACCCCGCCGACTCCGCGGCGCTCTACGACGCGCTGCGCGACCTCGTGGCCGCGGGCAACTCGCTCTTCGTGGTCGAGCACGACCTGTCCATCGCGCGCCACGCCGACTGGGTGGTCGACGTCGGCCCGAGCGCCGGGGTGCTCGGCGGACACGTGGTGCACAGCGGCCCGCCCGCGGCGCTGGCCGACGTGGCGGACTCGAGCACGGCGGATTTCATGTTCGACCGGACGGAGCCGCCGGTCCTGAGCGCGCGGACCCCGGAGGACTGGATCGACTTCGAGCCCGTCTCGCTGCACAACCTGCGCGACGTCGAGGTGCGACTGCCGACGGGCGTGCTCACGGCGGTGACCGGGGTGTCGGGTTCGGGCAAGTCGTCGTTGCTGACGGCCATGGTCGAGCAGCTGGAGGCCGCTGCAGCCGATCCGTCGGCCGACGGCCCGCGACGCATCGTCGTCATCGACCAGAAGCCCATCGGCCGGTCGCCGCGCTCCAACCTGGCCACCTACACCGGCCTGTTCGACCCGGTCCGTCGCCTCTTCGCGGCCACCCCCGAGGCCCAGGAGCGCGGATGGACGGCCGGGCGGTTCTCCTTCAACGTCGACGCCGGCCGCTGCCCCACCTGCGAGGGCGAGGGCTTCGTGGCGATCGAGCTCGTCTTCCTGCCCACCAGCTACTCCTCGTGCCCCACGTGCAAGGGATCACGCTACGACCCGGAGACGCTGGAGGTGCACTACCGCGACCGCGACATCGGTCAGGTGCTGGCCATGACGGTGCAGGAGGCGTCGAGCTTCTTCGACGACGTGCCCGCCGTGCACCGCGCGCTCACGACGCTGCTCGACGTCGGCCTCGGCTACCTGACGCTCGGCCAACCCGCCACGGAGCTCTCCGGCGGCGAGGCGCAGCGCATCAAGCTGGCCACCGAGCTGCAGCGACCGCGCCGCGAGGGCACCGTCTTCGTGCTCGACGAACCCACCGGCGGGCTGCACCCGGTGAACGTGCGCGACCTGGTGCGCGTGCTGAACCGCTTGGTCGAAGGCGGTGACACCGTCGTGGCGGTGGAGCACGACATGCAGGTCGTGGCGGCGGCCGACTGGGTGATCGAGCTCGGCCCCGGCGGCGGCGACCGCGGTGGCACGGTGGTGGCCGCGACGACACCCGCCGAGCTGCTCGACGTGGCCGACAGCGTGACCGCGCCGTACCTGCGGGCAGCCGTCGAGCGCGGGTGACGGAGGCTCAGCCGCGCAGGAACGCGACGAGCGCAACAACGCCGACCCCGACCACGAGCACGCGCAGCGCCGACGCCGGGAGACGTCGCCCGACGGTCGACCCGACCTGTCCGCCCACGGCCGAGCCGATCGCGATGAGCAGCACCACGAGCCAGTCGACGTCGGCCACGGCGATGAAGACGAGACCCGAGACCCCGTTGGCCACGGCCGCCAGCACGTTCTTCAGCGCGTTCAGCCGCTGCAGCTCGTCGTCGATCCCGATGCCCATGACGGCGAGCAGGATGATGCCCTGGGCGGCACCGAAGTAGCCGCCGTAGACGCCGGTCAGCGCCACGAGCGGCCGGGTCCACCACGCACCGTCCTCCGACAGGCCGCCGCGCTCGGCGTGCCGTCGGGCGACGGCTGCGGAGATCCGCGGCCCGAGCACGACGAGCACGCAGCCCAGCAGGATCAGCACAGGCACGATCGCCGAGAACGCCGACGCCGGGAGCACCAGCAGCAGCACGGCCCCCGCGACGGCCCCGACCGCCGAGGCCGGCACGAGCCGCATCGCGCGCCGACGCTGGCCACGCAGCTCGCGCCGGTAGCCGATGGCTCCCGAGACGGACCCGGGCACCAGGCCGATGCCGTTCGACACGTTGGCGGTGACCGGTGGGACCCCGAGCGCCAGCAGCGTCGGGAAGGAGATGAGGGTGCCGGACCCGACGACGGTGTTGATCGTGCCTGCCGCCAGCCCCGCGAGCAGGATCACCGTGATCTCGACCGGACCCATCTCGACCTCCCCCGAGGCGCAGGTGCGCCGTCCCGACCGTTGAGGCTACGGGAGCGACCCGGCCCCGTCGCACGCAGGCGACGGACCGGTCGGACCACGGTCCGCCAAGGACCGCGGATCTTCTGGTGGAGCCGCCTGTCGGAATCGAACCGACGACCTTTTCATTACGAGTGAAACGCTCTACCGACTGAGCTAAGGCGGCGAAGGCTCAGCGAGGATCGCCCGCCGAACCTCGACGAGTCTATCCGGGCCCTTCGGGGGCCACAAACCGGGCCCCTACACTCGACGCGTGGACGGAACAGAGGACGTGCGGGCCGAGCTGGACGACATGCGATCCAGCATCGACAACATCGACGCGGCCCTCGTGCACCTGCTCGCCGAGCGGTTCAAGTGCACGCAGCGGGTGGGGCGTCTCAAGGCCGCGCACGAGCTGCCGCCCTCGGACCCCGAGCGCGAGTCGCGCCAGATCGAGCGGCTCCGCACGCTCGCCGTGGAGTCCGACCTCGACCCCGCGTTCGCGGAGAAGTTCCTGACGTTCATCATCGACGAGGTCATCCGCCACCACGAGGCCATCCGCTCGGCCTGACCCCTTTCCGACCGACCCACGGCGACGCTCCGCGGCCGTCGGAGGTAGGTGGCGCGCGGGACCTGGGCGGTAGGAGGTAGGTCCTCCGCGGATAGCAGGTGCGTATCCGCGGCAGTCCTACCGCCGGGTGCCCCCGTAGCGCGGCACACCCACCGCTGACAGGCGTAGCGCGGCACAGCTACCTCGCACGCGCCGAAGCGGCGTGACGAGCCGAGAGCCGAGAGCGTGCGTCAGCCCTCGTCCTCGCAGGTGAGGCCGTCCTTGGGGACCGTGCCGTCGACCAGGTAGGCGTCGACGGCCTTCTTGATGCACTGGTTGCCCGACCCGTAGGCGGTGTGGCCGTCGCCGTCGCGCGTGAGCAGGACGCCCTCGGAGTCGCCGAGCTGGTCGGCGAGCGCCTTCGCGTTCTCGTAGGGGGTGGCCGGGTCGCGGGTGGTGCCGATGACGACGATCGGCGCGGAGCCCTCGGCGTCGATCTCGACCTGCGGGCGCTCGGCCGGCTCCGGCCAGTCGCTGCAGCCCAGCACGCCCCAGCCCAGCGCCTCGCCGAAGACGGGCGAGGCCTTCTCGAACGACGGCAGCTCGGCCTCGACCTCGTCGACGCTCGGGCGCTCACGGTTGTCGAGGCAGTTGACCGCGATGTTGGCCCAGCCGATGTTGCCGTCGTACTCGCCGTTGCCCTTGCGCGAGAAGTAGGCGTCGTTCAGCTGCAGCAGGACCGAGCCGTCACCGCGCAGCGCGGCCGTGAGGCCCTGGGAGAGGGCGATCCAGCTGGCCTTGTCGTACAGCGTGACCGCGATGCCGTAGAACGCACGCCCCTTGGTGAGCTCGCGATCGGTGCCGGTGGGCAGCGGCTCGTCCTCGAGCTGGCTCATCAGCGTCTCGATCGCGCGCTGCGCGGCGTCGGCGTCCTGCCCCAGCGGGCACGACTCGAGCTTCACGCACGACGCGATGTAGGCGTCGAGCGCACGCTGGAACCCGGTGGCCTGGCCCAAGGACGAGCCGAACACGTCCTTGGACGGGTCGACCGCACCGTCGAGCACCATCGCGCCGACCTTGGTGGGGAACAACGTGGCGTAGGTGGCGCCCAGCTGCGTTCCGTAGGAGGCGCCGAACCAGTCGAGCTTCTCCTGGCCGAGCAGGGCCCGCGCGACGTCCATGTCGCGGGCCGCCTCCTCGGTGGAGACGTGGCCGGCGAGGTCGCCGGAGTTCTTGCGGCACGCCTCGCCGAGCTCCTTGACCGCGTCGCGGAACTCCTGGACCTCGGCGTCGGTGGACGGGTCGGGGTCGCTCGCGGCGTACTCGTCGAACTGCTCGTCGGGCAGGCACTCCAGCGGCGAGCTCTCGCCGACGCCGCGCGGGTCGACCCCGACGATGGTGAACGCGTCGCGGACCTCGTCGCCCATGCTCCCGGCGAGCGATCCCGCGTAGTCGATGGCCGAGCCGCCCGGGCCGCCCGGGTTGACGAACAGCACGCGGGTGCCGTCGCCCTCCGCCAGGTAGCGCGCCGCCTTCAGCGTGGTGGTCTCGCCGTCGGGCTCGTCGTAGTCGACGGGCACCTCGATCGTGGCGCACTCGCGCTCGCCACCGCAGTCCTCCCAGGTGAGCTCCTGGTCGTAGAAGCGCTGCAGCCCGTCGGGAGCCTTCTCGCCCGTGGGCTCGAGCTGCGCCGAGGGTTCCGAGCCCCCGCCGCGGACGGCCAGCACGCCGACCACCACGGCGGCCGCGGAGAGGAGGACGATCAGGACGATCAGGAGGCGCTTCATCGGGTCCGGAATCCCATCATCATGCGTTCGAGGGTGAGCAGCGGTGCGGCGTTGGCGGTGAGGGCCTCGCGTGCCTCGACGATCGCATCGATCCTGCGGAGCGTCGAGTCGGGGGTCCACACCTCGGCGGCCGAGCGGACCGCGTCGGCGACGTCGGCGTTGACGAGCGGCGCGCCGGGTGCCGTCTGCGCGACCACGACGTCGCGGCAGAAGGAGAGCAGGTCGAGCAGGACGCCGTCGATGGAGTCGCGCGCGAGCCGCGTGCGACGCCGCTTCTGGTCCTTCTCGAGCGAGGAGACCGCGCCCGCGTAGCCGGCGGGCCTGCGGCCACGGTCCTCCACGCCCCACGACTGCTTGAGGTCGGAGGTCTCGCGCTCGTCGGCCACGTCGGCGACCGCGGCCGCACGGGCGGTGGCCTCGTCGTTGATGCGCTGGGCGGCCACCAGGCAGTCGCCGAGGGAGCGCAACGACGTGGGCAACGACAGGATGTCGCGACGACGCTCACGCGCCTGCGGGTCGCGGGCCAGCCCCCGCGCGCGACCGATGTGCCCCTGCGACGCCGCCGCGACCGCCTGCGCGAGCTGGGGCTCCACCCCGTCGCGCTCCACCAGCAGGCGGGCGATCGCGTCGGCCGGCGGGGTGCGCAGCAGCACCGCTCGACAGCGGGACCGGATGGTGACGATGACGTCCTCGGTGGCGGGCGCGCACAGCATCCACACCGTGTACGGCGACGGCTCCTCCACCGCCTTCAGCAGGGCGTTGGCCGCCTGCTCGGTCAGCCGGTCGGCGTCCTCGACGATGAGCACCTGCCAGCGACCGAGCGCCGGCCGCAGAGCCGACTTGCGCACGTACTCGCGCGCGACGTCGGTGCCGATGGACAGCCCGTCGGTGCGGATGACGGTGATGTCGGGATGGCTGCCGGCCGCCGCCGTGGTGCACGAGTGGCACTGGCCGCAGCCACCCAGCTCACACTGCAGCGCTGCCGCGAACGCCTTGGCCGCGTTGGAGCGACCCGACCCCGGCGGACCGGTGAGCAGCCACGCGTGCGTCATGGAGCGACCGTCGCCGCCGGCGGACCGGACCGCCGCGGACAACGTGTCGACAACCGGTCCCTGGCCGACGAGCTCGTCCCACACGCTCGTCACCGGTCACCACCGTCCTGGCGGGCCTGCCCGAGCCACGGCTCGACCGCGGCCCGGATGGCGGCGTGCACGACCTCGGGCGGCTGGTCGGCGTCGAGGACGAGGTAGTGGGCCGGGTCGGCGGCGGCGAGGGCCAGGAAGTGCTCGCGCACCCGCTGGTGGAAGTCGAGCGGCTCGGCCTCGATGCGGTCGGGCTCCCCCGCGCGCGACAGCCCGATCCTGGGGTCGAGGTCGAGGACCACGGTCAGGTGGGGCCGCAGGTCGGCCGTGGCCCACCGGGCCACGTGCTCCAGCTCGACGGCGTCGATCGCTCGGCCCGCCCCCTGGTAGGCGAGCGTGGAGTCGACGTAGCGGTCGGTGACCACGACCTCGCCACGCTCGAGCGCCGGGAGCACCACGGCGTCGACGTGCTCGGCCTTGTCGGCGGCGTAGACGAGGGCCTCGGTACGCGGTGACAGGTCGCCCGTCGCCGGGTCGAGCACGATGCTGCGCAGCCGGGCGCCGACCTCGGTGCCACCGGGCTCGCGCGTGAGCAGCACGGGCGTTCCCTGGGCCGTCAGCCAGTCGTGCAGCAGGCGGGACTGGGTGGACTTGCCGCCCCCCTCACCACCCTCGAGGGCGATGAAGACGCCCGAGTCGGTGTAGCGAGGCTGCATGTCGCCGATCCTAGGGGGCGGGTGCGACGGGGTGGGGTGGCGCTCCGCCTGGTCTGCGGTGGTCGGGGCCCTGCTGGCGCGCTGCCTGCGGTGGTCGTGGGCCTGCCGCTGCGCTGCCTGCAGTCGTCGTGGGCTTGGTGCTGCGCTGCCTCGGCCTTCGCTGGGGGTGGTCGCCGCAAGGGCCTGGACCGGGGACCTGGGTGGGTGCTGGTCTCGGGGTCTCGGGGTCCGGTCTGGTGCCGGGGTGACGCACGATTCTTCCTTCGCGTGTGATCGGCGCAGGATTCTTCGTTCGTGCGTGCCATCGGTGGATCCTCAACTGCAGACGGCTCGCAGAGGTTGAGGATCCACCGATGACGAGAGCAGGGGGTCAGGGATTCTTCCTTCTCGTGGACCGGTCCTCGAGAAGGAAGAATCCCTGCCACCCCGCTCGGCCGGGCGGTCACGATGATGCATTCACGTGCGCAGGCCCGAACGATGCTGCGTTCGCGACCGGATCCCGACACGAACGCAGAAGCGTTCGACCTCCAGCACGCGAACGCAGAATCCTGCGTCCCCCGCACGCGAACGCAGAATCCTGCGTCCCCACGCCCGAAGGAAGAATCGTGCGTCCGGCCAGCACCCGCCACAACCCGAGAACCCGGGCCGCCTCCGGCGTGAGCTGCCCGGTCTAGGCCCTCGCGGAGACCGACCCCGGCGTGAGCCGAGGCAGCGCAGCAGCAAGCCGAAGTCCCTCAGGCAGCGCAGCAGCGACCGAAGCCCCCGCAGGCGGCGCAGCAGCGAGCCGAGGCCCCCGCAGGCAGCGCACCCCCCGGGGACGAGGACTCAGCTCTTCTTGGCCGCCGTCTTCTTCGCGGTGGTCTTCTTCGCCGCCGTCTTCTTCGCGGTGGTCTTCTTCGCCGCCGTCTTCTTGGCCGCCGTCTTCTTCGCCGGGGCCTTCTTGGTCGCCTTCTTCGCGCCCTTCTTGGCCGTCTTCTTGGCCGGGCCACGCGCCCGACGCTCGGCGAGCAGCTCCTGCGCACGCTCGGCGGTCAACGTCTCGAGGGAGTCGTCCTTGCGCAGCGTGGCGTTGTACTCACCGTCGGTGACGTACACGCCGAAGCGGCCCTCCTTCACCACGATCGGGCTGCCGCTGACCGGGTCGTCGCCCAGCTCCTTGAGCGGCGGCTTGGCCGCACCACGGCGGCCGTACGTCTTCGGCTGGGCGTAGATCGCGAGCGCCTGCTCCTCGGTGAGGGTGAACAGCTGCTCCTCCGACTCCAGCGAGCGCGAGTCGGTGCCCTTCTTCAGGTAGGGCCCGTAGCGGCCGTTCTGCGCGGTGATCTCGACACCCTCGGCGTCCTTGCCGACCACGCGCGGGAGCGTGAGCAGCTTGACGGCGTCGTCGATGCCGATCGAGTCCATGCTCATGGACTGGAACAGGCTGGCCGTGCGCGGCTTCTCGCTCTTCTTGGCGTCCTCGGGCAGCAGCTCGGTCACGTAGGGACCGAAGCGACCGTTCTTGACGACCAGGTCGAGGCCGGTCTCGGGGTGCGTGCCGAGCATCTTCTCGGCGCCGGCCGGGTTGGCCAGCAGCTCCTTGGCCTTCTCGAGGGTCAGCTCGTCGGGCGGCAGGTCCTCGGGCACGTTGGCCCGTGTGGGGACGTCGGCACCGTCCTTGCCGGGCACCATCGGCGGGCCCTCGACGTAGGGGCCGTAGCGCCCGACGCGGACCGCGATGTCGTCGCCCAGCTCGAACGTGGCCAGTCCGCGCGCGTCGATGTCGGGCAGGTTCTCGATCAGCCACTTGAGGCCGGTGTCCTTCTCGCCACTGCCGGCCCAGAAGCTCTCGAGCACCCGCTGGCGAGCGTCGCGACCGTGCGAGACCTCGTCGAGCACGTCCTCCAGCTCGGCCGTGAACGAGTAGTCGACCAGCCGCGGGAAGTGCTGCTCCATCAGCCGCACGACGCTGAACGCGATCCAGGCCGGCACCAGCGCCGTGCCCTTCTTGAACACGTAGCCGCGGTTCTGGATGGTCCCGATGATCGACGCGTACGTGGACGGCCGGCCGATCTCGCGCTCCTCCAGCTCCTTGATGAGCGAGGCCTCGGTGTAGCGGGCCGGCGGCTTGGTCTCGTGGCCGGCCGGGGTCAGCTCGTGCGCCGCGACCGTGTCGCCCTGCGCCAGGGCCGGCAGCTTGGTCTGCTGGTCGTCGCCCTGGCCGTTGTCCTCGCGGGACTCGACGTAGGCCTTGAGGAAGCCGTGGAAGGTGATGGTGCGACCGGAGGCCGTGAACTCGACCGGAGCGCCCGCGTCGGCACCGGCGGCGTCGGAGGCGGTGGCGGCCAGGCGGATGGAGACCTGCTCGCCCCGGGCGTCCTTCATCTGCGAGGCGAGCGTGCGCTTCCAGATGAGCTCGTACAGCTTGTACTCGTCGCCGCGCAGACCCGTGGCCTGCGGCGTGCGGAACTTCTCGCCCGCCGGCCGGATGGCCTCGTGCGCCTCCTGCGCGTTCTTCACCTTGCCGGTGTACGTGCGTGGCGCGTCGGGCAGGTACTCGGCGCCGTACAGCTCGCGGACCTGCGACCGGGCCGCGTTCAGTGCCGTCTGCGACAGCGTGATCGAGTCGGTGCGCATGTAGGTGATGTGGCCGCCCTCGTACAGACGCTGCGCCACCTGCATGGTGCGGGCCGCGCCGAACCCGAACTTGCGCGACGCCTCCTGCTGCATCGTCGTGGTGCGGAACGGGGCGTACGGCTTGCGGGTGTACGGCTTGGCGTCGACCGCGGCGACCGCGAAGGACTCGTCACGCAGGCCCGCGGCCAGCGCCGTCACGCGGGCCTCGTCGAGGTGCGCGACCTCGGCGTTCTTGAGGGTGCCGTCGTCGGCGAAGGCCGAGCCGTTGGCCACCTTCTTGCCGCCCACGCTCACCAGCCGCGCCGGGAACAGACGGGCGTCCTCGTGCTTCTCGCCGGCGTCGAAGGTGGCGTCGAGGTCCCAGTAGGACGCGGACCGGAACGCCATCCGCTCCCGCTCGCGCTCGACGACCAGCCGGGTGGCCACCGACTGCACGCGACCGGCGGACAGGCCCGACATGACCTTCTTCCACAGGACGGGGCTGACCTCGTAGCCGTAGAGACGGTCGAGGATGCGCCGGGTCTCCTGGGCATCGACGAGGTCCATGTCGATGTCGCGCGGGTTCTCGACCGCGCGGGTGATCGCTTCCTTGGTGATCTCGTTGAAGACGATCCGCTTGACCGGAACCTTGGGCTTCAGCTCGTCGAAGAGGTGCCACGCGATGGCCTCGCCCTCGCGGTCCTCATCGGTCGCGAGCACGAGCTCGTCGGACTCCTTGAGCAGCTTCTTGAGCTTGGTGATCTGCGACTTCTTGTCGGCCGCGACCACGTAGACCGGCTCGAAGCCGTTCTCGATGTCGACACCGAGGCGGGCCCACGGCAGGCCCTTGAACTTGGCGGGCACCTGGTCGGCGCCCTTCGGGAGGTCGCGGATGTGGCCCACGCTGGAGTCGACGACGTACCCGTCACCCAGGTACGACTGGATGCTGCGCACCTTGTTCGGCGACTCGACGATGACGAGCGTGGTCACGGTGATACTCCCTGCTGGACGGCGTCGGCCCCGCTGGTCGGGGGCCGGACGGGGCAAACGCTAACGCGTCCTGTCAACAAACATCGTGCCCCGGGGGCCGACGTGGCGCGCGCCACGCCCGGTGTCGACGCTCTCAGGGCACCAGGAAGCCGTCGGCCACGAGGTCGTGCACGACGGGTCGGTACGACTCCCGCAGCTCGGTCGGGTCGCGGTCGAGCAGCTGGGCGAGAGCGTCGATCACCTGGCCGGCCGTGAGGTCGCCGTCGAGCGCGCCGAGCAGCCCCGCCTCCACCGTGTCGACCTGCCGCGCACGACGCAGCCCCTCCCCCAGCCGCACCACGATCGCCTCCGGGTCGGCCGCGCCCGGCGGACCGTACGTCTCCTGCGCCAGGCCGGTGGCCTGGGTCCAGTGGACGTCGAGCACGTCGTCGGCGTCGGCCAGGGCGTCGATCCGTCCGGCCCAGTCGAGCACGGCGGCGCCGACCGGCGGCACGACCTCGTGGCGCCACTGCTCCATCCGCAGCACCGGGACGTCGCGCTGGGCCGCACGCAGGTTGATCCACCCGAAGGCCATCGCCTCCACGCCCTGCTCGTCGAACCAGCCGAGCCACGCGTCGTAGCGCTCGGTGTAGTCGGGCCGATGGCGTGCGCCGGCGTCGGCCAGCCACATCTCCACGTACGCCGGCAGGTCGACGACCTCACGCTCGACCACCCAGGCGTCGAGCCCGGAGGGTGCGATCCAGCCGTGCAGGCGCTCCTCCCACGGCTCGTCGGTGTGCACCCAGCTGCCCAGCACCTGGCACCAGCCGCCGGGGCGCAGATGGTCCGCGGCGCCGGACACCACGGTGCGGACCACGCCGTCGGCCTCGAGCGAACCCTCCCGGTACACGAGCCGCTCCCCCGAGGGCGGCGAGACGACGAACGGCGGGTTCGTGGCGATCACGTCGAAGCGCTCCCCCGCCACCGGCTCCCAGAACGAGCCGTCGCGCACGTCGACGTCGGCACCGTTCAGCTCGGCGGTGAGCCGCGCCGCCCACAGAGCCCTCGGGTTCACGTCGGTGGCGACCACCCGCTCGTGACGCTGCGCCAGGTGCAGCGCCTGCACCCCGCAGCCCGTGCCGAGGTCGAGCACACGTCCACCCGACGTCGGCACCGTGAGCTGCGCGAGCGACGACGACGCCTCGCTGATGCCGAGCACGTGCTCCGGTCCGACCTCGATCGGGGCGGTGTCGAGGCCGGGCGTGAGGTCGCAGACTACCCACCAGTCGTGGTCCTCGTCGCCGTAGGGCCGGACGTCGACGAGCGCTCGCACGTCGAAGCCGTCGCGTCCGAGCAGCCCCCGCTCGAGCAGGTCGTCGACGAGACCCGGGAGGGCGGCCTCGACGGCGCGGGCCGGCTCGGCGCGCTGGAGGGAGAAGAGCCGCACGAGCGTGGAGAGCGCGGAGCCGTCGCGCGTGGCGCGCTCGGCCGGCGTCGTCTCGTTGCGCAGCAGGGCGGCGTGGGCCTCGGGGCCGAGGAGCTCCTGGACCCGGTCCACCGTGAACCCGACGTCGGCCAGCCGTGCGCGCACCTGTTCCATGCGGCCAGCGTGTCACGTCGCGACGTCGGTGCCACCCACTCACCCTGGTTCTCCCCCACTCACCTGGGCGGGCATCCCGAGGTGAGTGACGGATTCCCGTGGTGGGTTCACGATTCCCATCACCTGATGGGAATCGTGGGGACGGAGGGACGCGAGGGGCGACGCACGTGACCCCCGCGGCGGGGCCGCGGGGGTCACGTGGGGTGGTGCGGTCAGGCGGGGCTGGTGGCCTCGTCCATGGCGCCGTCCTCCTGGACGTCGCCGATGGCGATCGGACGACGCTTGGAGATGTAGACGGCCACCACGATGATGAGCACCGAGACACCGGCGATGGTGTACCGGACCCAGTCCTTGGCGTCCTCGCCGTAGGTCACCTGGACGACGACCGGGACGATGAGCAGGGCGACGAGGTTCATCACCTTGAGCAGCGGGTTGATCGCCGGGCCGGCGGTGTCCTTGAACGGGTCACCGACCGTGTCACCGATGATCGTCGCCTCGTGGGCGAGCGACCCCTTGCCGCCGTGGTTGCCGTCCTCGACCAGCTTCTTGGCGTTGTCCCACGCGCCGCCGGAGTTCGCGAGGAACACCGCCATGAGCGTGCCGGCACCGATGGAGCCGGCCAGGTAGGCGCCGAGCGGACCGACGCCGAGGCCGAAGCCGACGGCGATCGGGGCGAAGATCGCCAGGATGCCCGGCGTCGCCAGCTCGCGCAGCGAGTCGCGCGTGCAGATGTCGACGACCTTGCCGTACTCCGGACGACCCGTGCCCTCCATGATCCCGGGGATCTCGCGGAACTGGCGGCGCACCTCGTACACGACCGCGCCCGCGGCACGCCCGACGGCGCTGATCGCGAGTCCGGAGAAGAGGAACACGACCGAGACGCCGATGATGAGGCCGACCAGGTTGCTCGGGTCGGCCACGTTGAGGATGCCGGAGATGACCTGTCCGTCGGAGGAGCTGAGCCCACCGAGGAAGGCCTGCAGCGGCTCGGGGTCCTGGACGTCGAAGCCGGAGAGCACCTCGCCGAAGCCGTCGCGGATCGCGTCGGTGAACGACCCGAACAGCGCCGTCGCGGCGAGCACGGCCGTGGCGATCGCGATGCCCTTGGTGATCGCCTTGGTGGTGTTGCCCACCGCGTCGAGCTCGGTGAGGATCTGCGCCCCCTCCTCGCCGACGTCGCCGGACATCTCCGCGATGCCCTGGGCGTTGTCGCTCACCGGGCCGAAGGTGTCCATGGCCACGATGACGCCCACCGTGGTGAGCAGGCCGCAGCCCGCCAGGGCCACCGCGAACAGGGCCACGACCAGCGACCCCGACCCGAGCAGGAACGCGCCGAACACCGCCGCGCCGATCACGAGGGCGGTGTAGACCGCCGACTCGAAGCCGACCGAGAGGCCGGACAGGATGACCGTGGCGGGTCCCGTGAGCGACGTCTTGCCGACGTCCTTGACCGGGCGCGTCTCCGTGCCGGTGAAGTAGCCGGTGAGGGCGAGGATCACGGCGGCCAGGACGATGCCGATGAGCACGGCGACCATGGCGATGACGCGGGGGTCGCCGTCCAGGCCGGCCACGCTCTCCACGGGCAGCACCTGCGACAGGATCGACGACTCGTCGGGCGTCGGGAGCGACAGGTCCGCGAAGGACGACGGCAGGTAGAACCAGGCGAAGGCCGCCGACCCGACCGCACCCAGGAACGCCGAGATGTAGAAGGACCGGTTGATCGTGCTCAGGCCGCTCACGCCCGGCTGGGCGCGCGTGATGAAGACACCGAGGATCGCGGTGACCGCGCCGATGGCCGGGATGACGAGCGGCAGCACCAGGCCCTGCTCGCCGAACGCCACGGAGCCGAGGATGAGCGCGGCGACGAGCGTGACGGCGTAGGACTCGAACAGGTCGGCCGCCATGCCGGCGCAGTCACCGACGTTGTCGCCCACGTTGTCGGCGATGGTCGCGGCGTTGCGCGGATCGTCCTCGGGGATGTTGTTCTCGACCTTGCCGACGAGGTCGGCGCCGACGTCGGCGGCCTTCGTGAAGATGCCGCCGCCGACTCGCATGAACATGGCGAGCAGCGCGGCACCGAAGCCGAAGCCCTCGAGCACCGTGGGCGCGTCACCCTGGTAGATCAGCACGACCACCGAGGCACCGATGAGGCCGAGGCCCACCGTGGACATGCCGACGGTGCCACCGGTGCGGAAGGCGATGCGCATGGCCACCTCGCGCCCCTCGTTCTCGGCGGCGGCCGCCACGCGCACGTTCGCCCGCACCGCGAGCCACATGCCGAAGTACCCGATGAGCGCCGAGAACAGCGCACCGGCCAGGAACGCGACTGAGCGACCGATGCGGACGTCGGTGGCACCGGGCAGCGCGAACAGCAGGGCGAACGCGGCCACCGCGAACACGGCGAGCGTCTTGAACTGGCGGGTCAGGTACGCCGAGGCGCCCTCCTGCACCGCCAGTCCGATCTCCTGCATCTTCTCGGTGCCGTCGTCGGCAGCGAGGACCTGGGAGCGGAACAGTGCAGCGAAGAGGAGCGAGACGACTCCGATCCCGGCGACCACAGCGACGAACGTCGTGTTGCCTCCCGAGAGCTCGAGATCACTCGCCGCCGCAACGAACGTCGCGTCGACCATGTATGCCTCCGTGGTGTGGGACAGGGATGTCGGCCCCAGCCAACCAGGAAAATGTGACGCGGGCTACACCCGGGTAACAATCCTGCGCGTGTCGTCCACGGCGGGCGCGCTCAGGCCAGCGACGCGGGCCCGTGGGCGGCGCGCGCCGCCTCCACGGAGTCGTGCAGGCCGAACACCTTGTCGAGGCCGGTGATCTCGAAGATCTTGAGCAGCCGCGGGTGGGTGCACACGATGTCGAGGGACCCGCCACCGGCGCGCACCTTCTTGAGGGCGCCCACGAGCACGCCGAGCCCCGTGGAGTCGAGGAACTCGACCCGCTCGACGTCGACGATGAGGCGCAGGTGCCCGGCCTCGACGGCCTCGACGATGGCCTCACGCAGGCGTGGGGCGGTGTACACGTCGATCTCGCCGCCGACCTCGATGATCTCGAACGGGTCGTCGGTGCGCGTGGTGAGCAGCAGGTCCATCAACGTCCTTCCGAAGGTGTGACCAGTCAACCACGAAGGAACCGAGCGCGCCCCCGTCTCGAGGGAGCCGTCGTGTGCCGCCTGGGAGACTATCGGGGTGGACATCGGACGCCTGCTCTCGCGCCACGGTGACCGCATCCTCCACCTGCACGACGTGCCCGCCCGGGAGGCCGTGGTCGAGCCGTGGCCGGAGTGGGTCGACCCCCGCGCGCGGACGGCCTTCGCGGCCCAGGGCGTGACCCACCTGTGGGGACACCAGGCCGAGGCGCTCGCCCACGTGCACGCCGGGCGGCACGTGGTGGTCTCGACCGGGACCGCGTCGGGCAAGTCGCTGACCTACCAGGTGCCGGCGCTCGACGCGCTGGTCCGTGGCAGGTCGGGCGACGCGCTCCACGGCCACCGCGCCCCCACCGCGCTGTACCTGGCGCCGACCAAGGCGCTGGCGGCCGACCAGCTGCGTCGGCTCCCCCTCGGACCCGACGGCGCGGCCCTCGTGCGCGCGACCACGGTCGACGGCGACAGCTCGCTCGACGACCGCGCCTGGGCCCGCGACCACGCCCAGCTGGTGCTCACGAACCCCGACACCATCCACCACACCCTGCTGCCCGGGCACGAGCGCTGGTCGCGCCTGTTCGCCGGCCTGCGCATCGTCGTCGTGGACGAGTGCCACCACTACCGGGGGGTCTTCGGCGCCCACGTGGCGCACGTGCTGCGTCGCCTGCTGCGGGTCTGCGCCCACCACGGGTCGCACCCCGTGGTGGTCCTGTCGTCGGCCACCGTCAGCGAGCCCGAGGCGTCGGCTCGACGGCTGACCGGGCTCGACGTGGTGGCCGTGACCGACGACGCGTCGCCCCACGGACCGCGGACGATCGCGCTGTGGGAGCCGCCCCTCGTGGGTGCGGCGCACCCGTCGCAGCCACCCACCCGTCGCTCGGCCGGGCGCGAGGCGGCCGAGCTGCTCACCGACCTCGTCCTCGACCGCACCCGCACCCTCGTCTTCTCCCGGTCGCGCCGGGGAGCCGAGTCCATCGCCCGCGGCGCCCAGCAGCGCCTGGGCGAGGTCGCGCCCGAGCTGCCGGGACGGGTCGCGACCTACCGCGGCGGCTACCTGCCGGAGGAGCGGCGCGAGCTGGAGGACCGGCTCCGCTCGGGTGACCTGCTGGGCCTGGCCGCCACGAACGCACTGGAGCTCGGGGTCGACGTGAGCGGTCTCGACGCGGTGGTGAGCGTGGGGTTCCCCGGCACCCGAGCAGCCTTCTGGCAGCAGGTGGGACGAGCCGGCCGCGACGGGCAGTCGTCGCTCGGGGTGCTCGTGGCCCGCGACGAGCCCATCGACACGTTCCTGGTGCACCATCCCGAGGCCTGGCTGGGCGCGCCGGTCGAGGCCACGGTGTTCGACCCCGACAACCCGTACGTGCTCGGACCTCACCTGGCCGCCGCGGCACAGGAGCTTCCGCTCACGGAGGACGACCTGCCGCTGTTCGGTCCTCGGGCGCGCGAGGGCGTCGACGCGCTGGAGGCGGCGGGGTGGCTGCGCCGGCGACCCGGCGGGTGGTTCTGGACACGGCGCGACCGGGCCGCCGCCCTGGCCGACCTGCGCGGCAGTGGCGGCGCACCCGTGCAGATCGTCGACGGTCCGACCGGACGGCTGATCGGCACGGTCGACGCCGGGTCCGCCGACGGCGAGGTGCACGAGGGCGCCGTGTACGTCCACCAGGGGGTGGCCCACGTGGTCGACGAGTACGACGTGGAGGACGGCGTGGCGGTCGTGCACACCGAGGACCCGGGCTGGTCCACGTCGGCGCGGACCACGACCGAGGTCTCGGTGGTGTCGACGCAGCGCAGCCGCACGTGGGGCGCCACCACGGTGCACCTCGGAGAGGTCGACGTGACCAGCCAGGTGGTCTCGTTCTCGCGCCGGCGGCACGACGGCAGCCTGGTGGGCGAGGAGCCGCTCGACCTGCCCGCCCGCACGTTGCGCACCGTCGCCACCTGGTGGACGGTTCACCCCGACGTGGTGCCGCAGGTCCTGGAGCACACGGACGTGCCGGGCGCGGCGCACGCGGCCGAGCACGCGGCCATCGGCCTGCTCCCGCTGCTCGCCACGTGCGACCGCTGGGACCTCGGTGGCCTGTCGACCGCGGTGCACGCCGACACGGGCACGTTGACGATCTTCGTGCACGACGGGCACCCGGGCGGGGCGGGCTTCGCCGAGCGGGGCTACGAGGTGGTCGAGCGCTGGCTCCGCGTCACCCGGGCCACCATCGCGGGCTGCGAGTGCCCCACCGGCTGCCCGTCGTGCGTCGTCTCCCCCAAGTGTGGGAACTTCAACGAGCCGCTCGACAAGGCCGGTGCCGTGCGACTGCTCGACGCCCTGCTGGACGGCGCGCCGGACGACGAGGCCTGACCGACCACCTACGCCGGGTCAACGCTCGTACCAGGCAGGAGCGGCGCGGGCCTCGATGCGCGTGGTCCACGTCCCGCCCCACCACGGACGGGCCGAGCCGACGGCGGTCACGGTGGCGACGTCGAGGTCCATGCGGCAGCGATCGAGCCGGACGTCGTTGCGTCGCGCCAGACGGTGCGCGGCCTCGCACCCGTCAGCACCCTCGGTGCTGGCACGGCTGCCCGCGAGTGCGGCCAGGTCGGCAGCCGATGCCACCTGGTGGCGCAGCGTCACGAGGGCCATGACCTGCAATCCCAGCGCCACCACGCCGACCAGGACGGCGACGACCCAGAGCGCGTGCACCGTGACGGCCCCTTCCTCGCGGCGCCGTCCCGACGCGGTCGGGCTCACGGCGCCTCCGCCGCCGCCACGGCCGTCGCGCTGAGCTCGCGGGACCCCACGGTGGTGCCGAAGCCCAGTGGTGCGCGGGACCGGACCCGGACGGTGACGACGACCGTGCCGTCCTGCTCCTGCACCCGGACCCGGGCACCGGCCGGCGCGAGTCGGCGGACCAGCGCCGTGGCGCCACCGTCGTCCTCGCCGCGTGCGACGAGCCGGGCGCCCTCGCGCGCGGCGTCGACGAGCCGGACCTGGGTCACCCCGAGCGACGCCACCCACACGAGCAGGAGCACGAGCACGAGGGCGAACGGGGCGAGGACGGCCAGCTCGGCGGTGGCCGTGCCTCTCTCGCCGCGCGCGGTCATCCGATCGGGGTCCACGGCCTGCCCCGTCGCAGGTGCTCGACGAGCGTGGTGGGGTCGAGCGCGCGCACGAAGATCTCGCGCAGCTGCTCGAAGAACCAGCCGTCGGCCCCGAGGTGGACCAGGACGGCGGCGCAGGTGGCGGCCCCGAGGGTGCCGACGGCGTACTCGGCCGTGGTCATGCCGCGCTCGTCGCGGGAGCGAGCGATGCCGGCGCGGCGGAAGCACGGGACGGCGGAGGTGGAGGTGGAGGTGCGGTGGTGCACGGTGGTCTCCTGGGGAGTCTGGTCGGTGCTGGGGCGAGGTACGGGTGGTCGCTCCGGTGGGGCGGCCGCGGCCGGGCGAGCGCCACGAGAGCCCCACCGGAGATCGGTCAGAACAGGTTGGGCAGGAGGTTCGGGATGTTGTCGATGACGTCGCGGACGAGCTCGCCGAACCACTCGGACTGGCCGACCTTCACGAGCACACCGCCGACGGTGCAGGCACCGAGGGTGCCGACGGCGTACTCGGCGGTGGTCATGCCCTGCTCCTGACGCCGGGCGCCGCGGGCGAGCAGACGCGAGAGGCCGAGGGTCGCCCGGTCCTGGAGCGTGGAGTGCTGGAGGTTCTTCATGGGGTGTCCTTTCGTGGAACGTGCTGACACCCAGGAGATGGGCCGGTCCCGCCCCCGGACGTCCACCTCGTCGGCGACCTGTGGACGAGCAGCCCCGAGGGCGGTCGGGCCTGTGGACGGCCCGGAGGTGCATTCATCCGCCCAGCAGGTCGAGCCCCGACGCGACACCGATGAGGGTCGGGACGATGCCCACGAGGAAGAACGCCGGGAGGAAGCAGAGCCCGAGCGGGGCGGCGGCGCGCACGCCGACCGCACGCGCGCGTTCGCGCGCCTGGGACGCCCGGTCGCGGCGCAGGTCGGCTGCCGTGGCGGCCAGCACCGCGGCCACGGGCGAGCCGGACTGCTCGGCCCGCCGGAACGCGCGACCCACGGCGCCCAGCACCCGGTGCCGGGCCAGCACCTCCCACACCGCGGGCAGGTCCGTACCCGACCGCAGCCGTCGACCGACCTGCTGCAGCTCGGCGGCGAGCGGCTCCGCGACCACCTCACCGACCACCTCGAACGCGACGACGGCCGGTCGCCCGGACGCCAGCACGGCGACGACGAGGTCGAGCGCCACGGGCAGCTGGCGCTGCAGCTGCTCCTCACGCCGTCGCGAGGCCGCCGTGGCCATGGTCGCGACGGTTGCCCGCGCCGCCGGGGTCGCCGCGAGGGCGACGAGCAGACCGATCACCGGTCCGAGCACCACGAGGCAGGCGATCGGCGTGAGGACGGTCGCCACGCCGGCCGGTGACGGACGCCTGCGCGAGGTCGGCACGGTCGTGAGCGCACGGAGCCGGTCCGTGGCCGGGACGGGCACGGCCAGCCAGGCC